>JBATFU010000446.1:0-5568 GCA_049665065.1 Woeseia sp. | reverse complement strand
CGACCCGGACGTTGGTTTTTATCCCGAAGATCAAAGTTTCCGAATCCGGAAAGTTTAACCTGCTCTCCCACTGCGAGTGATGCTCGCAGTTCTTCGAAATACAGATCCACCAACTCACGCGCCTCGCGCTTGTTGAGTCCTAATTCATTAAACAACGATTCAGCCATGTCGGCTTTTGTCAGTGCCATAGAGTTAGTCTCTCAGTTCCGCGCCGTATTTTTGCTGCAATTTTTTGATCGCCGCGTGGGTCGCCGCATCTGCATCGGCGTCAGTAAGGGTGCGGGATGTTTCCTGTAAAATCAAGCCAAAAGCTATGCTTTTTAGCCCGGCTTCTATGCCGGCACCGCGGTACACGTCGAAAATCGTAAGCTCCCGAACGAGCTCCGGGGCAGCCTCTGTGACAGCCGCGCGAATCTGCGCAACGGAGACCTCTTCTGCGACGACAATCGCCAGGTCGCGCCGGATCGCCGGGAAGCGCGAGACTGCCATTGCGGCCGGCAGTGTAGTCCGCATGATCGCGTCGGCATCCAGCTCAAAAAGGAACGCATCCTTTTTGAAATCGAGCTTGCGCGCGATTGCCGGATGCAGTTTGCCGATCAGACCGATCTCGTTGCCATCACGCAAGATCGCAGCAGACTGGCCTGGTTGCAACGCGACATGCTCAGTGGCGTGAAAGCTAAATGCGTCAGCAGCGCCAGTCATTCCAAGCAGCGCTTCGAGATCACCCTTTAGATCAAAGAAATCAGCGGCTTGCGCCTTTGCTCCCCATTGCTCAGGAAGCGCCGAACCAACGGCAATCGCCGACACGCGCAGCACCTCCCGGGGTGCATCAAGTGTGCCGTGATACGTCTTGCCGATCTCAAAAAGCCGCACGCGTTCCTGCTGCCGCGCAAGATTGTTGCGCGCCGATTGCAACAGGCCGGCCCACAAGGTGCCACGCATAACGGACAGGTCCGATGATATTGGATTGCTGAGAACGAGTGGCGAGCTGCGACCCGTCAGCGTGCGGTCCGATTCGGCATCGACGAAACTCCAGGTAATCACTTCCTGGTAGTCGCGCACCAGTAAAACATTCGCAACGCGGTCGCATGGCAGCCGCCCTTCCGCGATCGGCTTCAAAGGTGTTTGCGTGACTGCCGTCGCCTCATCAATACGGTCGTAGCCATAGACCCGGGCAACCTCCTCGACCAGGTCTTCTTCGATGACTATGTCAAATCGAAAACCCGGCGGCGTAACGAGCCAGCCATCGTCTGCAGGCTGCACGGCGAGTTGCAGTCTCTGCAAAATCTCAGTCACGACTTTGTCGTCGACTGCCAGACCCAGCAATTGTTGCAGGCGGGCTTTCCGCAACTTCACGGCTGACCGTTGCGGCAACAAATTTGCATGCAGGTGATCTTCTGCGGGGCCTGCTTTGCCACCCGCAATTTGCAGGAGAAGTTGACTGGCACGTTCGATTGCGCGCGGCGGCAGCTGTGGATCAACACCACGCTCAAAGCGCATGGAGGCATCGGTGTGCATGCCATAGCTGCGCGCCCTGCCTGCCATCACATCCTGTGGCCAGAAGGCAGCCTCGAAAAAGACGTCCCGCGTCGTGTCGCTGACCGCGGTACTCAGGCCGCCCATGATGCCCGCCATGCCGATCGCGCCCGAATCATCGCTGATGATTACCGTGTCGTCGCGCAGGGTAACTTCGCGTCCATCCAGCAACGTGACTTTCTCGCCGGCCTTGGCCAATCGCGGCCGAATCGGCCCGGCGAGCTTGGCGCAGTCATAGGCGTGCAAAGGCTGGCCCAGTTCGAGCATCACGTAGTTGGTGATATCAACGACCGGGTGGATGGCGCGGATGCCGCTGCGGCGCAGGCGTTCGATCATCCAGAGCGGGGAGCGAGCCTTGGGATCAATGCCCCGGATAACCCGGGCTGCAAAGCGCGGACAGGCCTGCGGTTCAAGCAATTCGACCGGGTGCGTGTCTTTTATCGAAGCCTCGACTGCTGGCAGCTGCGGGCCGCGCAGCGGCGTCGAAGTCTGGGCAGAGAGATCACGCGCTATACCAAGAACGCTGAAACAGTCGCCGCGATTGGGTGTCAGGTCGACATCGAAAATGGCATCCGGCAAGCCCAGGTACTGTGTCAGTGCAACTCCGACCGGTGCATCCTGTGGCAACTCAATAATGCCATCCGACTCCTCACCGAGATCCAGCTCGGTCGCGGAACACAGCATGCCAAGTGACTCGACGCCACGAATTTTGGCCTTGCGAAGCTTGATGCCGTTCGGCAGTTTTGTGCCCGGGCTCGCCAGGACCGCTTTCATTCCGGCACGGGCATTCGGCGCCCCGCAGACGATTTGCACGGGGTCGCCGCTGCCGGTCGAGACCTGGCAAACACGCAGTCGATCGGCATCGGGGTGCGGCTCGGCAGAGACGACTTCAGCAATGATCACGCCATCGAGCCCGGCACCTTCAACAGTTAATGCATCGAGCTCGTGCCCCGCCATCGTCAACGCAGCGCCAATGGCTGCTGCATCGAGATCGGGATCAACCCATTCGCGTAACCAGCTCTCTGCAAATTTCATTGCCCGCCCGCCTCAGTGAAACTGGCGCAGGAAGCGCAAATCGTTATCGAAGAACGTACGCAGGTCGGTGACGCCGTAGCGCAGCATGGCGAGCCTCTCAACACCCATTCCGAATGCGTAGCCAGTGAATTCCTCCGCATCGATACCTGCATGCGTCAAAACATTCGGATGCACCATGCCGCAGCCGAGAATCTCGAGCCATTTTCCTTCTGACCATTCCACGTCAACTTCGGCCGACGGTTCGGTGAACGGAAAATACGAGGGACGAAACCTTAGCTTCGCATCGCGTTCGAAAAAACTTTCGACGAACTGGTGCAGCACGGCCTTCAGGTTGGCAAAACTGATGCCGCGATCGATAACGAGACCTTCAACCTGGTGAAACATGGGCGTATGGGTCTGGTCGGAATCGCAGCGATAAACTCGACCCGGCGCGATAATGCGCAGCGGCACACCTTCCTCGACCATCGAGCGAATCTGCACCGGCGACGTGTGTGTCCGCAACAGCCGCCCACCCGGAAAATAAAACGTATCGTGCATCGCTCGCGCTGGATGATTTTCGGGGATGTTGAGCGCCGTAAAGTTGTGGAAGTCGTCCTCGATCTCGGGACCGGAACGCACGGCGAAACCGGCATTGCAGAAAATCGATTCGATGCGCGACATTGCACGCGAGACCGGATGCCGCCCGCGGATGCCGGCGCCGCGCCCCGGCAGTGTGACGTCAACGGAGTCCTGCTGCAGCTTCGCATCGAGAACTTTATTTTCCAGTTCTTCGCGCCGCGCGTTGATGCGCTCCAGCAATGTCTGCTTGGCGTGGTTGATCGCTTGCCCTGCAGCAGGGCGGTCCGCAGCCGACAGCTCACTCAACGCTTTAAGGCGCGCGGTCAGCTCGCCCTTCTTGCCGAGATAGGTAACGCGCACTGCGTCAAGTGCGGACAGGTCAGCAGCGGCGGCGATTTGTTGCTCCGCCGCCGTGACCAGCTCATCGAGTGCCTGCATTGGCCTGACCGGTATCAGTCAGAAATCAGGTTTTGGCGAGTGCAGCTTTCGCCTGCTCGGCTATCGCACCAAATGCGTCGATATCGTGCACGGCGATGTCCGCCAATACCTTGCGATCGACCTCGATTTCGGCGCGATTCAGTCCGTTAATCAGGCGGCTGTACGACATTCCGTACATACGTGCGGCCGCGTTGATGCGCGCAATCCACAGGGCGCGGAACTGACGCTTGCGCTGGCGGCGATCGCGGTATTCGTACTGACCGGCTTTAATGACGGCCTGCTTGGCCGTCTTGAATAATTTACTGCGGGCGCCGTAATAGCCCTTGGCTTTGCCAAGGACGCGCTTATGACGTGCTTTGGCGGTAACGCCACGTTTAACTCTGGCCATGTCTCAATCGCTCCTTAGCTGTACGGGAGCATGCGGCGCACGCTCTTGACGTCACAATCTGCTACCTGCTGGGTCAGACCCCGCTGGCGTTTCCGCTTGGACTTCTTTTTCGTCAGGATGTGATTGAGATGGGACTGGGCGCGCTTGAAGCCACCCTTGCCCGTCCGCCGGAAGCGCTTGGCGGCGCCCCGGTTGGTCTTCATTTTCGACATTGTCGTCTCCGATTCTCATAGCCCTGTAACGTACGTCACTGCGGTATTGCAATGCGCCGCGACAGGCGGGTATTGGCATTGACCCGTTAAATGGGCTTGCCGCCACTCACTTTTTCTTTGGTGTCATCACCATGATCATTTGCCGTCCTTCCATTTGCGGCATTTGCTCAACAACACCAATTTCTGCCAGATCATTTCTGACTCTTTCCAGCAGTTTGGCACCCAGTTCCTGGTGTGCCATTTCTCGTCCGCGAAAGCGCAACGTCACTTTGCACTTATCGCCGACTTCGAGAAATTCAGTCAGCTTGCGTAATTTGATTTTGTAATCGCCTTCATCCGTTCCCGGACGAAACTTGATTTCCTTTACGTGCACCTGCTTTTGCTTGCGCTTGGCTGTCTGGGCTTTCTTGTTTAGCTCAAACAGGTATTTGCCGAAGTCCATGACCCGGCAAACAGGAGGTTTAGCTGTAGGTGACACTTCGACGAGGTCGAGCGACACGGCCCTCGCAACCCTTATCGCTTCGTCCAGGGGCATTACGCCCGCTTGCTCGCCGTCCTGATCGATGACTCGTACTTCTGAAGCTTCTATCTCTTCATTGCGTCTTACGCGCTTGGTGCTGGCGATTTGCCAATCCTCCTAAAACCAAAAAATCCGCCGGTAGCAGCCTGGGCTGACCGGCAGGGGACGCGAATTTTAAAGCCGCAGCGTGCGCGAAACAAGCCGTAATGACGCGAAAACTCAACAAATTCCGCCATTGGCTACCGTATCGGCCGGCTTTTGTGGCGAATTTGCCACGAATCGTGCAAAGGCCCGGCAGAACTGCGGCCCACGAGGAGCCAAATTCATTGCCGAAATAGCGGAACGACGCACGGGATAGCCGTCGAAAACCTGTCCGGCACGCGGGCAGCGAGTCCAACTCACTTGTCCTGAATCGCTCTGGCACCAGAAAAACGCCAGTTCGGCCATGCACGTGCAGCATTCGCTGTGCCGCAAGGGAACAACGCAGTTACCTCGAAAAAACTGCGATTCTGCCCGCCAAGTCGGCGGCAAGCTCAGCTTGCCCGCCCCGACGCACTGGCACGCCACAAGGCATTCAGTTGCGACCCGCAAGGTCGGCAACTGCAATGCCGGGAGACACCAAGATTGGTGGGCGATGCGGGTTTCGAACCTGCGACCTCCACGATGTCAACGTGGCGCTCTACCCCTGAGCTAATCGCCCTGCACTGCGAGGGTCCTCGCAAAACGGCGCTCAAGATACTGAAGCCGCCGCCCCTTAGCAAGCTCGGCAGCCCGCTTTGATTCTCCTGCCGCTAACCTGCGAGCCGATCGCGGAGACCCATGGCGGCTTCGCGCATCTCGTGGATCTGATCGCGCAATCTGGCGGCTTCTTCGAATTCAAG
>JBATFU010000445.1:0-14329 GCA_049665065.1 Woeseia sp. | reverse complement strand
CGTCAGGACCACGCCGATACCAATGCGCCACGCCATTGGCAGCGGCAAGACGGCAAGTCCGAACAGAATGCCAACCAGGCTGCCAACGGTACCGGGTGCTTTTGGTGCCAGGCCTGTGCCGAATCCGAACGCGAGAAAATTGACGGGATCGCGCAGGACTTTGCGACGCAGCTCAGCATTGTTCATGGCGATTTTTTCCCGATACGTCAGCTGAAATGCCGGTAGCCGGCAAGGTTCATCGTGATGGGCTGCCCGTTGCGTGTAACGCGCAATCCCATGTCAATTTCCGCAACGCCCAAGCGTGTGACACTCACGTCGCATTTCCTGGCTGCCTGCAGAAACTCCGCTTCCTGTTCGGCGTTGACCGTTAGCAGCAGCTCGTAGTCATCGCCGCCCGTCAGTGCGAGGCGTGCCGCATCCGCGTCACCACAATGATCGAGCAGCGCCGGCGACAACGGCAAGCGCTGTTGTTCGATCGTCGCGCCGCAACCGGAAGCCTGCAACAGTCGCTGCAGGTCAGCACACAGTCCGTCAGAAACATCAATCGCTGCACTTGCTAGATTTGCGACTGCCTGCCCCAGCTGTACGCGCGCGGCAGGTCGGCAAAAGCGCTTTGCCAGGGCGTGTTCGGAGTTGCCCTGCTGCAGCAAGGCAAGTCCTGCGGCAGCATCGCCGGGTGTGCCGCTGACGTAAATGGAATCACCTGGCCGGCAGCCGCTACGCGTCAGGAACTGGCCGCTGGCAATGTGACCCAGCAATTGCACACTGATCACCGTTTCGCCGCCGGCCGTCGTGTCGCCACCTACCAGGGCGACGTCGTGCTCGGCGGCGGCGATAAACAGACCTTCTGCAAAACCTGCAAGCCAGCTCGTATCCGCTTCAGGCAAAGTAAGTGCCAACGTCATCCACGCCGGTTCTCCGCCCATCGCCGCGATATCCGAAAGATTTACGGCCACGGCGCGGTAGCCAATATCGCGAGCATCGAGTTCCGGCGGGAAGTGCACGCCTTCGACCAGCGTATCGACAACCGCGATGAGCTGGCGTCCGGGCGGAACATCGAGTATCGCACCGTCATCACCGATGCCGAGCACGACACCACGCCCGCCGCTGCGGCGAAAATAGTGGTCAATCAGCTCGAATTCGTGCATCGCGCGTGACGCTACGCCGTGCCCTTCTCGGCCGCTCGCAGATCAGGCGCCGCACGGTCCAGCAAAGCGTTAATGAACTTGTGGCCATCGCTGGCGCCAAAGCGCTTGCTGAGATTGACCGCCTCGTTGATAACAACTCGATAGGGAATATCGATGCGAGTCTTCAACTCAAAGATACCGAGCAACAGGATGCCGCGTTCGACCGGATCAAGTTGCTCCACCGGGCGGTCTGCGTAATCACCGATGAGGGCCTCAAGCTCGTCCTGTGTTTTGCAGATACCGACTATGGCTTCATCGAAAAACGTGGCTTCAACCTGGGAAAATTCAGGTCGCTCATGGAACTGCCGCAGCAGCTCATTGACGTCGTGGCCGGCAATCTGCATCTGGTATAGCGCCTGCACAATCAGCTCGCGCGTGCGCCCACGCCTGCCGGGCCCCTTGCTCATGACCTTGCATCCGCTAGTTGTGAAATCATTGGGCTCAAGCGAGCTTGCGCAACAGGCTTACCATTTCAATCACGGCGAGTGCCGCCTCTTCGCCCTTGTTGCCGGCTTTGGTACCGGCACGCTCAATCGCCTGTTCAATCGTGTCGACAGTAAGCACACCGAAGCCGACCGGCACGCCGTGCTTGCGTCCCGCTGCCGCGATACCGCTGATGCATTCACCGGCCACGTATTCGAAATGCGGGGTGCCGCCGCGAATGACGGCACCCAGCGCGATGATGCCGTCCGTCCGTCGCGCGGCAGCAATCGTCTCAACCGCGAGCGGCATTTCGAAAGCGCCAGGGACGCGCACGATGTCGATATCCGTGTCGGCCGCGCCGTGGCGCCGCAGCGTCGACAAGGCACCTTTGATCAGCGATTCAACGATAAATTCGTTGAAACGCGCCGCGACAATCGTAAATCGCGCATCGCGTGCAACGAGATCGCCTTCGGTCGTTTTGATTTTTTCCATCGTAGTTTCCGGCCGTTTTGCGTTATTTTTCGACGTATTCGGTGACTTCGAGATCGAAGCCCGAGATCGCCTGCATCTGTTTGGGTGCAGAGAGTACACGCATTCGCTGCACACCGAGATCACGCAGGATCTGCGCGCCGACTCCGTAGGTGCGCAGGACGGCATCGCCGCCGCGCCGTGCCTGCAGGTCATCGTCTGGATTCGCGAGTTCACGCACAGCCTCTACCAGCTCGCGCGAGCCTTCCTGATCGCGCAACACGATAACAACTCCTGCTTTCTCTTTGGCAATTCTCTCGATGGCAGCGTTAACAGGCCAGCCAAGGCGCGCATTGCTGACACCCAATACATCGCCCAGCGTGTCCTGGATCTGCACCCGGACGAGCGGATCCTTTACTGCGCCGAGGTCGCCTTTTACGAGCGCGAGATGCACCGTGCGATTGATACGATCATCGTAACAATACAGCGTGAAGTTACCGTGCGAGGTATTCACGGACTGTTCCGCAATGCGCTCTATGTACTGTTCCTTTTCGAGCCGGTAGCGAATCAGATCGGCGATCGTGCCAATTCTGACGCCATGCTTTTCAGCGAACACTTCGAGATCGGGCCGCCGCGCCATGCTGCCATCTTCATTGAGAATTTCGACAATGGCGGCAGCCGGCTCGAAACCGGCAAGTCGCGCCAGGTCGCAACCCGCTTCGGTGTGGCCCGCACGCGTCAGCACGCCGCCGGGCTGCGCCATGACCGGAAAAATGTGGCCGGGCTGCCGCAGGTCTTCCGGCTTTGCACCGGCGGCCACGGCAGCGCGCACGGTACGGGCACGGTCGTGCGCAGAAATACCGGTCGTAATACCTTCTGCAGCTTCGATCGACAGCGTGAAGTTGGTTGCGTGGTGATGGTCAGTGTCATCGACCATGAGCGGCAGGCGCAACTGCTTGCAGCGCTCGCGCGTCAGGGTAAGGCAGATAAGTCCGCGGCCATAGCGCGCCATGTAGTTGATGTCTTCCGGTCGGACTTTTTCGGCGGCCATCAGCAGGTCGCCCTCGTTCTCGCGGTTCTCGTCGTCCACCATGATGACCATCTTGCCATCACGGATGTCTTTAACGATCTCATCGATCGATGAGAACTCCATGCCGTGCGCGCGCGGATGCGGCGTCGTCGACTTAACCATGGCCATGCGCCTCTAAAAATGCTTTCGTGATGCCGCCCTGCTGATCCGTACCGAGCAGGCGCTCGAGATAGCGAGCCATCATGTCCACTTCGATGTTAACGGCTGTACCGGCTTTGTATTCGCCGATGATCGTCTCATTGAGCGTATGCGGAATGATAGTGATACTGAAGTTGGCGTCAGATACTTCATTGATGGTAAGGCTGACGCCGTCCACTGAAACCGAGCCTTTCCTTGCAATGTAGCGCGCGATGTCGCCCGGCACCTGAATTTCGAATTGCCACGCGCGGCCTGTTGATCGCACAGAGCGGACGACGCCAATACCATCAACATGACCACTGACAAGATGACCACCCAGGCGTTCACCTATCGCCAAAGCCGGTTCGAGATTCACTTTGCTGCCTTCTTTGATGTTGCCAAGCGTTGTTACGGCCAGGGTCTCCGTCGATACGTCGGTATTGAATCCATCCTCACGCAATGCGACCGCAGTAAGGCAAACGCCATTAACCGCAATGCTGTCACCCACGGCGTACTCAGCCCAGGGTAAACCGGGCGCATTGACGCGCAAACGAATGTCTCCGCCCCGCCGCTCCAGTTTTGCGATGCGTCCAATGCTCTTGATGATGCCGGTAAACAATGTCGTAGCTCGTTCCTGTCTATTGACTGCTGCGTTTTGCGGGACGCGCAATGATGCGCAAATCGGGACCCACAAGGCGTCTGTCGATGACCTCGAGTTGCAATCTGTCTTGCAACCGTTGCCACGCCGGCGTCGCTGCCAGTCGCGCTGTTTCGCTACCCATGATATGGGGCGCCTGATAAATCACAAGTTCATCAACGAGCCCTTGCTCGATAAACGCGCCCGCCAGGCGCGGCCCGGCCTCCACGAGGACCTCGTTGATCTGGCGGCTGGCGAGCTCGGTGAGAACCTCTGCCAGCGAGACGCCGCCTTGCCCGTACCCAAGCTTCACAACTTCAACCGCGTCACGTTCCAGCAACGCGCGCTTGGCGTCATTCGTGCAGCACAACAAAGTGCTGATTCCGTCTGTCACCAGCTGTGACGTCGGCGGTGTTTGCAGGGTGCTGTCAACGATCACTCGCAGCGGTGCCGCGCGGCCCAACCTGCCGTCCCTGAACGTGAGCGCGGGATCGTCCGCAATGACCGTACCGCTTCCTGTCAGGATTGCGTCCGACCGCGCGCGCCACCGCTGGACGTCAGCTCGCGCTGGCTCGCTCGTAATCCATTGACTAGCGCCGGACAGCATCGCCGTTGCACCGTCGAGACTGGTGGCGATTTTCAGGCGTACAAACGGCGTGCCGCGCTCAATGCGAGACAGGAACCCTGCGTTCAGCGAACGCGCCGCCGCCGCCATCAGGCCGACTTCCACCTGCACGGCCGCCGCACGCAACGCGGCAAATCCCTGGCCGCCCACTGCAGTGAACGGATCCTGCATCGCGGCCACGACGCGACTGACACCGGCTTCGATCAAAGCGCTGCTGCAGGGTCCGGTGCGACCGTGATGCGCACAGGGCTCGAGTGTGACGTAGGCAGTCGCGCCCTGTGCGGAGTCACCAGCATCTGCCAGAGCATTGATTTCAGCGTGGGCATCGCCCGCTGCCCTGTGCCAGCCTTCGCCAACGACTTTGCCATCGCGCCACAAGACACAGCCAACGCGCGGATTCGGGTGCGTGCTGGTGATGCCTTGCGCGGCGAGCTGCAGCGCGCGCGCCATGCATTCGTGATCTGTAATGCTGAAAACGGTCATTGATATTGTCGCGACAAAGGCAGCAGGGGTGCAGCCTATTTCTTGCCGCCGAGCAGGTCCGGCAGCAACGACATCTGTTCGCGCGAAGCGGTCGCGTCCGAGATCTCCTGCAGTTTTTTGATCTCTTCCTGGAACTCAGTCACGTCCTGAAAGCTTCTGTATACCGAGGCAAACCGGACGTAGGCCACCTCATCGAGTTCGCGGAGCTCTTCCATGACAAGCTCGCCGACCAGTCGTGAGCCGACCTCACGTTCACCCATCGTGCGCAGCTTGTGCACGAGTCGCCCAACCGCCTCCTCCAGACGCTCGGAAGATACCGGACGTTTCTCCAGTGAACGCAGCATGCTGCTGCGCATTTTTTCTTCGTCGAATGGTTCGCGGCGTCCGTCGGATTTAACGAGGCGCGGCATGACGAGCTCGGCGCTCTCGAACGTCGTGAAGCGCTCGTTGCAGTCGAGGCACTGGCGGCGCCGACGAATCTGGCGTCCGTCCGCGGCAAGTCGCGAATCGATTACCTTCGTTTCTTCATGGCTGCAAAACGGACAGTGCATCGTGATTCATCTCAGACGAGCGGAATGATCAGCCGTAGACCGGAAAGCGCTTGCACAATTCGAGAACCTGCTCGCGCACACGCTGGTTGGTGGCATCGTTTTCGAGATCGTCGAGTACATCGGCGATCCAGCCGGACAGGTCGCGGGTTTCCTTTTCATTGAACCCGCGTGTCGTAATCGCGGGCGTACCGAGCCGCAGGCCGCTGGTAACAAACGGCGAGCGTGGGTCATTCGGCACCGTGTTTTTGTTCACCGTAATGTTGGCGCGCCCGAGTGCAGCATCTGCATCCTTGCCGGTGATGTCCTGCTTGATCAGGCTGACCAGCATCAGGTGGTTGTCCGTGCCACCTGAAATAATCTCGAAGCCACGCTCCGCCAGCGTTGCCGCCATGACGCGCGCGTTGTCGATCACCCGTTGCTGATAGGCAATGAAGTCCTTGTCCATCGCCTCTTTGAACGCCACAGCCTTGGCGGCAATGACGTGCATGAGCGGCCCGCCCTGCGTGCCGGGAAACACCAGGGAATTGAACTTCTTGGTGATGTCGTCATTTGCCCGCGCGAGAATTAATCCGCCGCGCGGCCCGCGCAGCGTCTTGTGCGTGGTCGTGGTCACGACGTCAGCGATCGGCACCGGGTTCGGATACAGGCCCGCCGCGACGAGCCCTGCAACGTGTGCCATGTCGACCATCAGCCACGCGCCAACGCTGTCGGCGATATCGCGGAAGCGCTGCCAGTCCATGATCCGCGAGTAAGCGGAGAAACCGGCAATGATCATCTTCGGCTGGTGTTCTTTTGCGAGCGCCTCTACCTGGTCGTAGTCGACGAGACCGGTTTCATTATTGACGCCGTACTGCACGGCATTGAACAGCTTGCCCGAAAAATTGACGGGCGAGCCGTGCGTCAGGTGACCACCGGCAGAGAGGCTCATGCCCAGTATCGTGTCGCCGGCTTTCAATAATGCGAGGCACACGGCCGCGTTCGCCTGCGAACCCGAGTGCGGCTGCACGTTGGCATAATCGGCGCCGAACAGTTTTTTCGCACGATCGATGGCGAGCTGCTCGGCAACGTCGACGTATTCGCAGCCGCCGTAGTAACGCTTGCCGGGATAGCCCTCGGCGTATTTGTTCGTCAGTACCGAACCCTGCGCCGCCATGACTCGCGGGCTGGCGTAGTTCTCCGAGGCGATGAGCTCGATGTGCTCTTCCTGGCGGCGCGCCTCGGCAACGATGGCTTTGTGAAGCTCAGGGTCAAAGTCCTCTATCGAGGTGGTCTCAACGAACATGCAGCGGTTCTCCCGGGTCTTTAAGGGCAGTAGCGAGAGCGTGAGGCCCTCGAAAGAGCGGCAATTGTACACAATCCGGGCCGCCGGCCGGCGGTTTGGCAGGCTTAGTCGGTTTCGACCAGCGCCGTGACGACAGCGGTCCACGCCGCGGCAAGATTGTCTCGGTTGTAGCCGCCCCCGCCCGTTGCGAGCAGGCGGCCTTCCGCACACTCGTTGGCAATCTGGCACAGGCGGCCAGCCGCGTGGTGGTGCGCCGCGCTGCTGAAGCAGAGGTGGGTAATCGGATCGCCGGCGAGGCTGTCGGCACCGCACTGGAGCAGAATAAATTCCGGCTCAGCAGCGGCGACAAAATCCTCAACCTGCTGCCAGGCATCGAAAAACGCGGCATCGTCCGCGCCCGGAGGCAATGGCAGGTTCAGCTTGCTGCCGGCCGCCTTGCCTTTGCCGCTTTCGCAGGCGGCACCAGTCCCCGGATACAGGAATCGGCCGTCTTCGTGAATGTCAGCAAAGATCAGGTCGGGGTCGTCTTCGAAGCCGTAGAACACGCCGTCACCGTGATGCGCGTCGATATCGACGTAAGCGATTCTTTGCACGCCGTACTGCTTTCGCAAATACTCGATTGCAACGCCGCAATCGTTAAACACACAAAACCCGGCGGCAGCAATTCGTGCTGCATGATGCAAACCGCCAATTGGCTGAAACGCGCGTTGCGTTTCACCCAGCATGATGGCATTCGTCGCGGCGAGCGTCGTGCCCACTACGACCTGCGCTTTTTCCATGATGCCCTTGACCGCTGGCGTGTCTCCCTGATCAAGAAAGCCCTCGCCGAGCGCCGACATGCGTTCAACGTGGCGGATATAGTCTTGGCTATGAAACAGTGCGATTTGCTCGAGTGATGCAAGCTCAGGCCTGGCGAGTTGCACACGATCCATTAAGTCGGTTGCCTGCAAGGCAGCGTGAAAGACATCGTGTCGATCGGCGCCAAACGGATGCTGATCGCCGAAACCGTATTCGGCCAGGGCCTGTCCTTTGTAGACGTACACGGGCTGGCTGCTCAATGACTGACTCTTCTGTATTGGTTTTTATTTAGGTTTTCTAATGGCGCCGCATGCCGGATAATGCGCGCATCTGTTGGGCGGAAGCAATCGAAGCATGGCGCAGTATATCTACACAATGAATCGGGTAGCCAAGATCGTGCCGCCCAAACGTTACATTATTCGCGATATCTCCCTGAGTTTTTTCCCGGGGGCCAAGATTGGCGTACTGGGACTCAATGGCTCAGGAAAATCGACTTTGCTGCGCATCATGGCCGGTCTCGACCGTGAATTCGAAGGCGAGGCACGTCCGCAGCCGGGCATCAATATTGGCTATCTGCCGCAGGAGCCGGAACTCGATTCCAGCAAAGACGTCCGCGGCAACGTCGAGGAAGGCGTTGCCGAAGTTAAAGCCCTGCTGGATCGCTTTAACGAGATCAGCATGCAGTTCGCTGAACCGCTGGACGATGACGCGATGAACGCATTGCTTGAAGAACAGGGTAAGTTGCAGGACGCAATTGAAGCGGCGGGTGGCTGGGAACTCGATCGCAAGCTTGATGTAGCTGCCGATGCACTGCGCCTGCCGCCCTGGGACGCGGACGTGACGAAACTGTCGGGTGGTGAGCGGCGTCGCGTTGCACTGTGCCGTTTATTGCTTTCGGAACCGGACATGCTGCTGCTCGACGAGCCGACCAACCATCTCGATGCCGAGTCGGTGGCGTGGCTCGAACGATTCCTCGAAGAGTATCCGGGTACGGTGATTGCGGTGACGCACGATCGCTACTTCCTCGACAACGTTGCCGGCTGGATTCTCGAACTCGACCGTGGCCACGGCATTCCATGGGAAGGCAACTATTCGTCGTGGCTGGAGCAAAAAGAAGCGCGTCTGGCCAATGAGGAAGCCGGCGAGAAAGCACGTCGCAAGGCAATGCAGTCGGAACTGGAGTGGGTGCGGGCCAACCCGAAAGGCCGCCAGGCAAAATCGAAAGCGCGCCTGCGGCAGTTCGCAGAATTGTCGTCCAGCAATTACCAGCAGCGGAATGAAACGAACGAGATCTACATCCCTCCCGGGCCGCGTCTCGGCGATGTCGTGCTGCAGGTCGAGAACGTGCGTAAAGGCTTTGGCGACAAACTGCTGATCGATGACCTGAGCTTCGACCTGCCGGCTGGTGGTATCGCCGGCATCGTCGGCCCGAACGGCGCCGGCAAAACGACACTGTTTCGCATGATTATTGGTTCGGAACAGCCCGACAACGGCAAGATTCGTCTCGGCGACACCGTGCAACTCGCCAGCGTTGACCAGTCGCGTGACAGTCTCGTGGATGACAAGACCGTCTGGGAAGAAATATCCGACGGCCAGGACATTATTCAGGTCGGCAAGTACGAAACCCCGTCACGTGCTTACGTTGGCCGCTTCAATTTTCGCGGCGGCGACCAGCAGAAGAAGATCGGACTGTTGTCCGGCGGCGAACGCAACCGGGTCCACCTGGCGAAAATGCTGAAAGCCGGCGGCAACCTGCTCCTGCTCGATGAGCCCACCAACGACCTCGACGTGGAAACTCTGCGCGCGCTTGAAGAAGCGCTGCTGGAATTTCCTGGCTCAGCGATCGTCATCTCGCATGATCGCTGGTTCCTCGACCGCATCGCGACCCACATCCTCGCCTTCGAAGGCGACAGCCAGGTGACCTGGTTTGCCGGCAACTACGCGGAGTACGAAGAGGATCGCAAAAAGCGCCTTGGCGCCGAAGCCGCGCAGCCGCATCGCATCAAGTACCGTCGTCTGGACGCCTGAGGGGCCGCTCCGCAATGACGCAGCTGGCAGCCATCAGTATTGTCTTCAGCGTATTCGCATTGTTGTACTTCGTGCGCACGGTGCATTGCGTGCGACATGGCCGACTGCTGCGCGCCGGCACCTCCTGCATAAGTTGTGTCGTGGCCGGAACGCTCGCCGCGATCGCGATTGTTTTTGCCGTCAGCTATTACAGCTACGACCGGCTGACGGCCGAGCAGGACATCGGCCAGATCGAATTCCTTGCTACCGGCAAGAACACGTTTCGCGCAAGGCTCAAGCGACCGGGTGCAGCCGATCGCCTGTTCGACTTGCGCGGCGATGAATGGCAGCTCGATGCGCGCATGATCAGCTGGCAACCGCCCTTGACCGTGCTCGGGCTGGACCCGATTTACAAACTTGAGCGCCTGAGCGGTCGCTATGCCACGGTGGATCGTGAGCTGAGCGAAGTGCGCACTGTGCACGATGTGTCGCCGCAACAGTCGCTCGACCTGTGGCAACTCGCAAGACGCTTTCCGGTGTTGCTGCCCGGCGTCGACGCGTATTACGGCAGCGCCACCTATTTGCCGATGGCAGATGGCGCCAGCTTCACGATCTCGCTAAGCCGCGACGCACTGCTGGCGCGGCCGAACAACGAGGCCGGCATGAGGGCGGTGGCGCGCTGGGGCAGCAATACGCTGTGAACGCTATACAATTCGCTGATTATGTCCAACAGGTGAACGCGATGAGGATGCGAATCGTTATACTGTGGCGACCGCTGTTGAGCTCGACAAAAAATTATAAAGCGGTCTTAAGCAGATAAAAACAATGACAATTAGTCTTGAGCGAAATCAGGGTTTGCGGCAACAGTCGGACGAGCAGTTCGGCCTGGAATGCCCGTATTGCAATGTCTATTCGCACGTCTCGCCGCAGTCAATTCCGCAGGTCGATGCCCTGCTGCGTGACCGGCCGAAGCACGTCGGCCTGGTGTACCAGTGCGACGCATGCAGCGCGCCGATCTTCCTGCGTTTTGCAGTCAAGGAATACGGCGAAGATTCGGTGGAGCTGTTCCAGAATTTTGTCGAGCTTGAACGTCCGAAGGAACGCTTCCCGTTTTCCTACCTGCCGAAGCCGGCCGAAATCCTGTTTCGGGAAGCGCTGTCCTGCTATACGCACAACAACTTTAACGCGTTCGCCTCCATGTGCCGGCGCGCCGCCGTTGCTGCTTTCGAATCGCTCGGCAAGGACGGCAAAATGCGCGCATTTGATGCTGTGATGGAAGCGCAGCACATTGCCGAAATCGACGACGACAGTTTTGAACCGATGAAGAAAGTGCTGTTTACTGCGAGTGGCGAAGCCGATCTGCCGCTCCTCAATCGCGCCCAGGCAGGCGTGCTGCTCGAAGTGATGAAAGATATGTTTTATCAATGCTTCGTGCGTCGCGGCAAGTTGACGCGAGCCATCAAGGTGCGCCGCTTCTTCGTGCAGGAAGCCAGCAAGGGCATGCGCCCGACGGCCTGACGGCACCGACGACCTTAGCCCAGCGCGCGCCGCGCGTTCCTGAACATCCGCAACCACGGGCTGTCATCCTGCCATTCCGCCGGGTGCCAGGAATTTTGCACGGTACGCACCACGCGCTCCGGGTGCGGCATCAGAATCGTGACTCGGCCATCCACATTACTCAGTCCGCAAATGCCGTTCGGCGATCCGTTCGGATTGGCCGGGTAGGCCTCCGTCGCATGGCCGTAATTGTCGACGTAACGCACGGCGACGAGCGCTTTGTTCATACTGTCGGTGTCCTTGAACACGGCGCGCCCCTCGCCGTGCGATGTTGCGATCGGTAGGCGACTTCCCTGCATATCGGCAAAAAATATTGACGGCGAAGCAGCAATCTCCACAAGACTGAGCCGCGCCTCGAATTGCTCTGACTCGTTCCTGACGAATCTTGGCCAATGCGCGCTGCCCGGGATCAGCGACTGCAGATGCGACAGCATCTGGCAGCCATTGCAGACGCCCAGCGCAAACGTGTCGCCGCGCTCAAAAAAGGCCGCGAACTGGTCGCGCAGCTGTTCGTGGTAGAGGATCGAACGGGCCCAGCCGCCGCCTGCGCCAAGCACGTCACCGAACGAGAATCCGCCGCAGGCTATGAGCCCCTGGTAGCCAGCCAATGTGTCGCGGCCATTGAGCAGGTCACTCATGTGCACATCGACGGCGGTAAATCCGGCGCGCATGAACGCTGCTGCCATTTCGCCCTGGCTGTTGACGCCCTGCTCGCGCAGGATCGCAACACGCGGCGTGGTCTTGCCACCGAGGTGCGCGACGATGTTCTGCGCGGGATCAAACGTCAGTGCGACGTTGAGGCCGGGATCGTCGCGGTCAAGCAGTCGGTCGAACTCCTGCAGCGCTGTGGCGGGGTTATCGCGCAGGGCCTGCAGGCGATAACTCGTTTCTGACCAGGTCCGCTGCAGATCCACACGATCCATGCGCAGCACGACCTCATCGTCGTCATAGATCGACAGCTGCTCGTCGGCCTCGACCGTGCCCAGTTCATGCCATGGCACACCGAATTCGTCGAGCAGCGCGTACACCGCGGCAAGATCGTCATCGGCAACCTGCACGACCGCGCCGAGCTCTTCGCTGAACAACAACGCGAGTCGATCTTCGTCAGAGCCCGGCAAGTGCAATGCGGCACCGAGATGGCCCGCGAACATCATCTCTGTCACGGTCGCCAGCAAGCCGCCGTCGGCACGATCGTGGTAGGCCAGCAGCAGGCCGCGCGCGCTCAAGGCCTGCACTGCTGCAAAGAAATGCTTTAGCAATTCGGGGTAGTCGAGGTCCGGCGTCGCGCCGCCGGTGCGCTTGAATACCTGCGCAAGGCACGATGCGCCGAGCCGGTTGGCCCCTTCTGCCAGGTCCAGCAGCAGCAAAGTGCTGTCACCGTCGATACGCCGCAGCTGCGGCGTCAGTTGCCTGCGTACGTCGCTGACGGGCGCAAACGCCGACACAATCAGCGACACCGGGGCGACGACAGCATGCTGCCCCTTGTCATCGGTCCACGCCGCACGCATCGACAGTGAATCCTTGCCAACCGGAATCGCGATGCCGAGTTCGCGGCACAGCTCATGGCCCACGGCCTTGACGGTGTCGAACAGCTTCGCGTCTTCACCGGGATGTCCCGCTGCTGCCATCCAGTTTGCGGAGAGTCTTATGTCGGAAAGTTTTTCAATGGCAGCCGCTGCGATGTTCGTAATTGCCTCACCAACCGCCATGCGCCCCGAGGCCGGCGCGTTCAAAGCAGCCAGCGGCGTGCGCTCACCCATGGCCATTGCCTCACCGGTACGACTTTCATAGCCGCTTGCGGTGATGGCCACATCGCTGACCGGGACCTGCCAGGGCCCGATGAGCTGGTCGCGCGCAGTTAATCCGCCAACGGTCCGGTCGCCGATGTGAATCAGGAAGGACTTGTCGGCCACGGCAGGAAACCGCAGCACGCGTTCTATCGCGTCGCGCAGTTCGATGCCGGCAAGATCGAATGGAACGATGTCTTCGCTGCAACGTTTTACATCGCGCGTCAGCTTCGGCGCCTTGCCGAGCAACATCTCCATCGGCATATCGACGACAAGTTCGTCAAACGCCGGGTCGTTAACCACGAGGCGGCCGTCATCCGTCAAAACGCCGATATCGGCAACCGGGCAACGTTCCCGTTCGCACAACTCGTCAAACTCGGCCATCCGTTCCGCGGCAACGATCAGCACATAGCGCTCCTGCGCTTCATTGCACCAGATCGCCATCGGCGACAAGCCGGGCTCGGCATTCGGAATCTTGCGCAGATCTATCTGCGCGCCGTGTTTACTGTGATCCACCGCTTCCGGTACAGCGTTCGACAAGCCACCTGCGCCCACGTCGTGAATCAGCAGGATCGGATTATCCGCACCCATCGACCAGCAGCGATCAATGACTTCCTGGGCGCGTCGCTCCATTTCCGGGTTGCCACGCTGCACCGAGGCATAGTCGAGGTCCTCGGAACTGCTGCCGCTCGCCAGGCTGGACGCCGCGCCGCCGCCGAGACCAATCAACATCGCAGGGCCACCGATAAGCACGATCCGCGCACCAACCGGCACCTCGATCTTCAGCGCGTGCTCGGTGCGCACATTGCCGAGGCCGCCGGCGACCATGATCGGCTTGTGGTAGCCGCGCCGTTCGTGCGCCGGCAACCCGGGCACACGGCATTCGTAGCTGCGGAAGTAGCCCGCGAGGTTCGGCCGCCCGAATTCATTGTTAAAAGCGGCACCGCCTATCGGCCCTTCCAGCATGATCGATAGCGGTGTCGCCATGCGTGCCGGATGCGCGTCGTCGTCTTCCCAGGGTTGCGGAAATCCCGGAATCTTGAGGTGCGACACACTGAAGCCGGTCAGGCCTGCTTTCGGTTTCGCGCCGAGACCGGTTGCACCCTCGTCACGAATCTCGCCGCCATTGCCGGTTGCTGCGCCGGGAAAAGGCGATATGGCCGTCGGGTGATTGTGCGTCTCCACTTTCATCAGGATGTGGATGTCTTCGTCGGCGTAGCGATACTCACGAGTCGCCGGGTCTGCGAACATGCGCAGACCGCGCGAGCCGCTGATAACGGCCGCGTTGTCCGAGTAGGCCGAAAGCACCCCCCCAGG
>JBATFU010000444.1:0-2312 GCA_049665065.1 Woeseia sp. | reverse complement strand
GCCATTGTAATGACCATCGCAATGACGACAGCGATCGAAACGGGCGTCGGACTGCCCGTGCCAAACGTAAGCAACAGCGTGACAATAAATATGATCGCCGCCGGCAGATTCATCGCGCCATTCGTCTGAAAATAACGTTGCCGGTACTCCGCCCGCAATGAGCGTCGATGTGCACTGCGCGCCGCACTGAGAATTTTATGATTCTCGTTGTCGAGTTCCACACTCAGGTGTTCGCCAAACAAGGCATCAAACAGTTCGCGTTCGCCCTTCATCAGCGCCGACGCACCTTTGCCTGGCGCGCTGCGAATCAGCGTGTACTTCTTGCCAGTCTGTTCAATGAGCAGCCAGCCCTTGACCGCAAGATTGACAATCGCGGCCGTGAACGCCTTGCTGTCGTAACCCATTTTACGGATGAAGCGCAGCGACGCCGGTGAAAAGCCTGCGGGTGGCTCATAGCGGGTGAACGTAACGCCCGGCGCAGGATCGCGGCCGTAGCGCGACCACACCGTCAGGTAGTAGACGAGCATCAACAGCAAGCCGCCAAGGGCGAACAGCAATGCGCGATTGTCTTGCAACAGCCATTGAAAGCGCTGCCAGTCGGAGGGTTCAGCCACCAGCCCCTTCGGCCAGTTAACGAAAATGGTCAGACCGGCGCGATTGCCCAGCGCTTCCGTCGTGCGAAACTGCGCCTCGCCCTGTTGTGTCGTTGCCGTATAAGCTTTGCCACGTTCGCCCTGCCGCCCGGTCCAGGCGTCGACGCCTATGTCCGCAGCATCGATTGAAAAATCAAAGCGCACCGTCGCTGAGGCGCTGTCGATAGGAAAATCCCAGCCGAGGCCCGTGACGTTCCAGTAAAGCTCGTCGCGTTCTTCGAAAAACCCCAGCATGCGGCCGGCGTTGTAGCGATACACGTAGGTGTAGACATCCGGCGTCAGCATGACGTCCGCGCTGCCAAAATAGGTACGCACGCCGTTGCTGTACGCTTCGCTGTGAAAGGGCTCGCTGCGCCCGTCACGCGTCACGGACAGCGGTTCGTAGTTAACGACTACGTTATTACCAAAGCGATCCTTGTAGCGCGTCGGGTAGTCACGGTAAATGCCGCGCCGGATCTGATTGTTCTCGGCACGGACCCTGATGGTTTCGGTGACTTCGATGATGCCGTCGGCGCGGACCAGTATGTCGTCGTGATAGCTCAGGATGCGCTCGTCGCCGAGTGCTGTCAGCGGCAACAGGATTGCCAGCCAGAGAAATCGCCTCATTCAACCGTTCCGAGATTGACGAGCGGCACGTTCGCAACATCGTCAGATGCCTTCTGGAAGAACTCGCGCTGCGTGAATCCAAAGAACTTCGCGATGATATTGTGCGGCACGGACTCAATGCGCGTGTTCAGCGCCCGCACGGCGCCGTTGTAGAACCGTCGTGCGAATTGCAGGTAGTTCTCGGTTTCAACGAGGTCGGTCTGCAGCTTTGCGAAATTTTCACTGGCTTTCAGATCAGGATAACTTTCCGCGAGCAGCAAGAGCTTGCTGACACTCTTGCCCAGCTGCTCTTCAATAGCGCCGCGTTTTTCGACATCCTGCACTTTCCCGGCGCTGTTGCGCAGCTCGGTCACCGCTTCCAGCGTCGCTTTTTCGTAGGCTGCATAGTGTTTTACTGCCTTGACAAGCTGCGGAATCAGGTCATGGCGCCGCTGCAGCTGCACGTCAATGTCGCTCCAGGCGGCATCCACCCGATTGCGGTCGCGCACCAGCCGGTTGTAGAGCAGCGCCGTAATGCCGGCGAGCACAATGATGATAGTCAGTAGCATGAACACGGTATCAGCTGGTGTTCCTTATAAAACGGCAACGACACACTCGACGGCATTCCCGATCACGAAACGCGAGCGCTGAAATCACGACAAGTGCAATGATTTTTGGCAGCAGGACAGTCACAGGATTAATTTGCTAATCGCACTAGTCGGCAAGAAGTCGAACTTCATCACCGATGGCAACGGTTCCGCCCTGCAGCACCGTACAGGCTACGCCACCACGCCACTCAGGCGACAGCACCGCTTGCAGGCCCGGCTGCTGTTCCTCCATGCGCGAACAGGGATCGACCTCCATCGTCACCTGCAATCGCACGTCGCCGATTTGCAGGATGTCGCCCGCTTTTTGCGGCAGGTCCATGTCTTCGACAAGCAGGTTTGCGCGGCGCGTGGTCCACGGCAGCTCTTTGCCGAGTTCGTCGCAGGCCGCCTGCCAGGCGCGTGCCGACAGCACGGTTACCTGGCGCTTGCCGGGCCGGCCCCGGAAGTCCGCCGCAACACCGGTGTC
>JBATFU010000443.1:0-8711 GCA_049665065.1 Woeseia sp. | reverse complement strand
GCAGAAGATCGAAACGATTCGCCTGCAGACACATATCGGTCGCACGCTCGACAAGATACTCGACAAACGCGACCAGGGCAGTTACCACGACGCCATCAAGCTGCGCGCCGTTTAGCCTACTGCGGACCGAACTCCGACGTCGTCCCGCCACCAAAGAACAGGTTCATTTCTTCATCCAGTTCGTCCGATTCCCGCATCTGGTCCTGTTCCAGGTGGCGAATCTTCTCCAGTACCTTGTCGTCCGCATGCGGAATCTGAGCGGCGACGACTGTTGGTGTAATGAGTACGACAGTTTCCGTGTTCGACAAGGTCTTCTGCCGGTTCGAGAACAGGCGGCCTAAAACCGGTACGCGGCCGATCACCGGCACACCGCGCTTGCTTTCATCGATACGATGCTTGATCAGCCCGCCGACGAATATCGTTTTGCCATCCGGCACAATCATTCGCGTGGTTACTTCTGTCGTAGTCTGGGACGGAATGCCGGAGACCGGGTCGATAATGCCGGTGCTGACTTCCGGGTTGATGTCCATCATGACCTGGCCGTCGGCATCCACGGACGCCGTCACGCGCAGGATGACGCCGGACTCGAGAAACTCGATGCTCTCTTGCGTCACCTGGTTAATCGTTGTCGTCACCGCATAGCCGCGGCGGTCGCCGATGATCACTGACGATTCGAGGCCTTCAACCGCGAGCAGCTTCGGTGTCGACAGGGTTCGCACCCGGCCTTGTGACGTCAGGGCATTCAGGGTCGCGACGATGTCCGGCGTTGTGTAGTCAAAAAACAGGCCAGGGCTTTGCGTATCGGCCAGTGATTGCGTACCGAAAGTGCCGGTGCCGCCTTCGCTTGAAAAGAACTTTGACCAGTCGAGGCCGTACGAGTCCTCGTCCGTAAGGGTAATTTCGAGAATCTTCGCTTCGATCAGAATCTGCGTGGGCGGCTGGTCCACTTCGTCGACCAGCACGGCGATGCGCTGCAAAAACTCCGGCGTATCTTCGACCAGGAATATCCTGCTGTCGGCCAGCACCGTGATCTCGCCGTACTCCGACAAATACGGCTGGAGCAGGGCGCGGATATTTTCAGCGGTGTTGTAGCGCAGCCTGAACGTGCGCACCCGCGTCAATGCATCCGGCGCGTACTTGCCGGCTTCATTCCGTTCAACAATGTAGTAATTGCCGTTGACGAATTCCACGGCAAGACCCGCTGCGTTCGCAATAGAGCGGATAGCATCGGGCAGAGCCATGTCGTACAGGCTGAAGGACACGGTTTCAGAGCCATTGCCCGAGACAAACACGTTCACGCGTTGCTCGCGCGAGATCATGTCCATCACGTCGGCGAGGTCGGCATCCTTGACCGTCATGGTGATGCGATGGTCGACTTCTTCAGCAGACACGCAGGCCAGCGGCAGCATGCCGCAGCACAGCAGCACGACGTGCAGCGCTTTCATCATTGAAGCTGCCAGTCTATTCATTGTTTTCATCCGATTGCGGTCGTACATAAATGGTCACGCGTTCACCCTGGTAATCGAAAATTGCCCGGTCTTCATGGACCCGGAGCAATGTAAAGCCCTGTACGGTCTCTCCCGGGCTGACAACTTTGCCGGCGACGTTCGCGAGCGAGCCCTGGTTGCTAACCATCGTCGCGCGCAGGTCAAGCGAAGTGCGTGTACCTGTTTCAGCAAAGCTCCGCGGTTCCTCATCAGCGATCACCACCGAAGAAGGCCGTGCGAACGGGTTCTGGCGAATCTCCGGCAGCTCATCGGCGAGCCCTGCTGCCGGCGCAATGACGAGGGCGGTCGCGAAAAGCGCCCCAATGCAGCGAAGTATCATCATTCCACTCTCCGATACGACGCGAGACTCAGGTCGGCCTTTAATATTGGTGTGGCATCGTTGTCGTCGAAGCGACTCAGGCCCAGTTCCTTGACCACGATAAAGCCCAGATCATTGCGGGCTTCCCAGAGCCAGCTGTAGAGGTCCTGGTACTGGCCGATGAGCTGCACCTTGAACAGCATCTCCTGGAACACTTCGATCCTCTCGCCAACCGAGGGTTGCACGCTGACGAGTTCCACGTTGTTGTTCCACGAGACCTTCTGCAGCTTGCCGATGATGTAGGACTCGACCTGGCGCGGCGGCAAGTTCGCCATATCGCCGTGCAGGCGAAAACGCAGCTTATCGATCAGCTCAAACTGCTCCGCCATACGTGTCTCAAGCTCTGCGCCGTTCTGTGCTTCAGCCTGCAAAACGTCCACAGCAGAACTTGTCGCGCGAAACGCTTTGACCTCGGGCAGGATCAGGCCAGCAAGCAAGGCCACCGCGATGGCGGCGCCGAGCCCAAGCAGCAGCAGGCTCAACTCGCGCAAACTGAATCTTTGCAACACGGCCTGCATCATGAATCCTGCAGCGAACTGTTGAGTTCAACGGTAACGACGAAATCGACGACGCGACGATTTGCGTAGCGGGCCTGCGAAGTCTTTTGTACATTCACATCGCGAATGTTCTGTTGCTGGAAGAGGGTGCGGACAAATGTCGACAACGCCTGGTGGTCGCGCGCCTGGCCATGAATGGTCATTTGCGTCGCGACTTTGAGATCCTGATTTGCCGCAGGCTCGCCGTTGTCGGCAACGATGATGAAGTAGCCGGTTTCGATGCCACGCTGCTCGCCGTTCACAATGACGCCGGCGCGCCGGAAGCTCCATTCCAGGAACCACAGCTCACCGCCTGGCAGTGAACGATCGATGATGGAGAAAATATCCTCTATCGCAGCACCCGCGCGCAGCCCGTGCAGCAGAGACAGCTGTTGTTCGAACTGTGTCTGCTGGTCTTTCAGTTGCGCAAGCTGCAACTGCTGCTGCTCCGTAATTGCGTTCTGGGATTTCAGTTGCTGCAGCTGTTTCCCGGCCGCTGCCGTCGAGTACTGCAGCCAGCCGCTGCCGAGCAGCAGCGCCACGACCGTGGCGGCAATACCGGCTCCAAAGCGGCGCAGCAGCGACTGCTGTGCGAGCCAGACCCGGTAGTCATGCGGTATCAGGTCAAGTTCAGCCATGCGGCCGCATCCCCCGCAGTGACAGACCGGTAGCCACCGATAATTCGGGTGCCGAGTTGTCGGCGGTGGCGATAGCAGCACACTCGGCCGACATGAATTTCGCCAGCGGGTTTGGCATGTTCTCGACGGCGACGCCGGTCATCGCGCTCAGCAGGCCATCGGAACCCGGCCAGCGCGCAACGCTGCCCAGGAGATACACACGGGCAACTGCGCCGCCACGGGTTTCGGCCGCGGCGTATTGGAAGACGCGCTTGATCTCTTCGACCAGTTTTAGAAAGTGCGGCTTCAGAATTTCCGAGAGGACATTGACGATGCCCATCTCGTCAACGGCCTCGGCCAGCGATGCGGATTCTGCCTTCGAGCGGACGCCGGTGCGCAGTATCAGCCCGCGCGTCATGTCTTCCGGCATGTCCAGCGTTTCGGCAACCTGCCGGATCAGGTTGCTTTCACCGAATGCAACCTCCTGGTCGAACAACAGGTCGGAGCCGCACAGCAGCGTCAGGTAACTCGCGCGGCGTCCGGAGTTGATCACCATGACATTGGCCGCGCCCTCGCTCTCTGCATAGGCGCCCACGAGGCGGCTCACCGAAATCGGGCCGATTTCGAGCGCCTGCACGTCGAGTTTAGAGCGGCGCGAAAATTCCAGCAGGGACATGACCTTCGCCCGCTCACAGATGGCGACGAGTGCCAGTCTTTCATCGGCTTTGGTGCGACTCGTCACGGGCAGGTAATCCAGCACGTAATCCTGCAGGTTGCCGCTAAGCCGGTCCTTCATCACTTTGACGACAGCCGCCGCTTCCTGTTCTTTGGAAGGACCGCTCCGGTAATTGATCGAAACGGTTCTGAAGCGATCGGACGGCACCGCGAGAACACACTTGCGGCCGTGAAAGTCGTCCGTGGCCAGCGCTTTTTTAATTAGTCTTTTGAAAACCAGCGGATCGGCGAGAGTTTCTGATCGGGACGTTTCAAAGGGCAGCGTAGCCCGCGCGCGAACCTGCAAGGCGCCATTCTCGGCAGATTCGAGCTGGACGAGATGCACTTCTTCAAGCGCAAAATCAATGCCGATCGGCCCAACCGCGTGGCGCGACGGATGACCGCGAAGTCGCGCGACGGCGCTCGCGATTGCGCTCACAGCGTCCAGCTTCCGGTGCGGGCCAGCAGCTGCTCGGTTTCGCCGTCAGGAATGCGGAAGGCCGGACGCGTGTTGCTCTGCCGGACCTGCTTTTGATCATAGAGCGCCTTGTCGGCCGTCTTGTACATGCCCTCGAGGTCGGCCGGACGTGTAAGGCCTGAACTGACTATGCCGGCGCTTAACGTGACCACGTGCTGGCCATGCATGGTCCTGGCAACCGGCGACTTCTGCAGTTCCCTGATCGCTTTTTCGATCAGCGTGTCAGGATCATCGCCCCAGTACACGATCAGGAATTCGTCACCGCCGAGCCGGATCAGCCGACCGAGTTCACCGATGTGCGTTTGAAAGATCTTGGCAACAGAAACAAGTATGGCGTCGCCGACCTGGTGGCCGAAGCTGTCATTGATGGTCTTGAAATTGTCGATATCGAGTACCGCAATGTGCAGGGTCTTCCGGTTCTTGTGGCAGGTGCGCGCCATGTAAGGGAACTGTTCCTGCAGGTAACGACGGTTCCAGGTGCCGGTCAGGTGGTCCTGCATTGAAACCAGTTCCAGCTCTTTGTGCGCGCGTTCCAGTTCGAAACGGGCTTTGACATCGTGTTTGCGTATGAATGTGGTGCGCCCGGTGATGACGATGCCGATAAGGGCGGCGCCGAATACCAGCAATTGCAGCGAGACGATCGCGTCAACATTGAAGCGGTCGGGAACGCTGGCCAGTGATGTCGTGAGCAGCAGGTAGGTCAGGGCTACGACAAGAGTTGCCTCGCGCAATGCCCAGGGCACGATCGGAATCGCAACAAACAGCATGACAATGGCGGCGATCATGCCGATGTTGAGCTCACCCATCTGGTGCGCCAGCAGCGTAATCGCAAGGGCACCGATGACCAGGAAGGTCATACCCAGCGCGTGCAAGGTACGCAGGTCCTGCACGTACTTTGCGGAAACAAAAATGTGCACGGCGAGCAGTCCGAGAATAATGTTGGTTTTGATATAAAGCGCATCGAGCCCGCGCACCAGGAGTAACACCGCCACGGCGAGCTGAATCAGCAGCGCGATGCCGGCCATGATCTGCACGCCGAGCTGCGTTTCCTTGTAGATTTGCGCCGCGGCATAGCCGTCGAGCTCGGGATTATTGAAATCCGTTGCCGACCAGACGTCTGCAATGCGTGTGAAAATCGTCAAGTCCGTACCTCTGCAGGGGGCATTCATCGCTGCTCCCCTACTAAGTCGGCCAATCGACGCAAATCTTTAAGTCAATCGCGGCGTTCTGTGACCTCGCGCACTGTCGCTCGAGTCCGCCAAGAGACTGAAAAAATTAGGCTTTTTCAGAGTGCCCACCAGCCCAGCAGGTAGAAGCGGTGGTCCTTGTCGGTATCTTCCTGGAACCACTCGATCTCAGCGTCGCCATTGGTGGTGACGTGCAGCGGGGCGTAATCCTGTCCGCCGTTGTCGGGCTCGTGCAGTTGCAGCGTGCGTTCGAAATAACTGCCAGGAAAGCGCAGGCCCAGTAGTGCCTTTCCCGCAAACTGGCGGTTGACCGCCGCGACCTGTGCGACCGCATCCTGCGGCACGCCGTAGGGACCGAGATCCTTGATTTGCCAGACTTTCTCAACGGTGGGTTTACCCAGGTCCGCGAATGCCTCGGTGAATACGCCCGGCGGCGTGCTCCAGTGACCCAGCAGGTAAAAATCGACGTCGCTGTCATCTTCGGTGTAAACCTCGATGCGCGCACCCGGGTTGTTATCTGCGGCGACAAACGTGCTGACTTGTTCACTGCCGCCGTCCTTTGCTTCGTGCAGGTCGAAAATGCGTGACAGCGAAGAGCCGCGGCTGCGCATGCCGACCTCACGTTCATTGAAGCCGGCGTTGTTCACCGCCAGTATTTCCGCGACATTGTTTGCGCTGACGCCCCAGCCCGACAGCGTCCGGGTCTGCCAGCTGCCGCTGACCCCGGCCTTGAATGCCTGCATGTTCTCCGTGTACGCGGAATGGGTCCAATAGCCGAGCAGCTGGAAGCTGACTTTGTCGATGTCGTCGGTGTAGTGCTCGATGCGGCCGTCGGCGTCCGCCTGCACGTGCATGGTTATAACGTCCATGCCGCCGCCGTCGGCCTCGTGAATCTGGATACGCCGCTGCAGAGCGGAGCCCACCGCGCGAACGCCGCCCCACCATTCTTTGCCGCCATCGTGATTGATCACCGCCACTTCGACGACCGCGTTCGGAGGCACGCCGTAGATGCCGAGATTGATGGTCTGCCAGGTGTTTGCGCTGCTGGCAAGCCAGGGCAGGTACATCTCTACGTACTCAGGTCCGCTGCCAGGCGGCGTCCGATTTACGCCGGTCACCGTTGCCCTGGTGTCATCGACAAGCAGGTGATCGCAGTTCCAGGGGTTGATCGCAATGTTGTTAATTTTTTCCACGCCTAACGGCACTGAAACGTACTGGCGCAGCAGCGTTCCCTCGAAATTGATCACCGAAACAACGCCGTCTTCGTCGGCTATCAACAGGCTGTCGGTGCCAGGCAAATGCGTCACGCCCTGAACTTTGGGTGCAATAGCCTCGATGTCGATGGCGTGCTGCGTTGCGCCGTCCTGATCGACAACAAATATTGTCGCGTCGCCGTCGCCCGACGCGTTCTTGTCGCTGGCCAGCGCCAGGTGATTGTCGTAATCGCCACTTATGGTCGAACCGATGAAACCCAGCCCGAGCGGTACACCCGGGGTGATAGGGTTCAGCTTGAAAGACCAGGCGATCTCGCCGTCGCGGTCGAGGTAATAAATGCGCCGCAGATTTTTCTCGGCGACAGCGACGTAATGAATCCACTGGCCGGAATCGATGTAGGTGACGCCCCGGGTATCCTCCGGCTGCAGCGAAAAATCCGTCAGCGGGTTGCCGTCCATGTCCGTGACGAACAGGCGTTTCTTTTTCGGGTCGTTCATGATCCAGCCGCCGGTTGGCGGCACGGCAACACCGTTGATGACGACGGCGCCCGGCACGTAATCAATGCCCTGGATATCGCCGGTGCCCGGCATCCAGGCAAAATCCGCCGTCAGGGTGTTGGCTGCAAAGTCCGCGTTGCAGCGTCGCGCCGGCTGCAGACCCCACCGCAGCGCGCGATGCAGGACCTCCCGCCCATCCGGCCGCAGGTTACTGAGTTGAAAGTTGCTGCCTCCCCAGGGCAGCTGAACCCGTCTGCCGGCGCTGGGCAAGGCGTCGTGCCGTGTTCCCGACGCCTCCAGCGCCACCAGCATCGGGCCCGCCCCGGTCGAGCCGAGCGTGCGCAGGTCAGGCGCCTGTGTGCCCGCCAGGTAGGCGACGTCGTCCGCCGCGACCAGCAGCCCGAACGGGCCGGTCGCAAACGGCCGCGTAATAAAATGATCGTTGTCGACGACATCGAACGACGCGGTGCTGCTCCAGCCGATACTCGCTGAAAGGCCGAACTCGTCGGACAGGTTCGCCTCCTCGTTGACCACGCCAAGCGGGGCGTTCTCGAGTCTGTCCCTGAGCTGGCTTGCCGCAATATTCTGATCGACAAAGGCGACGTCGTGTGCGCCCGCCGCAATGTCATACAGCGCCGTCGATGCGTGGTCCGCGATCAGCGTAACGAGGAAGTTCCACGATTCGAACAGCGTCCTTTTCGCCTGTTCCTCTGCGGTCAGGCTTGACGCATCGCCGACAACCATCAACAGCCGACCGAAGCCGCCCTGGTATCCCTCGATGTTAAAGCCGCTGACGCGCGAGGCATTTTTTGACGCCAGGACGTGGTGGCAAAGCGTCGGATGAACGGTAAGGCCCTGTGTTTCAGAGAAGCCCCAGGTCTCCGTGTTGTACTGGTTTAACAATGCGCCGTCGAAGTCGATGACTGAAAGGACGCCGGTCTTGTCGAGCAGCAGGAATTTGTCAGCGCCGGGCAGATGCGCAACGCCCTGTATGTCGGGCGCGTAGCTCTCCACGTGGATGTTTTTCTTCAGCACGCCGCTTTGATCGACAATGTACAGATCACCGTTGTTGTCTGAGCTGGCGAAAACCAGGTGGTTGTCGTAGACGCCGCTGTCGGTCGTGCCGATAAAGCTGAGGCCGTAGGGCTTTTTCGATATCAGTTCAACGAGCAGGGTGGTAACGATGTTGCCGTCGAGATCGAAAATAAGAATCGCGTCGTCGCCTTCATCGGCGACGGCCAGGTGGCCGGCCCAGGTGCCGCTCGCGATGAATGCTATGCCGCGGGGTCTGGACGCGGCGATATCGAATCCTGTGAGGCGCAAACCGCCCACGTCGTTGACGATTACGCGTTTGTCGCCGCCATCGACGATAGCCCAGGCACCACCTGTTGGTACCGTAACGCCGTTAGTTACGGTGCCTTCTTTCAGGAAATCGATCCCGGTCAGGTAATTGTCGTCCGCGGCCCACTTGAAGTTAAGGACACGATTGACCGGCACGAAATTGGCCTCGCAAAAGGTCGATTCTTCCTCGTCTGCGGCGGTGCAGTCAGCACCGCATTCGCAGGCATAACTGACGGTCAGGCGCGGTCGCAGATCTGCGT
>JBATFU010000442.1:0-6055 GCA_049665065.1 Woeseia sp. | reverse complement strand
CGTGCAGTTTGTGCTCGGCGTGCTGGGCGGCATCGATGCCTCGCCCGAGAACCTGATGCACATGAAAGCCACGGCCGATCGCCTGCTCGGCGACAATTACCGCTTCTCGGTGCTGTGTGCAGGTCGATTGCAGATCCCGCTCGCGACGATCGGTGCCATTCTTGGTGGCAATGTGCGCGTTGGGCTCGAAGACAGCCTGTTGATCGGTCGCGGCCAACTGGCTAAGAGCAATGCCGAGCAGGTCAGCAAGATACGTCGCGTGCTCGAGGAACTCGGCTATGAAATTGCGACGCCAACTGATGCGCGGCAAATGCTGCAGTTGAAAGGCGCTGACAAGGTTAACTTCTGACGATGACCACCTCGCCATCCGCCGAGCCCGTCATCCGGACTGCGACCGCGCAGGACGTTACTGACATACACGCACTGCTGCTCGAACTTGCAATCGCCACTGGCACGCGTGCGCGCATGCGCAGCACACCCGAGGACCTGCTGCGCGACGGTTTCGGCAAGCAACCGCAGTTCGAAGCGCTGCTTGCGGTACAGCGCAACCAAGGCGTGGGTCTCGCCCTGTACTTTTACGAGTACTCCACATGGCGCGGCCAAACCGGCATCTATTTGCAGGACATCGTGGTAATGCCGGATTACCGCGGCAGCGGCCTGGCGCAACGCCTGATGCGCGCAACGGCGCGGGCCGGTCGGCAGCACGGTGCCGGCTATCTGCGACTGTCGGTTGCCGCCCAAAACGAGGGCGCAATCCGCTTCTACCGCGCACTCGGCTTCGAATTGTCCGCCGACGAACGGATATTCATGGCGAAAGACGCAGCCTTCGATCAGCTCAGCGGTGAATCATGAAAGTCGTTTTCTAAGACCTGCAGGATCGGCACTACCCCAAAAGTTATCTCTCGTCGGGACAGCCGGTGGCGAACCCGGAAGTGCCGGAACGTTCTGCACGCCTGCTCGCTGCCGCGTTGCGCAGCGGCCTGCAACAGGAAGCGCCGAACGACTATGGCCTGGCGCCGCTCGAAGCCGTGCACGATGCGCGTTACCTGCACTTCCTGCAGAACATCTACAAGCGCTGGTCGCGCATTGAGGGCGCGTCCGCAGAAGTGTTACCGAACGTGCATCCGGACCGCCGCAACGGGACATATCCGAAGTCGGCAGTGGGTCATGTCGGTTACCACATTTACGATGCGTCCTGCCCGATTGCCGCCGGCACCTGGGAGGGCGCGCGCTGGAGTGCTAACTCTGCGGTGCACGCAGCGAATATTGTGCTGGGTGGCGAAGCGGCCTGCTATGCACTCGCGCGGCCGCCAGGGCATCACGCGGGCAGCGATCTTGTTGGCGGCTTTTGCTTCCTGAACAACTCCGCTATCGCCGCACACATCCTGCGTTCGGCGCATGAACGCGTTGCTATACTGGATGTCGATGTGCATCACGGCAACGGCACGCAGGATATTTTTTACGAGCGCGGTGACGTGTTGACAGTATCGATTCACGCGGACCCGGTACGTTTCTATCCGTTCTTCTGGGGCTATGCCGATGAGCGCGGCGCTGGCGACGGTCAGGATGCGAACTACAATTTTCCGTTGCCGCGCGGCACCAATGATGACGATTACCTGCCGGTGCTTGACGAGGCCATAGCGCGCGTCAGGAAATTCAAACCCGGCGCGCTCGTCGTCGCGCTCGGGCTGGATGCCTACGTGAATGACCCCTACCAGGGTTTTGCAATTACCACTCCGGGCTTTGCGCGCATTGCCGCCCGCATCGCCGCGCTCAACTTACCAACGGTGCTCGTGCAGGAAGGCGGTTACCTGAGCGACGGGCTCGGCGCCAACCTCGAATCCTTCCTGCAAGGATTCAATCACCAGGACTGACCAAGATGGCGACACTGCACTGGCTCGACCTCATCGCGATTGCCGCGTACTTCGTCGTGCTGCTGTGGATCGGCTATCGGGTTGTGCAGCGCGAGCATGGCGACGGCGAAAGCGAATCGTTTCTCGCCGCCGATCGCAACATGGGCCTTGTGCAGACTACCGCGTCGACCGCGGCGACCGATCTCGGTGGCGGCTTCAGCATCGCGATGGGCGGGTTGGGTTTCACGTTAGGCGTATCGGGCTCGTGGCTGATCGCGATCTCGGGCCTTAGCGTGGTAATGGTGTCGTTCCTGCTGGTGCCGAAAGTGAAACGCTGGGCAGATCGCATGCGCGGCCTGACAACCGGCGACCTGTTCGAAGCGCGCTTCGACCGGCGCACCGGCACGCTGGCGGCCCTCGTTATCGGCATCGCGTGGTTTACGTTCGTTGGTGGGCAGGTGGTCGCCGGTGCGAAGCTGCTGCAGGTCACGTTGGCCATCAACCTGACGCTGGCCGTCGTCTTGTCCGGTGCGGTCATCCTCGCCTACACGGCGATGGGTGGATTGAAAGCCGTTATCTATACCGACGTATTCCAGATGGTCGTGCTGCTGATCGGCATCGTGTTCATCGCGGTGCCAATCGGCCTCTACCACGTCGGCGGCTGGAGCGGCATCGTCGAGCACTTCTCGGCCAATCCCGACACGATCTCGATGGTGCAATGGGATGCGCTTGGCTGGCAGAAGATCCTGGGCTGGTTCTTCGCGATCTTCCCGGTGTGGTTTATTTCCATTGCCGCGATGCAGCGCATCGTTGCCGCACGCGACGAGCGCACCGCACGCCTCGCGTTCTTCATGACGGGCGTGCCAATCGAATGGCCGCTGTTCGCCATCGGCTCGACGCTGGTCGGCGTTATCGCGCGCATGTTGCTGCCGGACATTCCTGACCCCGAACTCGCAACGCCGATGGTTATCATGCACCTGTTGCCGGTCGGCATTGCCGGTATCGTGATTGCTGCCTATATCGCCGCGGTCATGTCGACCGCCGATTCCGTATTGATGGGCCCGGTTGCGATTCTCACGAACGACATTTACCGCAAGTACCTCAGACCCGACGCGAACGAAGCAACCCTCGTCCGCTTCGCGCGCATTGCGACACTGGTGCTGGGCTCGCTGGGTATCGCCCTCGCCTACCTCGTGCCCAACGTGCTCGACCTGATGCTGTACGCCTACACCTTTGGCGCCGCCGGCCTGTTCTTCCCGATGCTCGGCCTGCTGTTCTGGCCGCGCACGACGGCGAGCGGCGCGTTCTGGAGCATGATCAGCGGCGGCGGTTCTGCTGTCGTCTGGGCGCTGCTCGAGAGCTGGACCTGGCTGCGAAACTGGGACTGGCATCAGTCATGGATGCTGTTCGATGACTCCTGGGGTATCGAGCCATCGTACGCAGGCTGGGTAATAGGGTTGCCGGTGCTGGTGATCGTGTCGCTGCTGACGGAGCACAGCAGCGAAGAAAACACGGCGGTATTTGCGAGATAACTGCTCAGGCTAGACCCCGTAAACTGGCGCATCGCTATCGGAGCCCGTAATGCATAGACCTTTCCTTATTGCCCTGCTGGTGCTTGTCGCAGCGTGTGGCAAATCCGGATCGCAGGACAAAGATCTCGTTGCAATGGTGCAGGCACCACCGGGCAGCTTGCTGGTGCGCTGCGGGATGCTGATCGATGGATTGTCGAACGCAGTGCGAACAGCGCAGCGTATTTCTATCGCAGGCGGGCGCATTGCGAGCGTTACCGATGACACGGGCACACTGCCGGATGACCGACCCGTTCTCGACCTGCGTGACCATACCTGCCTGCCCGGCCTTATTGACACGCACGTGCACCTTGCGTCACTGGACAGTGACGGCGGCAACATGACCGCTATTTACGATCGCAGTATCGAAGAGACCACGCGCATCGCCGAGCGCAATGCGCGGGTTACGCTGCAAGCCGGTTTTACTACCGTGCGCAATGTTGGCGACTATTTCCCGTCAGCCGTGCTCGACCTGAAGCGCCGTGAAATGGCCGGCACGCTGGTCGGTCCACGCATCCAGACCGCCGGCCCGTACCTGACGATTCCGGCAGGCGGCGGCGACCTGGTGATTCCCGGCGAGGATGAAAGCCGCATCCCGCCAGAGGCAAGACTCGGGGTCGCGCGCGGCGCAGAAGACTTTGCCGCCAAAGCCGAGGCTGCGATTGACGCAGGCGCAGAGTTCATAAAGGTCATCGCCTCCGGCGCAGTGTTTGCGTTTGGCGGTGTGCCCGGCTCCCCCGAGATGACTCCCGAAGAAATTGCCGCCGTAGTGAAAGTGGCTCATGCGCGCGGCCTGAAAGTCACCGCACACGCGCACGGTGCGCAGTCGATCAAGGACGCGATCAATGCCGGCGTAGATTCGATTGAACACGCATCACTCGCCGACGACGAGGCGATCGCCCTCGCCGCGAAAAATCGCGTTGCCTTTTCCATGGACGTTTACAACGGCACGTACACCGAAGAGGTTGGCGTCGCGCAGGGTTATCCGGAAGAGTTCATGCGCAAGAACGAAGAAACCACCGAAGCGCAGCGTGTCGTTTTTGAAAAGGCGTATGCCGCCGGCGTGCCGATCCTGTACGGCACCGACGCGGCGGTCTACCCGCACGGCCTGAACGCGCGCCAGTTTGAAATCATGGTGAAGCGCGGCATGGCGCCGATGGACGCGATCCGGTCCGCGACCTCCGTCGCCGCTGAGTTTATGGATATGGCGAAAGACGTGGGAGCTATCGAAGCCGGTCGGTATGGCGACCTGATCGCCGTGCGCGGCAATCCGCTGGACGACATCTCAGTGTTGCAGTCCGTTGACTACGTGATCAAGGGCGGAGTGGTGGCGTTTCCGGAAGGGAGTGCAAACCCGACCGTGCAGTAGTCGGTTCGCGGTGGCCCGCGCTGCCGCCCTGACGCATCAAACGGTTGGCGGGGCGCCGGTTTCGATATCAACGATGTTCTCGCTGAAAAAACCGTTGAAGCTGGTGCGGCCTGACAGGCTGTAGGCACCGATAGGCCCGAACTCGAGGTAATCGCCCGGCCGTATGTCGAGTGGCAGCGCGACGTCGTCTGGCAATTCATCCGTCGAATCGCAGGTCGGGCCGAATAGCCTGAAGCCGCCTGTTGCACCCCCCAGCAATGCGCCGTCACGGAAGCAACGCACCGAATACCGCTTGTGACCCTTGAAGCGCAGCTCCCAGAAAATGCCGTACATGCCATCGTTAAGAAACAGTCGCCGGTCTTTGCGCAACACAACCTCGACAACCGCGGACATACCGGGTGCAGCCAGTGCGCGCCCCGGCTCGCCGAATACTTCACCGTTCTCGGCGAGTGGCAGCGTGGCGGTCGCGGCTTTGATCGCTGCAAAGTATTCGCCGAGCGGCGGCACGGAAAAATCCGGATAGGTTTTCGCAAAGCCGCCGCCGATGTCGACGAGGCGCAGCTTGAACGGCAGCGTCTGCAGAACGTCGCGTGCGACACCTATCGCGTAACGATAAGCGTCCGGACTCGTGACGGCCGAGCCGACGTTAAAGGCCAGCGCAGGCTCCGCGCCGCTTGCTGCAATGGCTTTCAGTAAAGCGGCGATCTCCTGCGGAGCGGCACCGAACCGCAGAGACAGGTTCTGCATCGCTGCTTCGTGCGACACCGCCATGCGTGCGAAAACGACCGATCGCTGCATGTCGATCTCTTCGGCGAGCGGCGCAAGTGCGCTGAGGTGATCGATCATGAAATGGCGCACGCCATATTCGGATTGCGCCTCGCGTGCCGCACCGCGCAGACGTACCGGCGTCATGAAGTAGCAACGCGCGTCCGGGTAAATGTGCTTCACGTTCGCAATTTCCGGCAGCGACGCGCAATCGAAATCGGCAACGCCGCCCTTGATCAACGGCCGCAGAATCTGCGGAAAATCGTTGGCCTTGACTGCGTACAACACTCTGCCGGGAAAACCTGCAATGAATTCACGCGCGGCTGCTTCACAGATATGCGGGTAAACGCAGTAGACGGGTTCTGCAGGCCGGTGTGCGCGGAGCAGGTCTGCAACGCTGGCGAAGGTTCCGTTAATGGGTGTCATGGATTGTCGAATGGTCTAAAGCAGCGCTTCTGGTTCTGTGCATACTCTACCGGTCTTCGATGCAAACACCTAAA
>JBATFU010000441.1:0-10507 GCA_049665065.1 Woeseia sp. | reverse complement strand
GTACGTGAAAATCAGGTGGGCGAGCCCTGTTGCCATCTGCCAGTATCAGGCTGCGGAAGGCGCGGTTCCGTCAGTATTCTTGTCGAGCGTTGACTCCGCGTGCCATTCGAAAATATTCATCTCGATGAAGATGAACGCGACCAGCCACAGGAATGCATCCCAGAAATCGAGGAAGTCACCGTCGATGCCCCAGTAAATTGCGCAGGCAAACAGGATCGTATACAGGATGCCCTTTGCAAATTTGTTGATCGCCAGCAAACGACTGCTCAATCGTCCCTTCAGTTGCAGCCAGACCTCACCTTCGAGCAGCAGCACAACCAGCAGCCAGTCACTGGCGTTAATGATATCGACAAGTGCCAGGGTACGGGCCAGCTCAATCTGCGCCTCCGTGCCGACGATCTGCGTTCCGGCTATCTGCCACAACCCTTCGCCGGTCATCTGGCTGCAGATTTCGGGTGTGATCGGAAAATAATTATCCAGCGAGTCGACAAACAGGTATTCGTTCGCTACGAGGTCGCAGGCATCGACGTTAGTCAGGAAAGTCACATCCGTCACAACGCCGTACTTAACCCAATAGCCATAGAGCGAGTAGGTAATGAAGAAGTAGCAGGTGACGCGAATGGCGGACAGTATCCACTTTAGTCCACCCTTCAGCTTGTCATCGGAGATGACGGCCGTCTCGAGTTCGAACAGCAGCAAAAGCGTGACCCACGCGAGCGTATCGATTGTTGCAGAAAACGCCTCGACCGTATTTCGCCAGTCGACGCCGTCCGTGAAAACGGCGCTGCTGGCGGCATAGTCTTCGAGAAAAAACAGCCAGATATTCAGTGCCAGCAGGCAGTAGATCGTGTACTTGAATGCCCGGTAGGCGTAAAAAGCACGGCTCAGTTTCGTCGCAGTCATCGCTGCGATCGCCTCCAAACGTGAGTGGCATAGTGCCGCTTCATTAACGACAAGCTATTGGGCTGGAAAAGCCGGTGCACGGTACACCACCTTGCCGTCGAACACAGTTAGCAGCACTGTTGTTTCGCTGATCTGGTCTGCTGACTCGCTCTCGGCGAGCTTCACAAGATTCTGATCGAGAACCGCCAGGTCGGCTTTCTTGCCGACTTCAATCGAGCCTGCGATATCAGCCTGGTTCAGCGCAATTGCGCCATTGATTGTGTAAGACGCGAGCGCATCGTGAATGTCGATGCGCTCGCTGGCATTAAAAGCCTGGCCTGCGTCATTCGCCCTTAACACTGCGCGCTCGATATTGACGAAGGGGCGCGGTTCGCGGCTGTCAACGGGCGCATCGCTGCCGCCCGTAATCAGCGTACCCGCTTTTTGCAGGCTCGCAACCGGGTAAGTGTTCTTCCAGGTGTAGTGGTCCGGCCGATACAGGTCGTCCACACCGGTAACCTTGTCGATGAATGGCGTAACGGTCATATCGTAAAAGTAGTCGGGCAGCATCCACGCGAACGTGAAGGCAATATTCAGCCCGAGCGCACCGATGCGGGCGACATCATCCGGGTGCACGAGCTGTGCATGCGCCATGCCGTGTGGCAGCGTGACCTTGCCGTCTTGCAGCCGGACCTTCGCAAATGCGTCGGTTGCCACACGCACCGCCCGATCACCAATGGCGTGTGCATGAATCGTGTAACCGGCTTTATCCAGTGCCTGCACGTAGGCATCGATAAATGACTCAGGATGTTCAAGAACGCCGCGCGAGATCGTGCACTGCGCAGCATAGAAGCCATGCGTTGCGTAAAACTCATCGCGCAGTTGTGGGTCGGCGTAGAGCCCCGGATCGAGCCGTACAGCCCGGCAGGCTTCGCTGTCGAGATCCACGTAACCCAGGATCGTCAGTTCGTTGGTGTCAGCATCGAAGCTGAACTGCGGCTGCAGGTACGGTTGTATCTGCGCCGCGTTGGGCAAGGTCGGCGGCGTGCTGAGCGGGTCGCCTTCGATGACGCCGTCAATGAATATCTTCGCGGTGTCTGCTTTGATCAGTGCAACGCTTTGGTACTTTTCGCGTATTTCGTCGAAGTCACTGATGATCGCGGCGATGTCTGGCACGCCGTCGGCGCCACGATAGTCATCGAATGACGGGAACAGCGCGAGCGTCAGCCGGAACGTCATGTTGCCGCTGGCAGCAAGTCCGTCGTACAGGGGCAGGCTCATGGCGCTTGCCGCGGCATCGCGCACCGAGGTAATACCGTTGGCGGCCAGTTTTTCGGCGATCAGGGGCATCGTGTCGCTGCCGGGCAATTGCTCCAGCACACTGGCCGGAACGCCAAACAGGCCGCGCGCGGTCTCGTTAACGAGACCGTTGGGTTCGCCTTCCGCGTCCACGCCGATGTACTCACGGTACTCGGCAAAATCACTGTCGATCGTGGCGGCCGAAATGCCCTTGACCTCGCCCGCGTCATTCTGTGCGAGCTTCAATGTTGCACTGTTGGCTGCGCCGTGGTGGCCATCGTTGCCGAGCAGGACGATGGGTAGCTCCGCGCTCACCGCGTCCAGTGCGACGCGCAGATTCGTGTAGCGTTCATCCGGCTGATTGCCCGCGGTGAAGTTCCACTGGTCCACAATGAGCCATTGCGCGTCGGGGCCGAGTCGCGCGACGCATTCCCTGATGAACGAGACGAGGCCGGCGAGCGGCATCGGTTCGCTGTCGAGATCGCAGTTGCCGGCGGCAACAATGCCGAGCGGGTGAATGTGCGCATCGTGCAGGCCAGGCAGCAGCATGCGGCCGCCAAGGTCGATCCGCTGGGTCGCGGTATTCGCGAGTGCTTCGGCGCCGGCCGAATCGCCGACGAAGACAATGGTGTCGCCACGTACCGCGACGGCTTCGGCCACTTCACGTGCGGCGTTTGCGGTATAGACGTAGCCGTTGGTCAGGATCAGGTCGGCCGCTGCGCCGTTATCCCCGGCAGGCTTCGAGCACGCGCCGAGCAGCAGCGCAATGGCAGCACCCGCTGCGAATCGAGTACAAGCGATTAATGTGTTCAAGCAGTATTCCCCCGCTGTTACCGCGCCTCACGCTGTCATGGTTATAGCAATACTTTCGCTGCAGCGTCCAAGGTGTTTTTCGCTTTGTCGATGAGCTCGTCGATCTCGCCCCGCGTAATCACGAGCGGCGGTGAAATGATCATCGTGCTGCCGACCGCGCGCATGACGAGCCCATGCTCGATCGCGAGGTCGCGTACCACCGTGCCGGCTGCACCTTTGTCTTCAAACTGCCTTATTGGATCACGCGACTCGACCAGTTCGATCGCGCCCAGCAGCCCGACGCCGCGCATCTCGCCAACGAGCGGGTGATCGGCGAGGGTCTGCCACTGCGCTTGCAGGTATGGGCCAATGTCGTCGCGCACGCGCTCAACGAGCCGTTCGTCGCGCAGGATTTTCAGGTTCGCCGTCGCCACCGCAGCGCATACCGGGTGACCGGAGTAGGTGTAGCCGTGATTGAATTCGCCGCCGAGCGTTTTCAGCACGTTCGACACGCGATCGCTGACAATGACGCCTCCGATCGGCAGGTAGCCCGACGAGAGACCTTTCGCGATCGACATCAGGTCCGGTCGAATATTGTAGTAATCGGAGCCGAACCACTCACCCAGCCGACCGAATCCGGTAATGACTTCATCCGCTACCAGCAAGATCTCGTACTCGTCGCAGATACGCTGAATTTCCGGCCAGTAACTGGCAGGCGGCACGATGACGCCGCCGGCGCCCTGCAGCGGTTCTGCGATGAATGCAGCGACGCGTTCGACGCCGAGCTCCAGAATTTTTGCTTCGAGGCGTTTTGCAATCCGCACGCCGAATGCCTGCGGGTCTTCGTCGCGGCCTTCACCGAACCAGTAAGGCTGTTCGATGTGCACGATATTCGGAATCGGCAAACCGCCCTGCGCGTGCATCGGCTTCATGCCGCCGAGGCTCGCGCCGGCCATCGTCGAGCCGTGGTAGGCATTCTGCCGGCTGATGATGATGTTCTTGTCAGGCTCGCCTTGCGACGCCCAGTAATGACGCACGAGACGAACCACGGTGTCATTCGACTCGGAACCTGAGCCCGTGAAAAACACGTGATTGAACTGGACAGGTGCCAGCGAGGTGACGAGTTCGGCGAGTTCAATCGTCGCCGGCGTCGTGCACTGGAAGAAGCTGTTGTAGTAAGGCAGCTCGCGCATCTGGCGCGTAGCCGCTTCGATAAGCTCCTCACGGCCATAGCCCACGTTGACGCACCAGAGACCCGCCATGCCGTCCAGCAGTCGATGTCCATTGATGTCGGTCAGGTAAACGCCCTGTGCCTTCGTGATGATGCGAGTGCCACGTTTCGCGAGATCGCCGTTGTCCGTGAACGGATGCAGGTGATGCGCGGCGTCCGCGCGCTGCAGGTCGGAGAGTCTGGTTGCCATAAGGTTTCTTTAAAGTGTCTGTTTCGATAGAGGGTTGTAGCGTTAAACATTCATCAACAGGTATTCGCGTTCCCAGGAACTGATGACCCGGAAAAACGTTTCATATTCCTTGCGCTTGATGCCGATGTAGGCATCCACGAAATGCTCGCCAATCAGTTCCTTTAACTTTGGCTCATTTTCCAGCGAGTGCAGGGATAACTCGAACGCGATTGGCATGGTTTGCTCGAAGTCGTGCGCATTGTCGTCTGTCGGCTGAGTAGGTTCTATTTTTTCGCGCATGCCGAGCAGGCCGCAGGCCAGCGTTGCAGCGATTGCCAGGTAGGGATTGACGTCCGAGCCCGCAAAGCGATTTTCAATGCGCCGGTTGGCCGCGTTGGAAACCGGCACGCGCAGCCCGCAGGTACGATTATCAAAGCCCCATTCCACGTTGTTTGGCGCGCTGTCGCCGTACGCGATACGACGGTAGCTGTTGACGTTCGGTGCGTAAAAACTCATGGCTGCGGGCGTGTATTTCTGCAGGCCACCGATGTAGTTGCGGAAGGCGTCACTCAGGATGCCCTCGGCAACGTCGGCAAAAATGTTCTTGCCGGTCTTAACGTCGTTCATAGACTGATGGATGTGCATTGCGCTGCCCGGTTCCTGTTCCATGGGCTTGGCGAGGAACGTGGCGAACACGTCGTGGCGCATCGCTACTTCGCGCATCGTGCGTTTGAACAGGAACACCTGGTCGGCACGACTCAAGGCCTCGCCGTGTTCGAAGTTGACTTCCATCTGCGCTGCGCCGGATTCGTGAATCAGCGTGTCAACGTCGAGTTCCATCGCCTCGCAGAAGTCATACATCTCTTCGAAGATTGAGTCGAACTCATTAACCGCATCGATGGAATAAGACTGCCGCGCCCGCTCGGGCCGGCCGGAGCGGCCTATCGGCGGTTTCAGTGGGATGTCGGCATCGGGATTCTTCTCAACGAGATAGAACTCAACTTCCGGGGCGACGATCGGCTGCAGACCAATTTCGGCATACAGGTCCAGAATGCGTCGCAGTACGTTTCGCGACGCGAGCAAATGCGGAGTGCCATCGGCGTTAACGCAGTCGTGGATGATCTGCGCGGTCGGCTCGTTTGCCCACGGCACGAGACGCGTCGTGTCAAGGTCGGCCTTCAGGAACAGGTCGCGATCGGCGGGATGAATCGCGGCATCGTAGATGTCGTCATCCGGCCAGTCGCCGGTTACTGTCTGGATCAGTATTGCTTCCGGCAGGCGTACGCCTTCGCCGTTGAAGAAGCGGTAAGCGGGAATAATTTTGCCGCGCGCATTGCCGGTCATATCGGGCACCAGCGCCTCGATCTCATCGACGTTGTGCTCTTTGATCCAGGCTTTCAGTGCATCGTTGTTCTTAATCATTTTGGTATCTCGTTTCGGTTCAGCGATTGGCAACGGCAGGCGCGTTGCCCGTCAGTCGCGTGGTCCGATGGCGACGGCAGGCATCACCGAATGCCGACCAGGTCGCAGCGTAAAAAGGGTTGGTCGCGGGCTTCCACTCAGGATGCCACTGCACCGCGAGCGCAAATGCTGTTGCCTTGTCGACGGTGAATGCTTCAACAAGGTTGTCATCCGCGCGCGCTTCGACTGTAACACCCGGCGCCAGTTTTGCGACGCCTTGACCGTGCAGGCTGTTTACGGTCTGGGTCAGGTTACCGACAAGCGACGCTAGCAGTCCGCCCTTGGTCAGCCGCACAGGGTGCGCCGGGCCGTACTGTTCGTCGAGGGATTTTGTGCTGTCTTCGCGGTGATTCGTGAAGCCGTCGACCTCGTGCACCTTCTGGTGCAGCGTGCCGCCGAGCGCGACGTTCAGTTCCTGGAAGCCGCGGCAGACACTGAACAGCGGCAGGCCGCGATCAATGGCGGCAGGAATGAGTCGCAGCGATTGTTCGTCGCGTGCCGGATCCAGCGGGCTGCCGGCATACGGTTCGCCGCCCGCGTAGCGGCTCGGGTGCACGTTTGAATAACTGCCGGTCAGCAGAATGCCGTCGAGTGGTTCGAGTATGTCGTCGACTGTCAGTTCTTCCGCAATGGCGGGTATCAGGAACGGTACACCGCCGGCAGCGCTCAGCACCGCGCGCGCGTACTTGTCGCCGACACAATGGTAGTTATGGGGTGCGATCATTTTGAGGTCGGCGACGATGCCGATCAGGGGGCGTGACTGCATGGGGCCCGGCCTCCGTCCGGGGGCTCAGAAACTAGCATCAGTGTGTGATTTATTCAACGAAGCACGCCGCTTTTAGCCACTTTCTGAAGAAATTGTCGAAATTGTGTCAATAATATTTTACGAGTTTGGGGCCGTTTGTTAGCATTCGCTGCACCTTTCCCGTGATGATAAGCACTCCCAGCGGAGCCTGCCATGGCAACCGACATACCAGCAGCACTGAAACAGTTTCCGGACCTCAAGGCACTTGACCTGCTGATGCCGGACATGAATGGCATTGTGCGCGGCAAACGGGTCAGCATCGATGCGGCCGCCAAGTCCTTGTCCGAGGGCATTCTGTTGCCGGTGTCCCTATACGCCTGCGATGTATGCGGCGACACCGTCTTCGAAAGCCACCTTGGCGTGGCCACCGGCGACCGCGACTGGGTGTGTCGCGCGGACCTTGCGACACTGCGGCCGGTGCCCTGGTCGAAGGGCGAACTGGCCCAGTGCCTGATCGAAATGTTCGACGATGATGACCGCCAGTTCCAGCCGGGTCCGCGACTGCGTTTGCAAGAAGTAGTCGACAAAATGCACGCGGCGGGCCTGTACCCGACAGTGGCGGTAGAGCTCGAGTTCTACCTGGTCGCCCAGCGGCTCGGTGACGATGGCATGCCGGTCTTGCCGGACAATCCCTCGACTGGCCAGGCGGAATCCTCCACCCAGGTGTATTCGATGGATGATCTCGATGATTTCGGCTCCTTCATCAAGCTCGTGCAACACTACTGCGCCGTGCAAGGTGTACCCGCATCGGCCGCAGTGGCCGAATACGCACCGGGGCAGTTCGAAATCAATCTGCAGCATCGTGACGATCCGCTTGCCGCCTGCGATGACGCGCTGTACCTGAAGCGCATTATCAAGGCGGCCGCTCGCGAACTCGGTTATGCCGCAACGTTCATGGCAAAGCCGTTTGCGAATTTCTCGGGTTCCGGTATGCATCTGCATGTCAGCGTGCAGGACAAGCAAGGTGCCAATCTGTTTGCCGCAGACGACGCGACGTTGCGGGCCGCGGTTGCCGGCCTGCAGCGATGCATGGAAGAATCGCTGTTGATTTTCGCGCCGCACGCGAATTCATACCGGCGCTTTCGCGAACATGCTTACGTGCCGCTTAGCCCCAGTTGGGGTTACAACAATCGTACAGTGGCGTTGCGCATTCCTGCAGGAGAAGCGCATGCAACCCGTATCGAGCATCGCCTGCCGGGCGCTGATGCAAACCCCTATCTCGCAATGGCTGCACTACTCGCCGGCATTTTCGAGGGTCTTACGGACCGGCAGGAACCTGACGAGCCCGTCGAAGGCAATGCAGACAAACTGTGTGAAGCGACCTTAACGCCGAACTGGTTGTACGCCATTCGTGATTTTGACGACAGCGCATTCATTGCACGGCATTTCGGCAAGGAATTTCATGAACTCTTCGGGTACATAAAGCGCGCCGAACATGAGCGCTTCCGCCGCGAAGTCAGTCCGCTCGAGGTAAATTGGTGCCTGCGCACGGTCTGATTCGCGTACCGGCAGAAAACCCATGCAAGCACAAGCGACAACCACCGGCTACATCGATTCCTATTACGCGGCGACCGCGATCGGTGCAGTAGCGCGCGCACCGCTCGCCGGGTCGGTGGATACCGATGTCTGCATCGTGGGCGGCGGCTACACCGGCGTTTCTGCCGCGCTGCACCTTGCCGAGCGCGGCTACAGAGTGATCTTGGTGGAAGCGGAACGCATCGGCTGGGGTGCGTCGGGCCGCAACGGTGGTCACGTTGGCGTTGGCCAGCGCAAGGGCCAGGCAGAGCTTGAAGCCATGGTTGACCGCGATACGGCGCACAAGCTGTGGCAATACGGTATCGATGCCGTTGAACTGATCCGCAATCGAATTGCACAGCACCAGATCGACTGCGATCTGAAGCAAGGTATTTTGCACGTGGCGGCCAAGGCATCGCACGTTGCTGACATGCGCGCGGAGGTTGCAGCGCTCGAGCGCGACTACGGCTACCAGCAGATGCGCTTCGTGGATCGCGACGAATTGCAGACAATGCTGGGGACCGATCGTTATTTTGCAGGGCAGCTTGATTCAGGTTCGTCGCACCTGCACCCGCTGAATTTCGCACTGGGTCTTGCCGCGGCTGCCGAAGCGGCCGGCGCAACATTGCATGAGCGTTCACGCGTGACAAGCTTCAAAGGCGGGACCAATCCCGTTGTAACAACGGCGAACGGCAGCGTCAGGTGCAAGCACGTCATACTTGCCTGCAACGGTTACCTCGAGGATCTCGCGCCGGAGATCGCCGGTTACATCATGCCCATCAACAATTTCGTGCTGGCGACCGAGCCGTTGTCCGACGCCATGGCGCGTGAGCTGATTCGCGACGATGTCGCGGTACAGGACACGCTGTTTGTCATCGATTACTGGAAGCTGTCAGGCGATAACCGCCTCGTGTTCGGCGGCGGCGAGAATTACTCGCGGCGCTTTCCGTCTGACTTAAAGCAGTTCGTGCGCAAGTTCATGCTGAAGATCTATCCGCAGCTGGCCCGCACACGTATCGACTATGCCTGGGGCGGCACCCTGGCAATCACCTTGAACCGCCTGCCACGCTTCGGCCGTACCAAAGACGGCGTTTTTTACGCGCACGGCTACTCGGGGCACGGCGTCCCGACGGCGACGTTCGCGGGGCAGCTGCTGGCCGAGGCGGTCGCCGGCACGGCCGAGCGCTTCGACGTCATGGCGTCCCTGCCGAAAGTGAAATTCCCGGGCGGCACCCTGCTGCGCTGGCCGGGCCTGGTGCTCGGCATGTTGTACTATTCACTGCGCGACAAACTCTGACAGGAGAATTACCGTGGTTACTTCCGCTGCATCGACGAAGGGTTCGCACAAAGCCCCCGCACTCACCGATTTCTATATCAATGGCGCGTGGGTAAAGCCGGCAGGATCCAAAACGCTTGATGTCATTAATCCAGCCACCGAAAAGCCGATTGCGAAAATATCGCTGGGCTCGGCTGCAGATGTCGACAAAGCCGTGGCCGCTGCGCGCGCCGCTTTCGCGTCGTACTCGCAGACGACCAAGCAAGAGCGCATCGCGTTGCTTGAGCGAATCCTTGAAGTGTACAAGCGTCGCTATACGGAAATGGCCGATGCGATCACGAGTGAGATGGGCGCGCCAAAGAAGTTTTCGTACCACGCGCAGGCAGAATGCGGCTCGGGCCATCTCGCGCAGGCAATCGAAGCGCTGAAGACGTTCGAGTTCGAAGAGCGTCTCGGTTCGTCGATTGTGCGCAAGGAACCGGTTGGTGTGTGCGCCTTTATTACGCCATGGAACTGGCCCATCAACCAGATCGCCTGCAAGGTTGCACCTGCGCTGGCCATGGGCTGCACGATGGTATTGAAGCCCAGCGAAGTCGCGCCGCTGTCGGCGCACCTGTTTGCCGAGATTCTCGATGAAGCTGGCGTACCGCCTGGCGTATTCAACCTCGTTGACGGTGACGGTCCGACGGTCGGTGCCGCGCTGTCGTCACACCCGGACGTCGATATGGTTTCGTTTACCGGTTCGACGCGCGCCGGCGTGCAGGTCGCGAAAGCCGCGGCGGATACCGTGAAGCGCGTAGCACAGGAGCTTGGCGGCAAGTCACCGAACATAGTTCTCGAAGACGCTGATTTTGAGCGCGCAGTGAAAAGCGGCGTACGCAGCTGTTTCTCGAACAGCGGTCAGTCCTGTAACGCACCAACCCGCATGCTGGTGCCACGCGCCCGGCTCGCCGAAGCCCATGCAATCGCCAGGGCAGTTGCCGAGAAAACGGTGGTTGGCGATCCGCTTGCTGAAGGCACGCAACTTGGTCCCGTGGTCAGCGAACTGCAGTACTCGCGAATTCAGACGCTAATCAA
>JBATFU010000440.1:0-20946 GCA_049665065.1 Woeseia sp. | reverse complement strand
CCACCACCACCGCCGGCCATGCCACCATCAGCGCCACCGGGCATGCCGCCACCGGCTGAACCTCCTGAGGCACCTCCGGGCATGCCGCCTCCGGATGCGCCACCGGGCATACCACCGCCAGATGCGCCGCCGGGCATGCCACCGCCGGACGAACCGCCCGGCATCCCACCACCAGAGGAGCCACCGGGCATGCCGCCACCGGACGAACCTCCAGGCATGCCGCCGCCCGAGGAACCGCCGGGCATGCCACCACCGGATGAACCTCCCGGCATACCGCCGCCCGAGGAACCACCCGGCATGCCACCACCGGAGGAGCCGCCGCTCGCGCCACCGCTGCTGCCGCCCGTACCAACGGACACCGCGCAGCCGGCAAGCAGGAGCAATGCCGTCGCGGTTACGCAGAGGAGTGGGGACTTTCTGTTTTCAGGACTGATTAAGTTCATCGGGTGAACCTCTGTGGCGATGGTTCGTGCAGGATTCGGGGCGCTGCGTCTTGCAAGCAATACTGAAACGTCACCCGATTTGGAGCCTCGTGGCACGCCTAAAGTTCCGGCACGTGCAGCCAAGCACGGGTCTGGAGAACCATAATACGCCCTCCCCGAGCTCGCAATATTCTACGGGGCCCGCCGCAATGCGTGCATGGCGACACGTTGTCAGTGCGCCAGAGCGCCTGTTATGCCGGCGATCTCGCGCTATCTGATGAAGGCGCGGGCGGTTTCCGGAACAGGATAACCGACAGGTCATCGGGTTTGCTTGGCTGGCTGTTCGAATCAACCTTCATGCGGTGCTTTGCCAGCCGGATCAGTGATTCGATGGCAACGGCGATTGGGCCCTTGCGAATAATCTCGATGACTTCATCCCGGTGCACGTTGTCAGTGACGCCGTCACTGGCGACCATGATCGTATCGCGCGCCTGCATCTCGACGGCCGCACCCATATCGATTCGCATGTCCTGGGTGCCTAGAAAATTCGAGACGAGGTGGCGTTCCTCGTGATGCAAAGCGTCGCGCTGATCCAGAAACCCGGCTTCGACCGCAAAACCGGTTGGCGAATGCGCCATCGTCTGCGCGCGAATCAAACCGCGGTTGCCAACGATCACGGCTTCGGAATCGCCGATCTGGAACGTTCTGGCACTGCGCCCTTCGATAGCAACAACAGTCAGTGTGGTTGCGGCCCCGGTCGCCATGTCCAGCACCGCACGATTGGCCGCTTCGATTCCATTCAATACTGCCGTCCGCAGCAGAAGCGATTCAGCATGTGAATCTTGCAGCGATGCGGCGAGTTCACTAACGGCGGTTTGCGAGGCGCGCCGTCCGCCGGGCATTCCGCCCGCGCCGTCCGCAACCACTAACACCGCAGCGTCGTCGCCATAAGGGACGATCGCCACGGCATCTTCGTTTTCGGTGGGTTTGTCAGGAGCGCGGCAGCTATAGGCAATCAGCTGGCCGCCGGCAACCGCCAGCGTGCGCTGATCCCCCTCCGTGGCGCCATCGAGCAGGGTCCATTCGCTTTCAGTCATCAGAGTGCTTCCGACGGGTGCGCCTCAAGCGCGTTTGACCGGTTCCCGACACCAGGCACAGAAATTCCAGAATTCAGCGCAGATGCCCCATTTGCAGGCCTTACAACTCGTCTTGCTGCCTTCGATCTTCCACGGCCGCTTCACTTTCGTGCGGCACCACGGACAATACCGCATAAACGGCATCAATGGCTCGCGACAGCGGCTGTTTCCGCAGCGTGCCGTGTAGCGCTTGTCAACATAATGCCGGTTGGTTTCGGCCTCGAAGCCGGGTCCGTAACAAAAGGCGCAATAATCCCAGTCAAGTTTCACGCCGCGCTCGCAACGCGGGCAATGGGCGGGCATGTCCGTTACCGCACCGCGCGACGGATGGTCGAAGCCGCACCAGGGACAGGCGTGCATGCTTTCAGACACCGGGCCTTCGCAGCGCCGGCACTGGTGCCTGGTGTCCAGCACTTTCTTGAAACGCCGCTGGAATTCGCGCCAGCGAATCTGCTGCCAGGACGCGCTCTGCTTCGTGGCTGACTTTGTTCCAGTGCGCCGCTGACGCCGCGCGCGGCTTTGTAAAGCCTCAAACGCGTTGTACATCTGGATGGCGTCTTCGTAGCGCTTTTTGGGATCGATCTCTATCGCTTTTTTCAGAAACTCGGCAAATTCGGGCCGGTAGCGCGCCTTGAGCCGATCGTGCCCGGCGAGTGGCCATTCGTAGGGCCATTCCGGCAACTTGCCACTGAACATGCGGTACAAAACGAGGCCGATCGAAAACACGTCGGACTGGAACTTCGGCCGGCCCATCGCCTGCTCCGGTGCGATGTAGTCGATCGTGCCGGAACCGGATGCCTTGAGCGTTCGCAGGCTGATCTTCGCAAAGCCGAAATCGGCCAGCTTCAGCGACTGGTCGTCAAACAGAATGAAATTTTCGGGCTTGATATCGCAGTGAATAATATTGTGCTCGTGTGCGTAGGCGAGTCCGTTCAGCGCCTGCTCGGCCAGATCCAGCGCGCGCGTCGTGGAGATGCGCCGCTCAATGCGATCTGCAAGCGACTCCTTGCCGAGATCCATCGCGATTACGAAATGTTCATCGATAAAGCTGGCGTTCTGCACGGCAAGAATGTGCGGGTGCTTCAGCTTCACCGCAACCTGCACTTCGTGCAGGAAATCTTCTTCACTGATATTGCGCGAGGACTTCGGAATCTTCAGCGCAACGTGCGACTTGTGAATCGTGTCGAACGCACGATAAACATTTGCCAGCGGCCCCGAGGCGATGCGACTGACAATGCGGTACTTGCCTAACTTCTGGCGGGCGCGAAACAAGGTTTAGCTTTCCCCTAAAATGAGTGCGCGAACATAACGGATCGGACTGGCGTTACACAACCTCAAACAATCCCGCCGCGCCCATCCCGCCGCCGACGCACATGGTCACGACGACAAACTTGGCATTGCGCCTTTTGCCTTCCAGCAACGCGTGACCCACCATGCGTGCTCCGGACATGCCGTACGGGTGACCGATTGAAATTGACCCGCCGTTTACGTTCAGCAGCTCGTTTGGCAGGCCGAGTTTGTCGCGACAGTAAACGACCTGCACGGCAAATGCTTCATTAAGTTCCCAGAGTCCGATATCGCCGAGTTTGACGCCGGTTTTTTTCAGCAGCTTTGGAATCGCATAAACCGGCCCGATGCCCATTTCGTCAGGCTCGGTCCCGGCAACGGCCATGCCGCGATAAATGCCGAGCGGCTCAAGCCCCTGCTTCTGGGCAAGCCGGCTGTTCATCACCACGGTTGCCGCGGCACCGTCCGAAAGCTGGCTGGCATTGCCGGCAGTGATAACGCCACCTTCAAATACCGGCTTCAAACCGGAAAGTCCTTCGAGTGTCGTTTGCGGGCGATTGCCCTCGTCTTTCGCAAGCTGCACTTCCTTGAACGAAATTTCGCCGCTGTCCTTATCCATGACGCCCATGTTCGCCGTCACCGCCACGATTTCATCGGCAAACAGGCCGGCCTCCTGCGCAGCCGCCGTCCGCTGCTGGCTCTGCAGCGCGTATTCGTCCTGCTGCTCACGCGAGATGCCGTAGCGCTTCGCGACCACCTCCGCTGTCTCCAGCATGCTCATGTAAATGTGCGGAGCGGCGGCCACGGCAAGCGGATCCTTGCTGCGGTATTTGTTGTAGTGCTCGTTTTGCACCAGGCTGATCGACTCGAGCCCGCCGCCGATGACCACGTCCATGCCATCGTCGAGTACCTGCTTGGCTGCCGTGGCAATGGCCATGAGGCCCGACGAACACTGTCGGTCAATGGTCATGCCGGATACCGTCACCGGCAAGCCGGCTGCCATCGCTGCCTGGCGTGCAACGTTTTGACCGGTAGTACCCTGCTGCATCGCGCAGCCCAAGATGACATCGTCGACCTGACCGCCGTCGATTCCGGCGCGCGTGAGCGCTGCGCGGATCGCGTGCGCCGCGAGCGTCGGGCCTTCCGTGTTATTGAAGGCGCCACGATAGGCGCGACCAATGGCTGTGCGAGCTGTGGAAACGATGACTGCGTCTTTCACAAATTTCTCCTGTTTGCCGTTGCCGGCATGGCTAGCCGCCGAGCTTGATGCCCAGCGCGTTCGCTGCCTTGGCAAGGAACTTCATGGTCTGTTCACCGCCGGCTTTCAGTTCCACCTGGCCGTCGGTCGCGGCGATCTGTTGCCAGGCCGCTGCGACGTGATCGGCATCGCGCTCTTCCTCGCGCAAAAAGACGCCGGGCGTTTCCGTGATAACAATGCGGGCGAAGACGCCCGCGCCCGCCCCGATAATCTGCCGGGTAGGCGCCTCGCGGCTCGCCATGAACACGACCGCAGGCGTAACCGCTTCGGGCTGCAGCAGTGACAATACATCGGGTGGCATAAGGTCTTCGGTCATGCGCGTCGCCGCGATGGGTGCGAGCGAGTTAACGTGAATGCCGTACTTCGCGCCCTCGATTGCAAGCGAGTTCATAAAACCGACGAGGCCCATTTTTGCAGCGCCATAGTTGGTCTGGCCGAAATTGCCGTAGATTCCGCTAGAGGAAGAGGTCATGACGATGCGCCCGTATTGCTGCTCACGCATCAGGCCCCAGACAGCCTTCGTGCAGTTGACTGAACCACCGACATGCACATCGAGCACGGTCTGGAAGTCGGCCAATTCCATTTTTGCGAAGGTCTTATCACGCAGAATACCGGCGTTGTTAATAAGCACGTCGACGCGACCCCAGCGTTTGACGGCGTCGGCAACCATCGCCTCGACCTGTGCATAATCGGCAACGTTGGCACCGTTCGCAAAGGCCTCACCGCCATGCTCGGTAATCTCCCTGACGACGCTTTCGGCAGCTTCGCTCGAACCGCCGGAGCCGTCTCGCGCACCGCCCAGATCATTGACGACGACTTTTGCGCCACGCCGTGCGAATTCAAGCGCATGGCAGCGGCCAAGGCCATTACCAGCGCCGGTAACAATTACTACCTGGTCATCAAATCGGATCGTCACATCGTGTTCCTTTGTGTTTTCGGTTAATCAGCTGCAGATAAAAAGCGACAAAATTTCGGCGATGAGCGCCGGGTTGGGTGAATCCTTGATCTCGATGGTGACATGAGTTTTCAGCAGGATCTGGCCGGGCTTTTTCTCACGCACTTCCTTCAGGCAGGCCACGCCACGCACTTCGCTGTTGACGCGTACGGGCTCGATGAACCGGACCTTGTCCGTGCCGTAGTTTACGGCCATCTGAATTTTCAGAGGAGCAATCCCGCACTCACCGAGGAAATGGGAAATTAACGACATCGTCAGGTAGCCGTGCGCAATGGTCGTGCCAAACGGCGTGGCGCGTGCCTTCTCCGGGTCGGTATGTATGAACTGGTGATCCAGCGTTGCATCAGCAAATGCATTGATCTGTTGCTGGTCGATGCGCAGCCACGCGGACGGCGGCAGTGGCTTGTCTATGTAGGATTCGAGTTCGTCGCGTGGCACTTGCAGCATCGGTGTCGCCTCGGCAAAAGCGTGAAGTTTAGCGGTTTTGGAAAGAGCTGTCCGATGACCTTTGCGTTCCGTGACACGAGCCGGTCACCAAAGCGTCATGCAGATGTCATGGCGCGTCGCTAATGTGCGCGATATCGAATCGCTGAACCTGGCATTGGAGGTCCCGTATGACGAGTTACCTGCGCACCAGCTGGTTACCGGTCGCTTCGTCCCGTTCCCTGACTGATCGCATCGAGCACCCTGCAAGACTGGCCGAGCGTCGCGCAGGACTGCACGCGCAGAACTGGCGCGATCAGCGTGCGCGCCTGACAATACCGGTGCGTGCGGCACGTCGCGATGCTGCGGATGACGATCTCCTCGTAAATTTCTGATCGGCCGCAAAAGTCCGTTACCATCCCCGGGTCTTTACGATCTATCGGGAGATCCCGCGGTGAAACCAGGACATACCGGCGTACGGCGCATTGTGCATGCGGCGCGATTTTCGGCCCTGGGCTTTCGCCAGGCCTGGCAGAACGAGGCCGCGTTCCGCCAGGAACTGGTGGCAACGCTTTTGCTAACGCCAGTTGCACTGTGGCTCGGCCGCAGCAACATGGAACGTGCATTGCTGATCGGCGTCTGTCTGTTTGTCATGCTGGTCGAGCTATTGAATTCCGCGGTCGAGGTGGTCGTTGATCGTATCGGGCCGGAGCATCATGAACTGTCGGGCCGGGCCAAGGATTACGGTTCGTCTGCGGTCTTTCTGGGCCTTGCGATATTCGGTCTTGTGTGGGGCGTGGTGATTTACGAGCGCTTTATCGCCTGACTGATCGCGGGGAGCTCCGCAGTCGCAGGTTCAATTCGTCGTCCGCACGCGCGCGACTGCCTCGAGCCAGCCTGCGTACAATTCTTTGCGCTGCAGAGCCGCCATGCCAGGTGTGAACACCTTATCGCTTTGCCACAGTGCCGCGATATCGGCGAACGAGCGATACAAACCGCAGGCCAGGCCCGCAAGGCAGGCCGCTCCCAGCACGGTCGATTCGACGTTGCGCGGACGCTCAACCGGGATATCCAGAAGATCAGCAAGAAACTGCAGGAACCAGTCGTTCCCGACCATCCCGCCATCGACACGAATAACCGCCGGGCGCACACCATCGTCGTGCATCGCCTCCGACAGATCGCGAGTCTGGTAGGCAATGGCCTGCAATGTCGCGGTGATGATCTGGTCGCGACTGCTGTCGCGCGACAAGCCAAGAATCGCGCCGCGCGCATCGGCATCCCAGTACGGCGCGCCAAGCCCGGCGAAAGCAGGCACGACGTGCACATTGGTTACGATGCCCGTGCGCTCAGCGATCGTTTGCGAGTCAGGCGCGGCTTTTAGAATCTGCAGCTCATCGCGCAGCCACTGCATCGCCGACCCTGCAACGAAGATACTGCCTTCCAGCGCGTAAGTGACTTTGCCAGCCAGTCGCCAGGCGACGGTCGTCAACAATTTGTTTTGTGAAGTCAGCGCCTTGTCGCCGGTATTCGTGATCACGAAGCAGCCAGTGCCATAGGTACTTTTCGTCATCCCCGGTTCAAAGCCGGCTTGTCCTACGAGTGCCGCCTGCTGGTCGCCGGCCATCGCACGCACCGGGATCTCCATACCGAACACATTTTTGTCACAGGCGCCGAAATCGTCGGCACAGTTGCGCACCTCGGGCAGCACCGACTTTGGTATGTGAAACAGCTGCAACAGCTCTTCGTCCCAGCGCTGCTCGTGAATGTTGAACAACAAGGTGCGCGATGCGTTGCTGGCATCGCTGGCATGGACGCGACCTCCAGTGAGTCGCCACAACAGGAAGCAGTCGATCGTGCCGAACGCGAGTTTGCCTGCTTCAGCCCGCGCGCGCGCGCCCTCGACGTTGTCGAGAATCCAGGCGAGCTTCGTCGCCGAAAAATACGGGTCGAGCCGCAAACCGGTTTTTGCGGCAACCATGGATTCCCTGTCGGCGGCTTTCAATTCTGCGCAGCGTTTCGCCGTGCGGCGATCCTGCCAGACGATCGCGTTGTAAACGCACTTGCCGGTCTCGCGATCCCACAGCAGGGTCGTTTCGCGTTGATTGGTGATACCCAGCGCTGCGATGTCGGACTGCTTGAGCTTGCTGTCAGCGAGCGCTTTCTTGGTTACGTCAACCACCGACCGCCAGATGTCTTCCGGGTCGTGTTCAACCCAGCCGGGCTGCGGATAGTGCTGCGCAAATTCCTGTTGGGCGCTGCTGACGGTGTGCGCCTTCGCATCGAATATCAGGGCGCGGCTGCTGCTCGTTCCCTGGTCTATGGCCAGCAGGTAGTCAGCCATTGCGGTTTACTCCCATACCGTACAAAGGCTGCCGGATACCGATGCGGCTGCCGAGCTCCGCCGGCAGCGCCAGCCTGCCCTGCTCGCGACCAATGTCATGCAAGGCTGCAAGGGTTGCGTCCGACCACGGACTGACCCGGCGCGTGTCGAGATTGACGTGCAGGTTCATCCACTCACCCGTCGCCGCAAGAAATTGTTCGCGGGCGTGATACATACGCTGAAACTGGTGAATACGTTTTTCATCGAACGCAATAATCTCACTTGTAATGAAGAAGGTATCGCCTTCATTGAGTTCGCGTTGCCAGGTGATATGACTCTCAACTGCAAATGTAGAGCCGCGCGTGTTCTCGATATAGTCCGTGGTAATACCGATGCGCGCCCAGAGCCCGTCAACCGCAAGGTCGAAGGCAAGCAAATAATACGCGACGTTCATGTGGCCATTAATGTCGATCCATTCCGGCAGTACGACGCCCTCGTAGACCTTCAAGCCCTGTACCTTTGGCATTAGCTCGCAAGCTCCGGTCGATTGCGGAAAAACTCGAGCGCTGCGGGATTGGCCAGTGCGTCAACATTGCGCACAGCTTCACCGTGCACGACAGCGCGCACGGCCACTTCGACGATCTTGCCGCTGATCGTGCGCGGAATTTCCGGAACCGCAACGATTTTTGCGGGCACGTGCCGCACGGTCGTGTTCTCGCGAATCACAGTTCGGATACGCTTTTGTAACTCCTCTGTGAGCGACACGTCCTTGCGCAGCACTACGAACAGTACGACGCGCACGTCGTCTTCCCAGTGCTGGCCAATAGCAATGCTCTCCAGCACTTCGTCGAGCTTCTCGACCTGCCGGTAGATCTCACTGGTGCCGATGCGCACGCCGCCAGGATTCAGCACGGCGTCCGAGCGCCCGTGAATAATTGCGCCGCCTGATGCCGTTATCTCGACGAAATCGCCGTGCGCCCAGATACCCGGAAATCGTTCGAAGTAGGCGGCGCGGTAGCGCGCGTTGTCGACATCCTGCCAGAAACCGACAGGCATCGACGGGAACGGACGGGTGCACACGAGTTCGCCGCTTGCACCGCGCACGGGGCGACCGTCGTCGTCGTAGACATCGACGGCCATGCCGAGGCCAAGGCACTGCAACTCACCGCGGCGCACCGGCAGCATTGGGTTGCCGAGAATGAAACAGCTGATGATGTCGGTACCACCGGCGATTGACGACAACTGCAGGTCCTTGCCAATCGCGTCGTAGACGTAGTCAAAGCCGGCGGGTGCCAGCGGCGATCCGGTCGATAACACGGTCTTGATCGATGCAATGTCAAACTCTGCGCCCGGCCGCACGCCCGCTTTTTCCTGCGCGGCAAGGTACTTCGCGCTGGTACCGAAAATGGTGATGCGCTCTTGTTCGGCGATTTGCCAGAGTATGCGGCCGTCCGCAAAAAACGGCGCACCGTCGAACAATACGAGCGTCGCACCTGAAGCGAGCCCGGTAGCCAGCCAGTTCCACATCATCCAGCCGCAGGTCGTGAAGTAGAACAGGATGTCGTCCGAGGTAAGGTCGCAATGCAACGCATGCTCCTTGCGATGCTGCAGCAAGGTGCCGCCATGACCGTGCACGATGCACTTCGGCGCACCGGTCGTGCCGGACGAATACAGGATGAACAGCGGGTGATCGAACGGCACGGGTACGAAGGACAATGCTTTGCCGGCAATCGCAAACTCGTCCCAGCTACACGACGCGCCCTGCGTTGGCAGTGAAACTTTCTCGCCGGTGAACGGCACTATGACGGTCATCGCGATGCCGCTGATGCGCTCCAGCACCCGGCCCACAGTCGCCAGCGTGTCGAATCGTTTGCCGTTGTAAAAATAGCCATCGCAGCAAAAGAGAACCTTCGGCTCGATCTGGCCAAAGCGGTCAACCACGCCATTCGCACCAAAATCCGGCGAGCAGGACGACCAGATCGCGCCGAGACTGGTAGCAGCCAGCATCGCGATAATGGCTTCCGGGCAATTCGGCAGGTAGCCGGCGACGCGATCGCCAACTTCGACGCCCGCGCGCGTGAGGCCGGCGGCGACGGCAGCCACCTGCAAATGCAGCTCATCGAAACTGAGCGTGCGACGTGTTCCGTCTTCGCCGCGAAAAACGAGCGCCGTTTTTGGTCCGCGCGCCGTCAGCAGGTGCTCTGCATAGTTCAGCGTAGCGCCGCTGAACCAGCGGGCAGTCAACATGTCGCCCGGCTGTTGCAGTACGCTTTTGTAAGGTTCGCTGAATCGCACATCGCAGTGATCTGCTACGGCAGGCCAGAACAGTTCCGGCTCCGCGATGGACCAGGCGTGCAATGCATCGTAGTCAGCAACATGCGCCTTTTGCATGAACGTATGCATCGCACTGTGCGCTGCGCGCTCGGCCGAAGGCTGCCAGAGGATGGGGTTGCTGGAAGTTTGTGCGGGATTCATCGTGCTACGCATTATGCATTTCCCGGCACAGCGCGTCACACCGAACATGGTGTCGGTCACCCTGCAGGCGCATACTGCATCCCGCTATCTGCACATCAGAATATTCAATGAAAGCGATCCACATCCGACAGTCTGGCAGCGCCGACGAACTGCAGCTCATCAATCTTGACAAGCCCGAACCGCGCGACGGCGAGGTGCTGATTCGAGTAGCAGCCGCCGGCGTTAACCGGCCGGACGTCCTGCAACGACTCGGCAAATACGCAATTCCGCCCGATGCGGATCCACGCCCGGGGCTGGAAGTCGCAGGCATTGTCGACAGCTGCGGGCCCGGCGTCACTGCATGGCAACCTGGTGCGAAAGTCATGGCGCTGACGCACGGTGGCGGCTACGCGGAGTATTGCCGCGCGCCCGCCGCACATTGCCTGCCAATACCGGACAAGCTATCCATGGCCGAGGCTGCAGCCATTCCGGAGACGTTTTTCACGGTCTGGTACAACCTTTTCATGCGCGCGGCACTGCGGGCGGGAGAAACGCTGCTTGTGCATGGCGGCTCAAGCGGCATCGGAACGACAGCAATTCAGCTGGCACGCGCATTTGGCGCGCAGGTGATTTGCACGGTCGGCAGTAATGCAAAAAGTGACTTCTGTAAGGAATTAGGCGCCCATGCGGTCAACTACCGCGACACGGACTGGGCCGCCGCCGTCAGGGATCATGCGGGTAGCAAAGGCGTCAATGTGGTACTTGATATGGTCGCCGGCAGCTATGCGCAGAAAAATCTCGATCTTCTGGCGCGCGATGGCCGCTATGTCCTGATCGCCTTTCTGCAAGGGTCTAACGTCACGCTGGACCTGCGCAGAATCCTGACCGAGCGCCTGACGCTGACCGGCTCTACGCTGCGGCCGCAGACGATAGCGGAGAAAGCCGGCATTGCGACGAGCTTGCAGGAGCACGTGCTGCCCCTGATTGCGGCTGGCACGGTGCGACCGATCGTGTACCGTACATTCGCACTGGCGGAAGCTGCTGATGCGCATCGGCTAATGGAAAGCAGCACGCACATGGGGAAAATCGTGCTCCTGACCGGGCACTAGAGGAGAACGTTTTGAGTACCGGAATCCTGATCGCCATCCTGGCGGTCATTGCTTTATTGAGTAGTGCCTGGTGGTTTGTGCACCTGAACACGCGCGGCCGCCCGGCGCCGCTGGGCCTGCAAGCCGGAGATGCATTACCGGAATTCGCGGCGGAAGACGAAGATGGTGCGACAGTTAACAGCGCCAGCCTGCTGGGCAAACCCGCCGTCCTGTTGTTTGTACGCGGTAACTGGTGTCCGTTTTGCAATAAGCAGGTCGCCGACCTGACGGGTCACTACAAGGAAATCAATGAGCGCGGGGCGCGCCTGATTTTCGTAACGCCGAAACCGCTCGGCACGACCCGTCGCGTGGCTGAAATGTTCGGCGTTCAATTCGAGTTCTGGCTCGACCCCAAGCTCGCGGCAGCACGCCAGCTGGGCCTTGTGCACGCCGCAGGTGTACCTGGCAAGCATCGTGAAAATTTCGGGCAGGACACAATCTGGCCGACGGCGATGGTGACCGACGCTGACGGCATTGTTCGTTATGTGAGCCAGTCAAAAAGAATCGTGGATCGACCGGACCCGGCTGTCCTGCTCAGCGCGCTGCGCAAACTCTGAGCGAAATTATGCGGCGCGCGCTTCGCTGATGATGCGGCGCGCCTGTGAATCGGCAATTTCATTCGTCGGCCGGCCGGATCGCGCTGCTTCCTGAAAAATGCCGAGCAAACGTGGTCCGATCTTGGCGACCTTCTGCATCACATCTTCATCATCTTCTCCGCCGTAGTACTCGCTGGCGACGTTGATGATGCCGCCGCCGTTGATGACGTAATCGGGCGCATACAAAATACCGGCGGCCATCAGGCGACGACCGTCTTCATCGGTTTCGAGCTGGTTGTTTGCCCCGCCCGCGATGATTTTTGTCTTGAGCTTCGGGATTGAATGTTCTGTCAGGATCGCACCAAGCGCGCACGGCGCGACAACATCAACCTGCTGAAAAAGAATGTCGTCAAGTGCAACGGCTTTGGCAGAGAACTCCTTTACCGCGCGCTGCACGCGTTCCTCGTCCATATCTGAAACGCGGATTTGCGCGCCCGCCTCTGCCAGGTAGCGGCACAGGTAGTAGCCGACATTGCCCACGCCCTGCACGGCAACCGACACGCCATCCAGTGACGCCTTGCCAAGTTTGAATTCGACCGCTGCCTCGATGCCCTTGAAGATGCCGAATGCCGTTTTCGGTGACGGATCGCCACCGGCATGCCCTGCGCGTTGCGGCAGCCCGGATACGTATTTCGTCTTGTGAGAAATTGTCTCCATCACCGCGACACTCATGCCGACATCTTCTGCCGTGATGTACGAGCCCTGCAGCGATTCAACGAACTCGCCAAACCGTTCGTACAGGGCATCCGTTGGCTGGAAGTCAGGCGTCTTCAGAATCACGGCCTTGCCGCCACCGAAGCGCAGGTCCGCCATCGCGTTCTTGTAACTCATGCCGCGTGACAGGCGCAGTACGTCATAGACGGCGGCCTCGTCGGATGCATAGCTCCACTGGCGGCAACCGCCTGCGGCAGGACCGAGCGCCGTTGAGTGAATCGCGATGATGGCCTTGAGACCGGTATCGGCATCGCGGCAGAACAGCACGCGTTCATGGTCATCGAACGCGGAATTACTGAAAACGGACATTGCTTACCCTGGAGTTAGTAGGAAACAGCCGGCGGACAAGGAGCTGGGCGCGGCGCGCGGATTCTAGCACTGGCACAGCAGCAGGTCACCGGCTGCGGCGGCCGAACCGGCGCTAGAACGGCAGCTCTGCGGCCTTGCATAAAAATCGCATTAGCGGCGTGCCTGCCGCAAACGAGCCAGCAACGGACTTTACGAATGCGGGCTTTAGCACGGCGTCCTTATCGAGATTGCGGACTGCTATGAAATCCTTGCGGCGCAGGTCATCGATTAGCGGATGGTCCGCAGCGTAGCCGCGCGGCGGGCGCGTCAACGATTCACCGCCCGGTTCGAACTGGCGGCGGAACTTCGGATCCGCTTTGACGCGTTGCCATTCGGCCTGCCGGGTATGGATGCGCTGCCGGATCGCAGCAAGGGTCCTGGAATCCGGATGCCAGATGCCCACGCCAAGAAACACCTGGTGCGGATCGATGTGCAGATAGAAGCCGGGCGCGTGGACATCCTTGCCGCGCTCATGGCGAAACTGGATACCAATGTTGGTCTTGTAGGGCGTCTTGTCCTTTGCGAAGCGCGTGTCGCGATAGACTCGCATCAGAGAGCCGCCCGTGCGTTTCGGCACCGCCTGGAAATGCGTGCTTATCTCTGCGAGAGGGTCCTGCATGGCCGCGATGAACCGCAGCGCCGGGTCCAGGACGTCCTCTTCATAGCGTGACTTGTTTGCGTTGAACCAGTCGCGATTGTTATTGCGCTCGAGCTCTTGCAGAAACGTGCAGGTCGCGGTGGAAAACAGCGGTTTTCGGCTCGCCATGATTGCGCTCCGTCCAGGTGACCGCAGGATTGGGCGCTTCGACGGTCGGACACAAGCCGACCGGCGGCGCAAAGTTGGTGCTGAGATCAGGTGCGCAGGACCCGGGCTCCCGGCGCTCCCCCCTGAAACGGCCCGTCAGAATCCCGGGTCAGGGCCGTCGCGTTAAAGCGGTTGTTACTCCGCCATAACGTTTTCTGCCTGCGGACCTTTCTGGCCCTGGGTGACTTCCATCGAAACTTTCTGCCCCTCTTTCAGGGATTTGAAGCCTTCCATCTGGATTGCACTGTGATGCACGAATACGTCTTTGCCGCCTTCCTGCTCAATGAACCCAAAACCCTTGTCGTCGTTGAACCATTTAACGGTTCCGATCACTCTTTCGCCTGCCATAGTTACCTCTATTCAAAAATCGCCGGCTACGGCCGGTTCTGCACCACAGCCAGGGGGGCTGGAGTTGGCGACATCTTACTTCGAATCGCGCGTGAGTGCGTCGGGATTTCTGCAGTTTTTCTCTGGATAGCCTTTGCAGGCAGCACATGCAGCCAAATTTTGCCCGTTCAGGGCGGGCACGACCCGCAGGCGATAGCCGCATCAGGCAGCCCGCGACTCGAGGATTTCGGCTGGGAGACAACCTCTGGCCCGGTTCTGGCATCAGAGACCGAACACCGATGACCCCTTGCTGCAGGCGAGCCCCGCGAAGCTTTACGCCTTCGCATCCCCGGAGATCACGCCGCGCCTGATCTGGTCAAGCTCGAGCGACTCGAACAGCGCCTTGAAATTGCCCTCACCGAATCCTTCATTGCCTTTGCGCTGGATGATCTCGAAGAAGATCGGTCCGATGACATTGCGCGTAAAAATCTGCAGCAGGATGCCCTGGTCGTCCTGCGGCGCGCCATCCAGCAAAATGCGACGCTTGCGCAAGTCGTCAAGCGACTCGCCATGACCCGGCACGCGCTCATCGACCAGGTCGTAGTACGCGTCGTTCGTGTCCTGCAATTCGACGCCCGCCGCCGTCAGGCGATCCACGGTCGCGTAAATGTCGCCCGTGCCCAGCGCGATGTGCTGAATGCCCTCGCCTTTGTAATCGCGCAAAAATTCCTCGATCTGGCTTTCGTCGTCCTGGCTTTCATTCAACGGGATGCGGATCTTGCCGCAGGGACTCGTCATCGCTTTCGAGATCAGCCCGGTGTGCTGGCCTTCGATGTCGAAGTAGCGGATTTCGCGGAAATTAAACAGCTTTTCGTAGAACGATGCCCACACGGACATCTGGCCGCGGTGGACGTTGTGCGTCAGGTGATCGATGTAGGTCAGCCCGGTGTCGGCCGCCTGCATGCGTTCCTGCCAGTCGTCGTAAAACTCGAAGTCGATGTCGTAGATGGTGCGGTCGCCGTAGCGATCGACGAGGTACAGGCGGCTGCCGCCGATGCCTTCGATCGCCGGGATGTTGAGTTCCATTGGTCCGGGATTGCCCGGTATGGCGGTAGCACCGAGATCAACCGCACGCGCCAGTGCGGCACGCGCATCTTTGACGCGGAACGCCATCGCACAGGCGCAGGGGCCGTGCTGCCGTGCAAAGCCCTGGGCAAAGCTGTCGCTTTCGGCATTGATGATGAAGTTGATATCGCGCTGCTTGTGCAACGTCACGTCCTTGGAGCGGTGCTTCGCGACTGCCGGCATGCCCATGCGTGTAAACAGCGAACGCAGCAGCTCCGGATCCGGAGCCGCGTACTCGACAAACTCAAAGCCGTCGGTCCCCATCGGGTTGTCTGTGTTGCTCATGGCCTGCTCCAGAGTGCTGCACCAGCTAATCCGCCATGCTAGCGAAGCCGGCGCAGCGTTTGGCTGCGATTCCGTCGCTAAATAGCGTAAACTGCGCAGTTATTCATCGCCTTATGCATTTTTTATGGAGTTTTACTGCGTTGATCGATAAAAAAGACCACCGTATCCTGCGCGAGCTTCTTAAAGACGGGCGGACAAGCTGGGTCGAGCTGGCGGAGCGCGTCAGCCTGTCGCCGGCGGCGACGCAGCGGCGCGTGGAGGCATTGCGCGCGGCCGGAGTGATCCAGGGCTTCACGGTGCGCGTCGATCCGGTGGCGCTGGGTTACGAGGTCGAAGCCTATGTCGAAGTCAGCGTCGAACGGCACGATATCGCGAATGCGCAGCGTTTCCGCGACGCCATCAAACGCTACCCCGAAGTGCAGACCTGTCACATGATGAGCGGCGAGGTCGACTACCTGTTGCGCGTCGTGACCACGGACCTGAAAGCATTTGGGCGCTTCATCGAAGAACGCATCCTGAGCGTGCCCGGCGTGAAAGACGCCTCGTCATCGATCGTGCTCGATGCGATCAAATCAGAATCACTGGACCTGCCGGCGCCAGCGCTGAAAGTAGCGGCAACCGTGAAGCCTAAGCGCCGACCGCGTTAAGCAACATCGGTGCGAACAGCAGGATCAGCGTCAGGCTGACGGCACCGATCAACAGCGCGGCAAACAATCCCAGCATGAATGGCCGCATGCCAATCTCACGCAGACCCGCAAACATCGAGGTCAAGCCCACTGCCGCCATGGCGATCAACAGGAAATGTTCGGCAGCACTGCGCAGCAACTTGACGACTGACGACCAGGTTGCCGGATCCAGCATGCCGAACGGGCGGTCGCCAATATCACCAATGGTGCGCAAACCCGACATCAACGCGAAGCCGATGATGAACCACGGCACCATCGACAGCAGCGACACTTTCTTGTCGCTCGCTACCTGGCCTTCACTCGCATAGAGAAAACCGACGAGCGGTATCACGGCGATCATGCACAGGTTGCGCACGAGTTTCGTTACCGTCGCAATGTCCAGTGCCATCGGTGAGGCGTATTGCGCCTGGTACATCATGCCGGCACCCGCAACCTGTGCCGTTTCATGAATTGAGGTGCCGAGAAACAGGCCCGCCAGCGCCGGATTGCCGTCGAACGCCCAGTGGGCCAGCCACGGATAGGCAAACATCGCGGCAAGACCAAACACGGTAATGCAGGCGATCGCGTAACTGACCTCCGCCTCCTTCGCACGGATCAGCGGAGCAGTCGCAACGATTGCAGTGCAGCCGCAGATACTGGTGCCAACGGCAATAAGCCCCGTCAGCCGCAAAGACAGGCCCATGCGCTGACCGAGAAAACGCACGGTTATCAGGCCGATGGCAATAGCCGCAGCAACGAACGGCAGCGCCACCAGCGTAAATTTGCCGGCGCCAAGCAGGCTCAGGCGAATGCCTAGCAGCATGATGCCAAGCCGCAGTATTGTGCTGGCGCAAAACCGCAGGCCATCGCGCACGCCGTCCGGCAGCGTGACCACGTTGGCGATGATCATGCCAATGATGATCGCCATCATGATGTCGCTGATCGGGCTGCGCTCGAAACCGAGCAACGACTCGCCAACCCAGACTGCCGCAATGCCCGCCGCGTAGGCGACTGCAACGGCTAGCAGGATGCCGGCCCACCATGGTCCGTTTCGGTACGTGGTCATGTGAGGTCAGTCCTTGTGTCAGGCAACGGCAGGGCCGCTGGAGCGCGACGCCACCATCGCAGGTTTTAGCTCCGCGAGCGAACGGCAGCCCATCAGCAGCATATCCCGCTCGATTTCGTCACGCAGCAAACGCATGGCGCGCATGACACCCTCCGTGCCGCCCGCTGCCAGCGCGTACAGGTACAGGCGTCCGCCCGAGCACGCAGTAGCCCCCATCGCCAGGGCTTTGAGCACGTGAGTGCCGCGGCGGATACCACCGTCGACAATGATTTCAATCTTGCCGCCGACGGCATCGACGATGGCGGGTAGCTGATCGAACGGCGCGCGTGAACCGTCGAGCTGGCGGCCGCCGTGATTGGAAATCATGATTGCGCTGGCACCCACGTCGACGGCGCGTTTTGCATCGGCGACAGACATCACACCTTTGATCGCAAACGGCCCGCCCCACTCTTCTATCATGTTGGCGGCGTCGTCCCAGCTGATCGATCGCTTCATCTGCTGGTTGATGTAATCGACCACTGACGACTGCACTTTCGACCCCTGGTCCACCGCTGACGAAATATTGGGCAGGTCGAATTTTTCGTGGCGCAAATAATCGAAGGTCCAGCCAGCATGCGTCAGGAAGCTGAGCAGGCTGCGCGGTGTCAGTTTCGGCGGCGTCGTCATGCCGGTCATGTAGTCGCGCTCACGGTTGCCGGCGACAATCGTGTCTACCGTCAGCGCAAGCGCATCAAAATTAGCAGCGCGGCAGCGGCGAATCAGTTCGCTCGTCAGCCCGGCATCGTTGTGGACATAGATCTGGAACAGCTTGGGCGCAGCGTTCATTGCGCCGAGTTCTTCGATGCTGCGTGTGCCAATCGTTGAGACACCGAACATCGTGCCAAACGCCTCGGCGGTGCGCGCAATCGCCCACTCGCCCTCGTGATGAAACAGGCGCTGCATCGCTGTCGGCGACATGAACAGCGGCATTTCGAGGCGGCGGCCAAGGACCTCCCGCGACAGATCCACCTTGTCGACTTCGGCCAGCACACTCGGCACCAGGTCCACGTCGTCAAATGCAGAGGTATTGCGATTGAGAGTTACTTCGTCGTCGGCGCCGCCGTCGATGTAATGAAACAGCGGAGCCGGCAGGCGCTGCTGCGCCAAACGCCGGAAATCTGCAGTTTTGTAACATTGCGAAAGTCGCACCCGCTTTCCCTTGTTGTTATGTCGCGGTGGCCACATGTTACAGGCATCAATTGCTCAGCCTGAAATTATTCCCGGACGGATTCAGCGGCCGGGAAGCCTGTTACCATGGCGCGCTTTGCACGCGGGCCACAACCTCGGACGCCAAATGAACGCAAGTATCCATACACCGCAAAACCAAGGCCTCGTCGCTCGCTGGCTGCTGATCTGCTGCGCGCTGGTCTTTGCGATGGTGATCCTGGGCGGTGTAACGCGGCTGACGGGCTCGGGTCTGTCGATGGTCGACTGGCGGCCGGTCACCGGCTGGCTGCCGCCGCTTAGCGATGCTGCATGGCTCGCCGAGTTCGACAAGTACCAGACCTCGCCCGAGTACCAGAAAGAAAACAGCCACATGGATGTGCATGATTTTAAAGGTATTTTTTGGCTTGAATACCTGCACCGGCTGCTGGGTCGCATTATCGGCCTGGCGTTCCTGGTGCCGTTTGTCTGGTTCGCCGTGAAAGGCCTGATCCCGCGCCGCGACTACCCGAAATACGGCCTGATGTTCCTGCTGGGCGGTATGCAGGGTGTGCTGGGCTGGTACATGGTGAAAAGCGGGCTCGTGGACCGGCCCGATGTCAGCCAGTATCGCCTGACGGCCCACCTGCTGTCCGCATTCCTGATCTATGCGTTCATGTTCTGGGTGGCGCTGTCGCTGCTTTACCCGGCCGCGGGCACACGGGTGCACGAGCGGTTCGGCCGTACCCTTGCACTGACGGGACTGATCATCGTCACGATAGTCTCGGGCGGGTTCGTCGCGGGGTTAAAAGCCGGCAAGATTTACAACACGTTTCCGATGATGGGCGACCACTGGGTGCCACCGGGCGTGTTCGCGCTGGAACCTGCGTGGCGCAACTTCTTCGACAATATGGCCCTCGTACAATTCGACCATCGCGTGCTCGCCATCACGACGTTCCTGCTGATCGTCGCGTACTGGTGGTCCATGCGGCGTATCGAATTGCCCCGCCGCGTCAAAAAGGCGGTAAACGCGCTGCTGCACACGGCTACCCTGCAAGTTGCACTGGGAATTGCAACGGTGATGCTGGTTGTGCCAATTCCGCTGGCAGCGGCGCATCAGGCGACCGCGATGCTGCTTTTCACTGTCGCGCTGTACCTGTGTCACGGTTTGCGGCGCACCTGACCGCTACACTGCGCGCCCGCGCGGATTGAATACCGGAAATGCGAACAACTCTTACCCGAATTACGGCCCTGCTGATTGGTGTCGCGTTGCTGCTCACCGGCCAGGGCCTGCAGGGCATCCTGGTGCCGGTGCGCGCATCGCTGGAATCCTTCGGCGCGCTGTACATCGGCCTGATCGGCGGCGCCTATTTCCTCGGCTTCACGCTCGGCTGCCTGAAAGGCGGCGCGCTGGTTGCCCGGGTCGGTCACGTGCGCGTCTTTGCCGCAATGACGGCGCTCGCCTCTGCTCTGCCGCTGCTGCACGGCCTGCTGGTCAATCCACTCGTCTGGATTGGCTTGCGTGCGATCACGGGCTTCTGTTTCGCGGTGTTGTACATCGTCATTGAGAGCTGGTTAAACGATGTGGCGACCAATGAAAACCGCGGCATCATTTTTTCCATCTACGTCATGATCACAATGACCGTGCTCGCGCTCGGGCAGATGATGATGATGCTCTACGACCCGCAGCAGTTATTCCTGTTTGCCGTTGTCGCGGTGCTGTTTTCTATCGCTGTTATCCCGGTTGTGATGTCAACCGACCCCGGGCCGCAAAAACCGCACGCTACGTCAGTAAACCTGCGCCGCCTTTACGAGATTTCGCCCGCGGGAACCATCGCCTGCCTGTGCAGCGGCCTGACGAACGGCGCGTTCTGGGCACTCGCGCCTGCGTTCGCGGTGGCCATGTCTACCGATCTTTCACTCGCGTCGTGGTTCATGACGGCCAATGTGCTGGGCGGTGCCGCAGCACAATGGCCAATCGGATGGCTGTCGGATCGCGTTGGCCGGCGCCCGATGCTGGTGTGGTGTGCCGTGGTCGCCGCCGCTGCCGGCGCGGCGATCAGTTTCGGCGGCGCGGATTTGTCGGTAGCAACGCTTGTCCTGCTGGGTTTCGCCTGGGGCTCGGCAGCGTTCCCCCTGTATGCGATCGCCGTCGCGAATGCGAACGACTTTGCAGAGCCCAGCGAGTACGTGATGGTATCGAGCGGTCTGCTGTTGATGTACGGAATTGGCGCGATCGCCGGACCGCTGCTTGCAGCAGGACTGATGGAATGGTTTGGCGCCGCGGCGCTGTACCAGCACACGCTGGTCGTGCACCTGTTTGTTGCCGGCTACATCATCTTCCGCGCGACGCAACGCCCCGCGCCTGTTGAGTCTGAACACCAGGATTTCGCAGATTCGATGGTCGCTGCCGGCACCTTGTCACAGGTC
>JBATFU010000439.1:0-4649 GCA_049665065.1 Woeseia sp. | reverse complement strand
GCGCTGCATCGTGTCGGTGAGGCGTGCGATCGCGTGGTCGATCTGCGCACGCCAGCCGGTAAGCTCCTGGCCGAGCGTCACGGGCATGGCATCCATCAGGTGGGTGCGGCCGGTTTTCACGACATCGCGGGTTTCGTCCGCTTTTTTCTCGAGCGTCTCGGACAGGTGCCGGAGTGCCGGCAACAGGGTCTCGTGAATCGCGAGCGCGGCCGAGACGTGCACGCTCGTGGGAATCACGTCGTTGCTGCTCTGGCTCATGTTGACGTCATCGTTCGGGTGCACAGGCTTGCCTTCGCTGGCGCTGGCGAGGTGCGCGATGACTTCATTGGCGTTCATATTCGAGCTCGTGCCCGAACCGGTCTGGAAGACGTCGATGGGAAAGTGCGCGTCGTACTGCCCTTCAGCCACAGCGAGTGCCGCTTTCTGGATTGCTACCGCTTTGCCCGAGGACAGCAGCGCAAGCTCGGCGTTTGCCCCGGCGGCGGCCCATTTGACGAGCCCGAGTGCGCGGATGAAAGCGCGTGGCATCGTGAGTCCACTGATCGGGAAATTGTCGACGGCGCGCTGCGTCTGTGCACCCCACAGCGCATCTTCCGGCACCTGCAATTCACCCATGCTGTCGCGTTCAGATCGAAATTTCTTGCCTGCCATTTGTCTCAGGTCTCCGTCTCGCGCTCGCTCGCGCTGCTGTGAAAATGAATGGTGTATGATTCGCGCTTTGCCAGCCCAAGTCTAGTCACTGATGAATCTGTCCAGTCTGCGCGCCCTGTCTCCGGCCGATGGCCGCTATGCCGACAAAGTTCACGGCCTGCGCGAGGTACTCAGTGAATACGGGCTGATTCGCTACCGCGTGCTCGTTGAAGTGCGCTGGCTGCAGTGGCTTGCCGACCAGCCACAGATTCTCGAACTGGCACCGTTATCGCCAGTGATGAAAGACGTGCTGAATGGCATGGTCGATAATTTTTCGACGGATGACGCGGAAGAAGTCAAGCGCATCGAGGCGACCACGAATCACGACGTAAAGGCGGTTGAATACTTTATTCGTGAACGGCTGGGACCGGGGCCTGACACGGCGCCGCTGCACGACTTCATTCATTTCGGCTGCACCTCGGAAGATATCAACAATCTCGCTTACGCCTTGATGCTGCGCCAGGCACGGGATGAAGTCATCGTGCCGCAGATGAAAAAGCTGGAGCTCAAATTTGCCTCGCTGGTGCGCGAGTTCGCGGACATCGCGATGCTGTCACGCACGCACGGCCAGACGGCGAGCCCGACAACCGTCGGCAAGGAATTCGCGAACGTGCTGGCCCGCTTGCGACGTGCACGCCGGCAGTGGTCGGCCGTGGAAATTCGCGGCAAGTTCAATGGCGCCGTCGGCAACTACAATGCGCATCTCATCGCCTACCCGGACATCGACTGGGCCGGACTTTGCGGCGACTTCGTTGCCTCTCTCGGACTGGATCCCAACGATTACACGACCCAGATCGAGCCACATGACTGGACGGCCGAGTATGCCCACGCACTCGTGCGCTACGACACGGTGCTGCTCGATTTCTGCCGCGATATGTGGAGTTACATCTCGCTCGGCTATTTCCGTCAGCGCGTGGCGAAGAATGAGGTCGGATCATCGACCATGCCGCACAAGGTGAACCCGATCGATTTCGAAAACGCCGAGGGCAATCTCGGCATGGCATCTGCGCTCCTCGATCACTTTGCGCTCAAGCTGCCGATTTCACGCTGGCAGCGCGACCTGACGGACTCCACGGTGCAACGCAATTTCGGGGTTGCGCTTGGCTGGCTGCTGATCGCTCTGCAGGCGGTCCAAAAGGGTCTCGGCAAGCTGGAGGTGGATGCTGCCGTCATTGCTGCTGACATCGACAGCAGCTGGGAAGTGCTGGGCGAAGCAATCCAGACCGTCATGCGCCGCTACGGCATCGAGAACCCGTACGAGAAACTCAAAGAGCTGACTCGTGGCCAGGACGTGACGGCAGAAGTCCTGCAGAAGTTCGTCAAGGATCTCGACATCCCGGCTGACGCCAAAGAACGCCTGCTCGCGCTGACACCCGCTGCGTACACAGGTCTTGCCGCCGAGCTCGCGCACCGCATCGACTGACGCCGATTGCCAGCAACCGCTACCGCTTGCGAGTTCTGCGCAGCACCGCCTCTGCACAAAACGTGACGCAGTTGGCACTGAACTTAATCCCGTAACGTTAAGATTGCTGTTCTCGCACTACCGTTCAGTATCGCTGTCGCGGTAAGAGAGCACGGCAATGGATTGTCGGCGCGTCGTGGTTTCGGGGAGCTTAAGGCAAATGAATGCCGTGCCGTCACGCAAAGCATAAAGACATTAACAAGAGCCGCCGTACCCCAAACGGTTGTCAAACCATTGAACGGGTCAGCCAATTCGACCAGGCAAAAGGACTAAGCGCGGGCGCAATGGATACAAAAAGGTCAAAGGGGCAGCGCTGGGTAATCTCCACACAGCAGGAAATGCGCCAGGCTGTCATCGACGTTGCGCGCCAGGCGCGCCGCCGCGTTTCCATCTATACCCATGACCTCGAGCCTGGCATTTACGATGACCCCGATTTTCTCGAAGTCATCAAGCACCTCGTGCTGTCGCAGGCCTACGCAAGAATTCGCGTGCTGATCGCCGATCCGGCGCGTGCAATCAAGACCGGCAATGCTTTCGTGCAACTCGGTCGACGCCTTAATACCTACATCGAATTCCGCCACGTGCGTGCCGACCTCCGCACTCATGCCGAGTCGTTCTGCCTCGCTGACGAAACCGCACTGGTCTACAGGCTCGACGCCAGTCGTTGCGAAGGTATTGCGGACACCTACGAGCCCTCCGTGTGCAAACACTACGGCGCAATGTTTGACGAGATCTGGCTTGCCAGCGAAGTCGAAATCGCATTCCGCCAGCTCGGTATCTGACAGTGTCGCCGACGCTGCAACCTATCGATCTGACCGTCGCCGTGCTCGTCGAGCGCAAGGGACGATTCCTGATCATCGAGGAAACGACCTCTGGCAAGCGCGTGCTGACGCAACCGGGTGGTCATATTGACGACGGAGAGTCACCGGAACAGGCAGCAGAGCGCGAAGCCGCCGAGGAAGCCCGGATCGCTGTTGCAATTCGCGATCTCATCGGCGCGTACCAGTGGAAAGATGCCAGTGGTCGCCAGAACCTGCGGATCGTGTTCATTGCCACCCAGCTCGCGGCTCATACCGACATTCCAGCCGATCCGGCGATTCATGCCGTGCACTGGATGAGCTATGCCGAACTGGCGGCGCGTCAGGACGACCTGCGTTCGCCGTCGGTCATGCGTTGCATTGACGACTATCTTGCGGGTGAACGCCAGCCTCGCAGCCTCTTCTCCGATTGCGCCGTTTTGCACGAGCAAATCGCAACGGCGCTGGCGAGCGCGGAACTGCTGACCGCCTGATCTCGCTTGCCCGCCATCGCGGGGTGCTAGAATCCAGCCCGTGACGAATCCCGACCTGAACAAGTTTGCTGGCCAGAAGATCGTTGTTGGCCTGTCCGGCGGCGTTGACTCTGCTGTCGCGGCGCTGTTGTTGCAGCGTGCCGGTGCCGAGGTACAGGCGTTGCACATGACGAACTGGGAAGACGACGCCGGTTACTGCACCGCCGCCGATGACCTGCAGGATGCCCGGCGCCTGTGCGAACATATCGGTATCCCGTTGCACCACGTTAACTTCGCCGCCGAATACCGCAATCGCGTATTCGAACATTTTCTGGACGAGTATCGCGCCGGGCGCACGCCCAACCCGGACGTGTTGTGCAATCGCGAGATCAAGTTCGGCGTATTTCGCGAACACGCCATGCGCCTCGGCGCTGATTTGCTGGCGACGGGGCACTACGCGCGTGTCGAACACGGTGCGGACGGCGCGCATTTGTTAAAGGGCGTGGATCCCGGCAAGGACCAGAGTTATTTTCTCCACGCGGTCAAGCAGAAGGCGCTCGCTGACACGGTTTTCCCGCTGGGGGACCTGCAAAAAAATGCCGTGCGTTCGCTCGCGCGCGAAGCCGGACTGGCGGTTTACGATAAAAAAGACAGCACCGGCATCTGCTTTATCGGGGAACGCCCGTTTCGCCAGTTTCTGGCGACCTACCTGCCCGCGCAGCCTGGCAATATCCCGACAGCTGACGGCCGAACGCTCGGTGAGCACCAGGGTCTGATGTATTACACGCTCGGGCAGCGCCAGGGCCTGGGCATCGGCGGTCGCAACGACGCTGGTGATGAAGCCTGGTACGTCGCGGCGAAAGACCTGGCACAGAATGCGCTGATCGTTGTGCAGGGCGAGCACCCACTGCTGTACAGCACCGGAATGACAACGGGCGTGCCTCACTGGATCGGCACGGCACCCGACTTCAGTGATGCTGCCTTCCATTGCAAGGTGAAAGTCCGCTATCGGCAAACCGATCAGCCCTGCCGCGTTAGTTCCGCTGCAGGCGGCGGCTTGCGCGTTGCATTTGAAACGCCGCAGCGTGCAGTAGCGCCCGGCCAATACGCCGTTTTCTACAGCGATGATCGCTGCCTTGGCGGCGCGGTCATTGAAGTCACGCACGCCGCAGAAGCCGAGCTCAAAAACGCGATCTGAGGCGCATCGACCCCTCCCATCCGCTATAA
>JBATFU010000438.1:0-4153 GCA_049665065.1 Woeseia sp. | reverse complement strand
GACCTGTTCGTCACCAATACTGCCATCCTGCAGTCCGGCCTGGATCGGAAGATTGCAAATTCTATCTTGATAAAGCCTAATCAAATCGGTACCTTATCGGAAACTCTTGATGCCATTACTATGGCGGTTGCCGGGGGTTACACGGCGGTCATTTCGCATCGCTCCGGCGAAACGTCAGACAGCACGATTGCCGATATTGCGGTCGGGACGGCGGCCACGCAGATCAAGACGGGTTCGCTGTCGCGCTCCGACCGGATCTCGAAGTACAACCAGCTGCTGCGCATTGAGGAGCAGCTGGGCAAGACCGCCAGTTACGCAGGTGCGGCAGCGTTTAACGTCAAGCTGCCAACATAAAGACGGGATCGATTAGTCAGACGGGCCGAGGGGAAGATCACAGCAATGCGTGTACTACTGATAACGCTCATCATCGCGGTGTTTACGCTGCAGTCGCAGCTGTGGCTGTCCGACGATGGTTATCGCAAGACGCATAAGCTGCGACTCGCCGTTGCCGAGCAGCGGGTACAGAACGACGCGTTGCGCGATCGTAATGCGGAGCTCGATGCCGAAGTCATCAATCTGAAAAAAGGCCGCGAAGCCGCCGAAGAGCGCGCACGCACGGATCTCGGCATGATCGGTCCGAACGAGACCTTCTTCCAGGTCGTTCCGGCACGCGCCGCGCGCGACCACTGACGCCAGCACCCCTTGTCTTCAGCCGGATCCACTGGCCTGCCGGACTGGCAGCGTGCCGGCGACGAGCCGCGTCCACGGGCATTAATTCGCATTGAACCGGAAGACTTCCGGGTTACCGAAATTCTTAACATTGACTTCGACGGCCAGGGCGAACACGACTGGCTCTGGATTGAGAAACGCCTGACGAACACCGAATGGCTCGCGCGCCAGCTGTCGCGCTTTGCCGGCGTCGTTGCGAAGGACGTCGGCTTTGCCGGGCAAAAAGATCGTCACGCCGTCACGCGCCAGTGGTTCAGCGTGCGCCGCACAAGTGGTGCTGGCTACGACTGGTCGACGCTGGACCTGCCCGGCGTCACCATCCTCGAAATTGCACGCCACAGCCGCAAGCTGCGCCGCGGGGCCCATCGCGGCAATCGATTCGATCTGGTTCTGCGAGACGTTGCGGGCGATGCTGAGGCCGGACTGCAACGCATCCGGAACGAAGGATTGCCCAACTACTTCGGCGAACAACGCTTTGGGCATCGCGGCGGCAATATCGAGATGGCGAGATCGCTGTTTGGCGGGCGCCGCCTGCGGCGCGACAAGCGATCACTCGCTGTGTCGGCCGCGCGTTCGCTGCTCTTTAACGACATACTCGCCGCGCGGGTATCAGACAAAACATGGAATACGCTGTTACCCGGCGATCACGCCGTACTCGATGGCACACACAGTCATTTCGAAGTGCTGGAGCTGGACGAGACTCTCGCGCAGCGTTGCCGCGATTTCGACCTGCATCCCAGTGCTCCGCTGTGGGGCAAGGGGGCGGCGACGGTCACAGCGCCGGCGGCGGAGCGTCGTGTCGCGGCATTGCATGCCGACCTTGCGGCAGGTCTCGAAAAGCTGGCGGTGGTTGCGCGGCGGGCGCTGCGGGTCCGCGCGGCGTCCCTGCAGTGGGAGCGGCAGTCCGATGTACTGCGGCTTGGCTTCGAGTTGCCGAGTGGCGCGTTTGCGACCGCCGTCCTGCGCGAGGTGTTTGACTACGAGGACAGCGCGGTGCGGATTTCGTCAGTCGTTGCGTAGCAGCACGTAAACGGCGCCGGCACCGCCATCAACCTGCCGGGCCGAAACGAATGCCAGCACTTCGCGCCAGCGCCTGAGCCAGCGATTGACCCGCACTTTAAGCACCGGACCGCCGAGGCCTGAACCGAGTCCCTTGCCATGAATGACGCGCACGCAGCGGTAATGCGATTGCAGGCTCGCGTTAATAAAATCCCGCAACGCTACTTCGGCCTCGCTGGCGGTCATGCCGTGCAGATCGATCTCTGCCTGCACCGCGTAGCGGCCACGCGCCAAGCGCCTGAGCGTTCTTTCGCCGAGCTCCGGCCGGCGAAATCGCAGGCGCTCACCGGCTGACGCTTCGAGATCGTCGATATCGATGTCCAGACTTTCCTGTAACACGGCTGCCTCATCAAGGCGGCGAAAGCGCGCACGTGGCGGCGGTCGTTTCTTCGGCAGCTCGGCGAACTTGACCTCGACGGGCCGCGCGCCCGCAACGGCACGGCGAAACAACTCCGCATCATCGTCATCCGGGTTTTGATCGCCATCGTCGTCTTTCATCTGGATCCGGTCACCATGCTATGGTGAGCTGGCAACATTCAGTATAGTGAGCGGCGCTCAGTGTAACCCACGCGACGCCGCTGGCATCGCACCGACGTTTGAAGTTCCCCATTTTGATGAAAATCCTCGTTAGTAATGATGACGGCTACCTCGCGACCGGTATCAATGCGCTTGCCGAAGCACTTTCCGAAATCGCTGACGTCATTGTCGTTGCTCCGGATCGCAATCACTCGGGAGCCAGTAATTCGCTGACGTTGCACTCGCCGTTGCGTATTCGCAAAGTGAAAGAGAGATGGTATAGCGTCAATGGCACGCCATCGGACTCGGTCCACCTCGCATTGTCCGGCTACCTCGACTTCGAGCCAGACATCGTCGTATCCGGCATTAATCACGGCGCGAACCTCGGTGACGACGTCATTTACTCCGGCACGGTGGCTGCAGCGATGGAAGGCCGCTTTCTCGGATTCCCGGCAATTGCCGTGTCGCTGGTTGGCGCACGCGCGACGCATTTCGAGTGCGCTGCGCGCGTTGCGCGCAATCTTGTCGAGAAATTACAGCTGGAGTCGCTTGCGTCGGATTTCATCCTGAACGTCAATGTGCCGGACCGGCCGTTTGCGGAGCTCACAGGTGTGCGCGCGACGCGTCTCGGTTTCCGGCATAAATCCGAGCCTTTGATCAAAGCGAAGGATCCGCACGATCGCACGATCTACTGGATCGGCCCGGCCGGGCCGGGACAGGATGCCGGTCCGGGCACGGACTTCGAGGCGATCGAGCAGGGCGCCGTTGCCGTCACGCCGCTCAAAGTTGATCTCACGCGTCACGAAGCCGTGGCACCGCTTGCCCAGTGGCTCAGCAAATGAACGCAGCCGACAGCGGCATTCGCGGTATTGGCATGACCTCGGCGCGAACTCGCGAGCGCCTGGTGCAGCGACTGCTGGAGCAGGGCATCAAGTCACATGAAGTGCTGGGCCAGATTCGCAATGTGCCACGCCACCTGTTCGTCGATGAAGCCCTGGCAAGCCGCGCCTATGAAGATACGGCGCTGCCAATCGGTCTCGGCCAGACGATCAGCCAGCCCTACGTGGTGGCAAAAATGACCGAAGCCTTGCTCGCACATCTTGGTGGTGAGCGTCGGGTACTGGAGATTGGCACCGGCTGCGGCTACCAGACTGCGGTGCTCGCGCCGCTCGTCAAGGAAATCTACACGGTTGAACGCATCCCCGAATTGCTGCGCAAGACGCGCCAGCGCCTGCGTGATCTGAATCTCTACAATGTGCGCTTGCGTCTGGGTGACGGCTGGCAGGGCTGGCCGAAGTACGGTCCCTACGACGGCATCCTGGTTGCCGCCGCCGCACCGAGTGTGCCAACGAAGTTGCTTGAGCAGCTGGGTCCTGGTGGCTGCCTGATACTGCCGGTGGGTCCGCCAGGGCGGCAGGATCTGGCGCTCGTAACGCGCACCCCCGACGGATTCGAACAGAGTTCGCTGGGGGCCGTCAGTTTTGTGCCGCTGGTGCAGGGCTAGCTTTTGGAGAATCCTGATGCCGTTTAATCAACAGGCAGATATTCGCCGGCAAACGGTGTGCATCACGTGAAGCTGTTCGAGCCAATGTATGCGCAGGTCATCCGCTGGTCAGCGCATCCGCGCGCAGAGCGCATCCTGGCGGTGCTGAGTTTCGCCGAGTCTTCGTTTTTTCCGATCCCGCCGGACGTCATGCTGGCGCCGATGTGCGTGGCGCGACTGGATCGCGCATGGCGGCTGGCGGCCGTCACCACCATAGCCTCACTGCTGGGCGGCATTTTCGGGTACGCGATTGGCTACTTCCTGTTCGAAACGCTGGAGCCCTGGCTGCAAACCACGCATTACTGG
>JBATFU010000437.1:0-1600 GCA_049665065.1 Woeseia sp. | reverse complement strand
GCGGACGACAAGGTCCTGGAAAAAATTCGTCACCTGGAACAAGACCAGCGGCAGGAATCGGACGAGCTGGATAAAGAAATGAACCTGTTCTTCGGCGCAGGTACGACGTCGGAATTCGGTCCGCAATAGGCTAAACGGCACGCAGCTTGATGGCGTCGTGGTAACTGCCCTGGTCGCGCTTGTCGAGAATCTTGTCGAGCGTGCGGCCGATATGCGTTTGCAGCCGAATCGTTTCGATCTTCTGCCACGCCGAATGTTCACCGTCGTGAATCATCTGCAGCACTTCTTCCTTGGTGCGCGTTGATAGCAACTGCAGGGGATTGAAAAGCCGCGACGGCGGCAGGATCGTGATGTCACCGGTATAGGACTGCGACGCGATCGATTCGACGCGCGTAACGAAATTCGTGATGGTCGGGCTGAAATGCAGGTTGCGCTTGACGAGCTTCGAGGCCGCCAGCGTCCACTCCCGCGAGGTTTTCAAGCTCGCCTGCTTGATGATCTCCCAGGAGTTCTTCTGTTCCTTGGCATCATTGATAAACGGGTAGACGAGCGGATTGGTCTGGCTGGCAATCGTGTGATTGACACCGTACAGCCTGGATAGGCGGCGTATCGGCAAATCTTCCGACACCGAACCATCGATCCATTTCCGCGACGGCAAATAGGGCTTGCGCGAACCGTCTGTGTCGCGCGCAGCAAGCGTCACGGCCGGATAGAAACCCGGTATCGCACAGGAGGCGAGTACGGCCTCGCGAATCATGACGTTTGGGGACGTCACCGCATTAAGTAGACGCGACGACTGGTGCCGCTCGGCAGGTGCAACCGAAATGTTGATCTGGATACCCGTCAGTTTATAGGCTTCGTGAAACGTCAGGTCCGGAATCAGGCGTTCCAGCAGCCGGCGCACTTCGGCAATCGGAACGCGCTTGTTTTTGAACGGCGACAGCTTGTTCAGGAAGCTGACATCTTTCTCAATCTCGTGATCGAGGTAGTTGGGGTCGAACAGCTTTTTGACTTCGCGGCGCGAATGCGTGCCGACGAGCGCCGCGACGATGGAGCCACCACTCGAACCCGAGATAATCGTTGGCAGCAGATTTTGTTCCCACAGTGCCTTGACGACGCCGAGGTGAAAGTACAGCAGCGTGCCGGCGCCGCTTAACATCAGCGCCGTGCGGCCAAAACACTGGCTCGCGCGCCGGAAGAAATCGAGTTTTTCTTCTTCGGAAATACTGCGCACCTGCTTGCGCGCGAGGTGCTCAAGCGCCGAGGCAATTTCTTCGATGTAATCGCTGATCACCTGCTTGGTGCCGAAGCGAGCTTTGCTGTACAGGCGGCCATGCCCCATGCCACTCATGTTGCCGTGAATGCCTTCGTTCAGCGTGTACAGCAAGCCCTCGTTGTCTTTCTTCCTGCGCAGCTTGCGCAGTTCGGCAAGCCGTTTGCGGATGGAGGCGTAGTCGTAGTGCTTCGATTCATCGGACTGTTTCCACAGGTCGAAGCCCATCGCGATGTCGTAGGCGATAGCGGCCTTCTGCCATTCCGCGTAGCTCTGCGCGTCCTGCATCTGTTTTTCGAATTGCCACGACTTGGTGAACATAAGGTC
>JBATFU010000436.1:0-2170 GCA_049665065.1 Woeseia sp. | reverse complement strand
GCCCTTGTGGCCGCTGTGCTGCAGAGATTCACACGGCACGGCAGGGCACCTTGCCAATTGCGTGTCCCGGCACAGGGCGGCGGTAGCGAACCTGGTTACCACTTGTTACACCGTGTGCGTAGCAAGTTGTTCGCACGGCAGGCAGCATAGGTATTCCGATACGACGTAGATGGACACAGTGTCAAATCCGGCAATTTATAAAACACGTGACTCCGCGATCGCCTTAAAGAGCGATGGCAACCCGGAGGGCAAGGGCGTCAGTGGCTTCCTGCTGGACTGGGAGCAAAGCAAACCGCTCAGCGTCACGGCGAAACCGCAGCGCAGAATCCTTGCCGAGTTCTTTACCTCGATGCTCGTGCTGTCAGCGAAATTTAAATACAAGCCAGTCGTCGGCAAACCCAATTACCTGTATTGGCAAAACAATGAATGGCGCCTGAGTCTCGTCGCGCCGGAGGAGTGGTCAGGCACGCGGCATGCGTGGTTCGCGGGCACCTGTGAATTGCAACTCGACCGAACCTGGACGATTGATCCTTCAGATACGCTTGCCGAAGACAATGCTGTGTCTCAGGCAGTGGCAAGGTTTTACGATGCGTTTGCCGAGATGATGGACACGGACCTCACTCTGGAGGAAATACTGCCGTTCTTCGTGCGCAAGATGCCGTACTACCAGCGACTGAACGCGAGTTCGCTGAGCCGTTCGCTGCGCAGCTCGATGATTCTCGGTGACCAGACTTCGATTCGGTGCCGCGACTGGCACAGAAAGCTGCCAGGCGTTTCGCGCCTGCTATTGCCGGGCTCGCATCGAACCATCGCCAGTTAACGCTGCGGCGGTCAACGCCGCTGCGAGGTTGCGTTTCCCACCTTTCGCTTGAAACGCGCAGTGCGTAAACTGGCTCGCCTTCAGTAAAGAGTGCGATCAAACCCCCGTGTTGTCTCTGACCCGACACTTCAATCGACAAACGATGGTCGAGCTGCTGCGGCTCGCGCTGCCGATGGTGGTGTCGCAAGGCGCGTTCGCGCTGATGATCTTTACCGATCGTTACTTCATGTCGCAGATCGATCCTGTGCACATGGCTGCTGCACTCGGTGGTGGCGTCGCGTCTTTCTTTTCGTTTTGCTTCTTTATCGGTCTCTTCTCTTACGCAAACGCGATGGCGGCACAATACCTCGGAGCCGGCGAACCGGAGAAGTGCCCCAAGGTCGTAACGCAGGGCCTCATCATGACCGTGATGAGTACGCCGATTCTGTCGCTCATCACCTTTCTCGTCGCCGGTGTATTTGAAAGCATGCAGCACGACCCGGCGCAGGTCGAGCTGGAGCGCACTTACTACCTGATCCTGATGGCAGGCGTACTGGTGACGCTGGCCAAGACCTGTGTCTCGTCTTATTTCGCCGGCATCGGTCGGACCTACGTGGTCATGATCTGCGACGTCTTCGGGCTCATTATCAATGTCCCGCTCTGCTACGCGATGGCGTTTGGCAAGCTTGGCTTTCCCGAACTTGGGATCGTCGGTGCCGGCATTTCTACGGTTGCTTCCACGATCCTGGCCTTCACGATGTTCATTGCATTTTACTTCGCCAAAGAACACCGCGAGAAGTTCGCCGTGCTTCGGTCGTTTACGCTGGACCTCAGAATCCTGCGTCGCTTCTGGCGGCTTGGCTTTCCGTCGGGGCTGGAATTGTTCCTGAATATAGCGGCATTCAACCTGTTCCTGCTGATGTTCCAGGGCTATGGCGTTGCCGAGGGCGCCGCGGCCGCGATCGTTTTCAACTGGGATATTCTTTCGTTCGTGCCGATGATCGGGCTCAACGTCGGCGTCATCAGTCTCATCGGCCGCTTCGTCGGCGCACGCGACATGGCCCGCACCCATGAAGTTATGGCTGCCGCGTTCACTGTTGGCATGATCTACTCCGGTTTGCTGGCTCTCGCTTACATCGTGTTTCGCTTTCCACTGGTTGAGGTATTTGCGCCACCTACTGGTGACTTCACTGCGATTCGCGAACTGTCAGCATTCATGATGGTGGGCCTGTCCAGCTACATGGTTGCCGATGCAGTGATACTGGTTTCCGGCGGCATCCTGCGCGGCGCAGGCGACACACGCTGGTTGATGATCGCCTCAGTACTGCTGCACTGGGCGATGCTGGTCGCGCAGTTTCTTATTATTCGCGT
>JBATFU010000435.1:0-7002 GCA_049665065.1 Woeseia sp. | reverse complement strand
TCTGTAATGTGCTCACTGAGCCAGTCATCGGGAGCGAGCTCGATGTCGTCGTCCGGTTCGGCGTCGTCATCCTGCGGTTCGTACTCGGCGGCCCAGCTGACTTTTACATCAACTCGCGCTGAGGTATCGGCGTCTTCGGCATCACCTTCGTCATCGTTGACGCCGTCCATGTCCAGCACGCGCCACTCCACGCCGGTATCTTCGATTCTTACGTTGTCGTTGTCGGTAAGTTGACCCAGTGACTTCAATAATTCCCTGGACTGCTCTTCAAAGATTCTGACCGACTGACTGCTGCTCATATCGTTGCCGGACGGTTCTTCGGACAGGTTTTCGAGTGCATCGAAGGTGTTGCCGCAGCCGCCGCAGCGGACCTGGCCGCGCGCCTGTCGCAGCAATTGCGCGGTAACGCGAAACGTCAGCTTGCATTGCGGGCAATCAGTGTACATAGCGCAGCCTCAAACCCGCTGGCCCGCGAGACGCGCCCAGCCGTTGTCGATTGCGGTCTCCTCGAATTGTATGGCGCCAGCGTAGGCGGCCAGCACGGTATCGACCTGGTGGGCAAGAATGCCCGACATGACCAGCGATCCGCCGGATTTCACGCGACCGTTGAGCCACTCGGCATTCTCGACCAGCGGCCCGGCCAGGATGTTGGCCAACACGATGTCGTATTGTCCATCCGGTCGCCCGGTGCTTGCCGTAACCCTGTCTGCAACGTCATTTTGGCGTGCGTTATTCAGCGTCGCCGTAACCGCCTGCGGATCAATATCGACTGCCATGGCAGTCGTTGCACCGAGTTTCAACGCCGCAATGGCAAGGATGCCGGAGCCGCAACCGAAATCCAGCACCGCCGAGCCTGCAAGCGGGTGGCTGTCGAGCCAGCGCAGGCACAGCGCAGTGGTCTGGTGCGTGCCGGTGCCGAACGCCAGTCCGGGATCCAGGGAAACGATGACGGCATCTGCAACGTCGGGCGCCTGCCCGTGTGGACTGACCCACAAACGCTCGCCAAAACGCATCGGCTTGAAATCTTTCAGCCATTCGCGTTCCCACGGCCGGTCCATGAGCGTTTCAATGCGGTGGGGTGGCAAGGAGGGCAATGCGAACTCGTTACTCAGCGCATCGCGCATCGCGTCGAAATCCGCATCCGGCGAGAACAGGCCGGTGATGCGGGTGTGATTCCATAACGGGGTTTCGCCGACGCCGGGCTCCAGCACCGGCTCATCACCAGCATCACTCAAGGTGACGGCCTGGGCCCCAAAGCGCGTGAAAACCGCCTCAACCGCTGCGGGCGGAAGCGGTCCAAGGTCCATCACAAACTGACGCCAGTCCATCTTTTAACCCGGGCTGTTAAAGCCCCAGACGCTTCTCCAGGTAATGAATGTCGGTGCCGCCCTTGCGAAATGCTGCGTGCTGGCAGATTTCCTGGTGCAACGGAATGTTGGTCTTGATGCCTTCCACGACTATTTCCGTCAGCGCATTGCGCATCCGGGCAATTGCCGTGTCGCGGTCCGGGCCGTAGGTGATCAGCTTGCCGATCATCGAATCGTAATTTGGCGGCACCTTGTAGCCACTGTAAATGTGGCTGTCGACGCGCACGCCCGGGCCACCCGGCGCATGCCACAGGTGGATCATGCCGGGCGAGGGCATGAACGTTTTCGGGTCTTCGGCATTGATACGGCATTCGATCGCGTGGCCGCGAATGACGATGTCGTCCTGCGTCACGCTCAGTTTTTCGCCGCTTGCGATACGCAGCTGCTCCTTGACGATGTCCACGCCGGTGATGAATTCAGTAACCGGGTGCTCAACCTGCAGACGCGTGTTCATCTCAATAAAATAAAACTCACCGTCTTCGTACAGAAACTCGAACGTGCCGGCGTTGCGATAACCCATTTCCTGGCAGGCGCGCACGCAGCGCTGACCGATGCGGTTTCTTTGTTCTTCGGTGATGTCGGGTGCGGGCGCTTCCTCGATCACCTTCTGGTGGCGGCGCTGCATTGAGCAATCGCGTTCACCCAAGTGCACGGCGTTGCCGAAGCTGTCAGCCAGCACCTGGATCTCGATGTGGCGCGGGTGTTCGAGAAACTTCTCCATGTACACCGTTTCATTGCCAAACGCGGACCGCGCTTCAGACTGGGTGACATTGATCGAGCTGATCAGCGCCGCCTCGGAATGCACGACGCGCATGCCGCGACCGCCACCGCCGCCGGCAGCTTTGATGATGATCGGGTAGCCAATATTGCGGGCCATCTTCAGGTTTTCGTCGGCGTCGTCGCCCAGCGGGCCGTCCGAGCCGGGGACGCAGGGCACACCGGCCGCCTTCATCGCACGGATTGCAGAGACCTTGTCGCCCATCAGGCGAATGCTCTCGGGCCGCGGGCCGATGAACGTAAAGCCGCTCGATTCCACCCGCTCTGCGAAGTCGGCATTTTCACTCAGGAAGCCGTAGCCGGGGTGAATGCCCATCGAATCGGTCACCTCGGCAGCGCTGATGATTGCCGGCATGTTGAGGTAGCTTTCGGTGGAGGGCGGCGGACCGATACAGACGGTCTCGTCCGCCAGCAGCACGTGTTTCAGGTTGTTGTCGGCCGATGAATGGACGGCGACGGTTTTGATGCCCATCTCGCGGCAGGCGCGCAGGATGCGAAGAGCGATCTCGCCGCGATTGGCAATGACGATTTTGTCCAGCATCGTTTTCGCCTAGCCGCCGTTCTGGTCGATCACGAACAGTACCTGGCCGTACTCCACCGGGTCGCCGTTGTCGACGCGCATCGATTTGATCGTGCCGGCCACTTCGGATTCGATCTGGTTCATCATCTTCATGGCCTCGATGATGCATAAAACATCGCCGGCGTTGACGCGGTCGCCGACCTTGACGAACGGATCCGCCCCTGGCGATGACGATGAGTAATAGGTGCCGACCATCGGTGCGATGACCTGGTAGCCGGTTTCTTCCGGTGCCGCCACTGCTGCCGCGGCAGGGGCGGCTGCGGCCGGCGGCGGGGCCTGCGGTGGCGGCGGCGCCATTGCTACCGGCGCCGGAGCGGCTGGCGCATTCTGCGAGTACCGCGAGATGCGCACGGACTCTTCGCCCTCGGTGATTTCAATCTCGGCGATACCGGACTCGTCGAGCAGCTCAATGAGTTTTTTTACTTTGCGTATGTCCATTATGCTCCCTCGGCACGTGCGAGCTGGCGGTGCGCAGCCTGCAATGCAAGTTCATAACCCTGGGCACCGAGACCGTAAATGCAGCCGGCCGCGATGTCGCTGAAAAAACTGTGCTGGCGAAACTCTTCGCGCGCGAAAATATTGCTCAGGTGAATTTCTATAAACGGCACCTGCACCGCGAGTAACGCGTCGCGCAGTGAGATGCTGGTGTGTGTAAAGGCGCCCGGATTCAAAATAATGAAGCTGATCCCGTCATCGCGCGCTTGCTGCACGCGGTCAACCAGTACGTGCTCGGCATTACTTTGCAGGCACTGCATCGTGTGCCCGAGACGCTCGGCCTGGGTGGTCAGGACGGACTCAATTTCAGCCAGGTCGGTTCGCCCGTAGACGGCGGGCTCGCGGGAGCCAAGCAGATTCAGGTTGGGCCCATTGAGCAAAAGCAGGTTTGCCATCCGATTTACGCGCCAGTTTGCCGAAGATGGCGGCAATTCTAACCCTTTTAGGGGTAATTAACGCAATTGTTTCGTCCGGTAAGCGGTCGCCGGATCTGCCTAGAGGTTTTTCAGCGCTTTTTGGGCCGCAGCGAAGCTTGTTTCGCCCCGTTGCAGGGCAGCCAGTTGCTCGACGATTGTCTGGATCTGGGGCGCGTGAATCTCGCCCAGGTGCACGCCGAGCAATTCGCCGGCCGGCGTGACGATCATCGTAAATGGCAGACCAATGAACTCGACGCCCGACGCCTCGGCAACGGCCATCGCGTCTTCCTGCCCGACAAGGATCGGGTAATTGAACTGTGCATCCTGTGCGTAGTTGATGACGTCTTCGGTGAAATCGACAGCAATCCCGATGACCTGCAAACCGCTTTCGGCGTGCTGCGCTTGCGTCTCTTTGAGCAACGGTATTTCACGGCGGCACGGCGCGCACCAGGTCGCCCAGAAGTTGATAATGCGCGCTTGGCCATCCCACTCGGCGAAATTGCGGACATTGCCCTCGAGATCCGGTAGCGCGAATGCCACCGGCGCCGTGGCGACATCGGCCGCATTGATTGCGGCAACGTCATTTTGTTGCAGCTCCTGGCGCAGCAGGTAGCCTGCGCCAGCCGCGGCCAGCAGCAGCGCGGCGATTGACAGTTTCTTTAACATTATTGACTCGGTGGTGACTGTGCGGTGAAAGACGCTGTTAATTCTGTTGCGCGTGCCACGTGTGCTGCAAACGCGGGCGCTTTCATATAGCCGACGACTTCGAAACCGTGCCGCTGTTGGCCGTCGCTGTCAAAGAAAATGATGGTCGGCGGCCCGAACACGCCGAAGCGTTGCAGCAACGCCTGGTCTGCAGCGTCATTGGCGGTTACGTCTGCCTGTAGCAGCAGCGTACCGGCAAGCGCGGCTTGCACCGCTGAATCTGTGAACGTGTATTTCTCCATCTCGATACACGACACGCACCAGTCTGCGTAGAAGTCGAGCATCGCGGTTTTGCCGGACTGTGCGGCTACCTGCAAGGCGCTATCGAGATCCTGCACCGTCTTTACGCGTTGAAAATCGAGGCCCCGCTCTTCGCTGTGCAGCGTGTTGCCGGTCGAGCCAAGCTTTGCCAGCGGCTGCAGCGGGTCGTGCGCGCCCGACAGCGCGCCAAGCAACAGCGCCGCCCCGTAAATCAAGGCGACAAGTCCGCTGCTTTTGGCCAGCTTGCGAGCGGCGGTGGCATCCGGGCCCAGCGCGCTAAGCCCGCCCAGCCAGACGCCGGCCATCACGACCAGTACGCCCCACAGCGCAAGTGTCACGCTATCCGGCAGGACGCGCGACAGCATCCAGATGGCGAGACCCAGCATCATGAAGCCGAACGCTTCCTTTACGGCGACCATCCACGGCCCGGCTTTTGGCAGCAGCTTGCCCGCCGAGGCGCCAACAACGAGTAGCGGGGCGCCCATGCCGAGGCTAAGCGCAAACAAAGCGATTCCACCGCGCCACACATCACCGACCTGGCCTATCACTGTCAGGGTGGCAACCAGCGGGGGTGCGACGCAGGCGGTTACGATTAGCGACGACAAGGCGCCCATGACAAACGCGCCGACCATCGTGCCGCTGGTTTGCCGGCCACTGATGTTGCTTACGGCCGTCTGGATTGCGGATGGCACCTGCAGGTTAAATGCACCGAACATGCCGAGCGCCAGCACGACGAACAACGCAGCAAACAGGCCTAGCACCCACGGCGCATTGAATATTGCCTGCAGCTGTATGCCAATCGCCGCGGCAACGATCCCGGCGGCCGTGTAAACAAGCGCCATGCCGAGCACGTAGCTGAGCGCCAGCGAAAAGCCGCGTGCCGGGCTGACCGTTTCTCCGTGACCGGCAATAACGCCGGACAGGATGGGAATCATCGGCAGAACGCAGGGTGTAAACGCCAGCAGCAAGCCGGCGCCGAAGAATGTCGCAATCACGGCGAGCAGGCTGGCGTCGCCAATCAACGCCGCTAGACGCGCCTGCTCCGAGACCATCGGTGCACCACCCACAGCAGCCAGTGCAGCAACGGCGGTCGCTTCGGGCAGCGTGACCGACACGTCGCGCGACACGGGCGGGTAGCAGATGCCGTTTTCCGCACAGCCCTGGTAGCTCAGCTCGAGTGTCAGTGACAGCGGCTCCGGTGTGGCGCGGGCCAATGGCAGCCGCGCAAACACGTCTTCAAGGTAAACCTCGGTTTCGCCAAAGTACTCGTCCGTTTTCGGTTTACCGGCCGGCAATTCGAGGCGGCCGAGCTGCACGACATCCGAGCTTGTCTGCGCCGCCAGCTTGTCTTTGTAGAGGTAATAGCCGTGCGCGACTTCCCAGGACACTTCAACGGTATTGCCATCAATCACGATGACGTGCGGGATAAATGCCTCATCCACGGGCAGGAAGTCGCCAAGAGCAGAGTTCGCGGTTCCCGCCGAAAACGGCGAGCCGAGCAGCGCTGCGGCAGGGTTGTTCGCGACACTGGCAGCGAGCTCTACCGTCGTTGTCCAGATTTGTGGCGGATAGCAGATGCCGAGATCCGCGCAACCCTGCGAGCGTGTATTGAGCTCGAGCGTTGCCGGCCGCACACCGTCTGTCTCGTAGGGGATCGTTACGTAGAAGCGCTCGCGATATACCTGCTGCGCGCCGAAGAACTCATCTTCGTGCGCCCGGCCTTCCGGCAACTCGAAGGGCAGGAATCGCACGCCCGGGGTGGTGGTGTCAAAAGAGAGCTTCTTCCGGTAAAGGTAATAGCCTTCTTCGATGGCCCAGTCGATCTCAAGCGCCTCACCGGTATCACTGACCACGTACTGAAAAGCGGCCTCCGGCCGCAGGATGTCAGGGCTCTGGGCGGGCGCTGGCGACTGCCAGATCAAAAGCAGCAGTAAAGCGAGGCGGGTTGTCAGGCGTAGTTCCATCGGTCTCGGTCAAACAGTCAGTGTGGGGTACCTGCCGGTACGAACAGCAGGCGCTGTCCTTGCAGACACGCCGGAAGCCAAGGGGTTCGGAGCATAACCGGCCCCATCTGCCCTGTCATGGACCCCGGTAGCGAAATGAGCCATTGCTCACAAGCCGCTTACCCCTTGAAATTTGCAGTTACGGCCCTATGATTGGCACTCCTTCCGGAGGAGTGCTAACAACGCGTTCCGGAGTTCCGCGAAAAGCGGTTTAAATTCAATAGTTTACAGGAGAACATGTCGATGAAGATTCGTCCGCTTCATGATCGAGTCATCGTAAAGCGTATGGAAGAAGAGCGTACCAGCCCGGGCGGTATCGTGATTCCAGACGCAGCAGCAGAAAAGCCGATCAAGGGTGAAGTCATCGCCGTTGGTAAAGGCAAGATCCTTGAGAACGG
>JBATFU010000434.1:0-25414 GCA_049665065.1 Woeseia sp. | reverse complement strand
TTCATCACCAACGTCTTCCATGCTGTCGGCAATTCGTTCACCGGTGGTATCGGGTTCGCAGGCCACGATCATCATCGAAAAGCCCAGAATTGTCGTAATCAGTAAATTGCGTAACATGGTTTCCTCCTCTGCTTGAGTTCTGCTGCGCCTTATCGCGCTGTTGGTGTATTCAATGCAGAATCCATGCCAGCCGCCGGAATCGCCTTTTCCAGCGGTTTTTCGCGATAAAAAAAGGCTTTTTCACCAATCCGCAACGAACAAATTGCAAAACACGTGAAAAACTTACCGATGCAGGCAGGTTCATCAGCCGTCTGCGATTGGTTTATCATCACGCATCGGCCGTCAGGCTCATTGCCCGGTTGGCCTTCTGCTCAGGGGATACCAGTCAATGACCGACCCATTAGAAGAAAGCTCGCTGCGCTATCACCGGATGGCACCAGCCGGCAAGCTGACTGTCACGCCAACCAAACCGCTCGCCAACCAACTCGATCTCGCACAAGCCTACTCACCCGGTGTCGCATTCCCGTGTTTGCGCATCAAGAACGATCCGGCTGCCGCGGCGGAATTCACGGTTCGTGGCAACCTTGTTGGCGTCATCACGAACGGCAGCGCGGTCCTGGGCCTTGGCAATATCGGTCCGCTCGCGGCAAAGCCGGTGATGGAAGGCAAAGCCGTCCTGTTCAAGAAGTTTGCGGGCATTGATGCTTTTGATATCGAGATTGACGAGGCCGATCCCGACAAGCTCGTTGACATCATTGCCAGCCTCGAACCAACTTTCGGCGCCATCAATCTCGAAGACATCAAGGCGCCCGAGTGCTTCATCGTCGAACAGAAGCTGACGGAGCGCATGAACATTCCGGTGTTCCATGACGATCAGCACGGCACCGCGATTGTCGCCAGCGCGGCCATCAAGAACGGACTCAGAGTCGTCGGCAAGAATCTCGCCGACGTGAAGCTCGTGTCGACAGGCGGCGGCGCGGCCAGTCTTTCCTGCCTCAACCTGCTTGTCGATCTCGGATTGAAAAAAGAACACATCACGCTCTGCGATCTGCAGGGCGTGGTCTACAAGGGGCGCGAAAAAGACATGAATCCTTACAAGGATGTGTTCGCTCGCGATACCGACATGCGCGATCTCGATGATGCCATCGAGGGCGCCGATATCTTTCTCGGCTTGTCGGCCCCGGAAGTCCTGAGTCCTGCAATGGTCAAGAAAATGGCCGACCGGCCACTGATTCTTGCGCTCGCAAACCCGGTACCGGAAATCCTGCCGGCCCTCGCGCTCGCGGCGCGGCCGGATGCGATCATCGCGACCGGGCGCTCCGACTACCCGAACCAGGTCAACAATGTCCTGTGCTTCCCGTTTATTTTTCGCGGCGCACTGGACGTGGGCGCAACCCACATCAATGCAGAAATGAAAGTTGCCTGCGTCGATGCAATCGCCAACATAGCGCGCCGCGAATCCACTGACGAAGTGGCCAACGCCTACCAGGATGAAAACCTGACCTTCGGACCGCAGTACCTGATTCCGAAACCCTTTGACCCGCGCCTGATGGAAGATGTCTCGCTGGCGGTCGCGAAAGCGGCGATGCAGTCGGGCGTTGCCACCCGGCCGATCGAAGACTTCGACCAATACCGCGACAAGCTGCGTAGCTTCTCGCACCGCTCGGTCATGTTCATGCAGCCCATCATCGATGTGGCCAAGCGCGATACCGAGCGTCTTGTGTACGCGGAAGGCGAGAACATGACCGTGTTGCGCACAGTGCAGGCGGTGATTGACGAGAAACTCGCGAGCCCGATTATCATCGGCCGTGCTGCGGTCGTGCAGGACCGCATCAAGCGCCTCGGCCTGCGCATGGAGATTGGCAAGGATTTTGAACTCGTCGACCCGCAGGACGATCCTCGCTACCGTGAATACTGGCGCTACTATCACTCGCGCGTTTGTCGAAAAGGCGTATCCGTGCAGGCCGCCAAGGCGACCATGCGCACCAACACGACAGTCATCGCGGCCTGCATGGTGGCAATGAAGCAGGCCGATGCGCTGCTCTGCGGAACGATCGGCCGCTTTGATCATCACCTGCAGGAAATCATCGAGATCATTGGTCCCGCAACGCCGGGCCAGAAGATCTCCTCGATGTCGGTCCTGTTTCTCGCGGACGGCCCCCTGTTCCTCTCGGACTGCTTCATCGCAGTAAACCCGACCGTCGACCAGATCGTTGCAACGACGCTGGCAAGCGCGCGACGCGTGCGAAGCTTTGGCATTCGGCCGTCCGTCGCGCTTCTGTCGCATTCCAACTTTGGCTCATCGCGCGCAGCGACCGCCCGCAAGATGCGTGACGCGACACGCATCCTGCACGAGTGTGCACCGGACCTTGAGGTAGACGGTGAAATGCATGCACTCACGGCGATGAATGAAAGCATCCGCAAGACGCTCGATCCGGATTCACCGCTAACGGGTCGCGCAAACCTGCTGATCATGCCGAATCTCGATACCGCGAACATCGCGATGGAACTTATCCGCTCTATTACCGACGCGTTGTTCATAGGCCCTATTCTTTCTGGCACCGCCCACCCGGCGCACATCGTGACGCCGTCGCTCAGCATGAAAGGTATTTTCAACATGAGTGCCATCGCCGTCGCCGATGTGTGGCGCGATACGCATACTGACTAGGCCGGTTTTACACGCGCCTGCTTGGTGCTCGCTTTCCATGTGCGACAGGCCGGACACGTTCCAGACAGCGCAACGCCGTGTTCCGGCACGGGCCCGTTAACCCTGTTATTCGCGAAGCCTCAGGTTGCAGCGACCCGCGCGTGCTTGAATCCGTAGTTGTGAACGACGGCCAAGCTGCGCACGGCCGGTCGCGTCCCGCAGTACGGCAGCCTGACTCACAAAGGCGTATTGCAGCGAGCGTTCATGCTTTATGCTTGGCCGCAATGATCAGCAAGACCTCCCCGCAGACAACGGCACCGTCGATGACCCGAACATCATGAGCGACGCCGCCGAAGCCAATTTTGTCACGCGCTTTCTCGGGGTGTTCCAGTACAGCCACCGCGCGATGGCGCTGGTCTGGACGACGAGCCGCGCCCTGACGTTAGTTCTCGCCGTGCTGACACTGACCGCCGGCATACTGCCTGCGGGCATTGCCTATGTCGGACAGCTCATCGTCGATGGCGTGGTTAAGGCGATGGCAAGCGATGCTCCAGACATTCGCCACGTACTTTCGCTGGTCGGGTTCGAAGCCGTGCTCGTTATCCTCGTGGCGGGCAGCCAGCGCGGCATCTCTGCCAGCCAGTCCCTGCTGCGCGCGCTGCTGGGCCAGCGCGTCAACGTGATGATTCTTGAGAAAGCGCTGACGTTGCAGCTCACGCATTTCGAGGACTCGGAATTTTACGACAAGCTGACCCAGGCGCGGCGCGAGGCCTCGAGTCGGCCGCTTAGCCTTGTGAATCGCACCTTTGGCCTGACGCAGAACGCGATAACGCTCACGAGTTACGCAGTGCTGCTGTGGCAGTTCTCGCCGTGGGCAGTTGCAATACTGATCGGCGCCGGCCTGCCGTCGTTTTTCGCCGAGGCGAAATTTTCCGGCGATGCGTTTCGCCTGTTTCGCTGGCGCTCGCCGGAAACGCGCATGCAGATGTACCTCGAAACCGTGATCGCGCGTGAAGACGGTGTCAAGGAGGTCAAACTGTTCCAGCTAGGTCCGCGCCTGCTGCAGCGGTACCGCGATATCTTCGACAAGCTGTTTGTTGAAGACCGCAAGCTGACGTTGCGGCGCGATACCTGGGGCTTCCTGCTCGGCCTGTTATCAACCGCTGCGTTCTATGGCGCGTACGTCTGGATCGTGCTGGCGACGATCAGCCGCGAGATAACCCTCGGCGCGATGACGATGTACCTGATGCTGTTTCGCCAGGGCCAGGCAGCGGTGGCCGCGAGCCTTTCGGCGATCAGCGGCATGTACGAAGACAATCTTTATCTGTCGAACCTGTACGAGTACCTCGCACAGGAAGTACCCGTTCGTAACGGCGCTGCGGCGAAAGGGCCGGAGCCCGCACGCGGCATCGAATTCCAGGACGTGTCGTTTCGTTATCCCGGCAGCGACGCAGATGCCTTGAGTGGCATTACGCTGCAGATCAGGCCCGGCGAAAGCCTCGCGCTCGTTGGCGAGAACGGCTCCGGCAAGACAACGCTCGTCAAGCTGCTGACGCGGCTGTACGAACCGACTGCCGGGAAAATCCTGCTCGACGGGCTGGAGCTGACCGCATGGGATGTCGAAGCGTTGCGCGAGCGCATCGGTGTAATCTTCCAGGACTTCGGGCGCTACCAGTTTTCTGTTGGCGAGAATATTGGTGCTGGCGATGTGCGTTACCTGGATGACGAAGCGCGCTGGGCCAAAGCGGCGAAGACGGGCATGGCTGCGCCGTTTATCGAGAGCATGCCGGAGGGCTACCAGACGCAGCTCGGCCGCTGGTTCAAAGGCGGCCGTGAACTGTCAGGCGGCCAGTGGCAGAAGATCGCTTTGTCGCGTGCGTTCATGCGCTCTGACGCCGACATCCTGGTGCTCGATGAACCCACCGCCGCGATGGATGCCGCGTCCGAAGCCGAAGTGTTCGAACACTTTCGCAAATCCAGTCATGACAAGATGAGCATCCTGATCTCGCATCGCTTCTCCACCGTGCGTGCGGCTGACCAGATTGTCGTGATGGAAAACGGGCGCATCGTTGAGCGCGGCAATCATCAAAGTCTGCTGGATTTGAACGGTCGCTATGCGCACCTGTTTAATTTGCAGGCACGCGGTTACCAGTAACGGTTTGTAAGGAGCTCGCTAATGAGCGCCCTGCTGCACGTCAGACTCGTCAGGCATTGGCGCGTCGACCGCGAGCCGGTAGCGGGCAGCGCTATCGCTTACTTGCATCGGGAAACGCTCAGGCCAGCGCACCGCGTCGCATGACATGATCTTCCTAGTAAATGCTGGCTGCCGTCATGCCGCCATCCACGACAAGATTGTGGCCACTGATCCAGCGCGACGCGCTGGACGCCATGAACAGGCAGGCATCGGCGACATCTTCCGGTTCGCCCATGCGCTGCAACGGCGCGCGGGCCTCCCAGCGCTGCACCCCATCCGGCCACTCCTCGCGAATACCGAGCTTGTTAATGACCCCCGGTGACACCGCGTTAACCCGAATACCGAACTCCCCAAGCTCCTGGGCGGCCGAGCGCGTCAGCATGACCATCGCTGCCTTTGCGCTGTTGTAGTGACTGTGCAGAGGTCCGGGACTGGTTGCGGCAATAGACGCGATATTTACGATTGAGCCACCACCGTGTGACTTCATGTATCGCGCCGCCTCCTGCATGCACAGGAACGCACTGTCGACATTCGAGCGCTGCATCAATTGCCAGTCTTCGTGACTCAGATCGAGAAATGCGCCAACCGGAAACGAACCGGCGTTGTTGACGAGCACGTCGATGCCGCCGAAGTGATCGATCGTGCTCTTCACTAATGCGGCTGCATCGGCCGGCCGGCTCAGTTCACCTCCATGCGCCATCGCTTCGCCACCTGCCTTCCTGATGGCGCTGACGATGCGCGCCGCGTCATCGGGCCTGCTGCGGTAGTGCACGACAAGCTTCGCGCCCGCCTCGGCAAGCCGCAGGGCGATGGCGGCGCCGATGTGCTGGCTTGCGCCGGTGACCAGTGCCGTCTTGTTGGTGAGATCAAGCAAATGCGTGTGTGCCGGGACGTCCATCGCGGGGCCTTGGGATCAGGTGGGAAAATTTGCGCCGCAACGCGGCGGTCAAATGCCATTGTAGGGGGCTGTCGACGGCAGCGTAAGACGCTGACCGGTGAAAAGCCGGCGTTTTCGCACTGCGCGGGCACAGACACTGTTACAGAATGTGAAAATTTACGTAGCGGTAATCTTTGCACGGCAAACTGCGCGCGGTCCGGATAGGGAGTTCATTATGCGAGCGGTTATTTTTTCAGTCGTTCTGGCAGTGTCGCTGGCAATGCCGCGACCCGGTGTCGCCGAGCCGGCACAAACGCAGCCTGCTGCGTCCGCCATTGCGGCACAGCTCGCACAGGCAGCTGCGATAGAAGCAGAGCGTTTGCAGCAAGCCGCTGACGATATGCAGTCAACGCCGGCTGACAGCAAGCCGCAGGTCAGGGATGGCAAAGAGGCTGTCGAATCTGGCCGCAGGTCGGCTGACAGCAAACGGGACAGTGCGAAGTTTCTGGAGGCCGAGCGCCTGCGAATTCGCGACGTCTACCGCGAGCGGCAAAAGCAGCGTATCGCCGCAGGTTTGTCGCTTGGCACGGACTCCGCAGATAAATTGACGGCAGATTCAGCCGCTGTCAGCGAAGCCGACTAGTAATGCCGGGCACGCCCCGATCAGGACGCCAGAACTGACTTCGCAAATGCCGCTGAAAGCCTGAAGCGATACGGCAGAGCCGCGTCTTCCCCCGCATAGTCCACTCCGACGCGTGGCCCGACAACAATGGACTCCGCAGGAATCGCGATCCCGGCATCTTCCAGCCACAGCGTGTCGCCACGCAGCGATGTGCCATTGAGTGCCGTCGTTATTCCAAGCCCCTCTGCAACTTTGCCCGGCCCATCCAGCAGCTTCAGGTCGCTGTCGTCGCGCCCGCGTCGCTGGCGCATCGTATTGCGACCAAGGACCGGCACTGCAGCGCGCACCAGTATCGCGTGCGGCACTCCTTCGCGGTTGCTTACCACATTGAAGAGATGATGAATGCCATAACACAGGTAGACATAGGCGCAACCGCCGGCCGCGTACATTATCTCGGTGCGCGGCGTGCGACGGCCGCCATAGGCGTGGCTTGCACGATCCGTTTCGCCGGCGTACGCCTCGGTCTCGCGAATGATCGCCTTGCAGAGCGCTCCGTCAACCGAAGTGCATAGCAATTTGCCAAGCAGTGCGCGACTGAGCGCAACAACATCCTCTTGCTGATACAGGTCAATCGGGAGCTTGCTGGTTTTCACGGTTCTTCTGCTTTCACGGCTGGTGCGGATCGGTTACGCCTGCCGGTAGCACCCGGTAAAGATCCTCAACTCGGCCACGGCGATTGCAACAGCGCCAGCCATAGCCGCATGCCCGTCGCGTTCAGTTGTGAGCCCGTCTCGCCGCGATACACGCGCTACTCGACCAGCACGGGCGCCAGGTAAAACGCCGCCAGTGACACCAGCACCACGCCCATCAGGTTCAGCAGTATCCCGGCTTTCACCATCTGTGGAATGCGTATAGTACCTGTCGCAAACACGATCGCGTTTGGCGGAGTTGCTACGGGCAGCATGAACGCGCAGCTCGCCGCAATGGTTATTGGCACGGTGAGTACGATCGGCGGCACGCCAGCCTGAATCGCAATAGCACCGACAACCGGCAGCAGCGTGGCCGTCGTCGCCAGATTGCTGGTCAATTCCGTCAGGAAAATAACGAGCGTCACTGCAGCGACAACCAGCACCGCGGTGCCCAGAGCGTTTAATGGCGAAAGCTGCTCGCCCATCCACAACGCGAGGCCGGAATCGGACACCGCCGCAGCAAGACTAAGACCACCGCCGAACAGGATCAATACGCCCCACGGCAGTCGCGTCGCGTCGTGCCAGGTCATCAGCTGCGGTTGCGCCGCATTGCCACTCGGAATCATGAACAGCAGGACCGCCGCGGTCATGACGATGCCGGCATCCGAGACGCCGGTCAGCCCCAGCCATTCAGTGACCGGTCGGCGAAACATCCAGCACAGAACGACCGTGACGAAAATAATTGCGACCCGCTTTTCCGCAATGCTCATCGGCCCCATTTGCGTACGCAACTCGTGCAGGTGATTGCGGACAGCGCGATTCTCGGGAATGTTGACCGGAAACAGGAAGCGCGTCAGGGCCAGCCACGCAATGGGCAGCATCACCGCACTGATCGGGACGCCGACCACCATCCAGCGCGCAAAGCTGATCTCGATGCCGTAGTTACTCGCGAGGTAACCGATCAGCAGCGCATTCGGCGGCGTTCCGATCAGCGTGGCCAGGCCACCAATGCTCGCCGAATAGGCGAGACCGAGCAGCATCGCCACCTGGAAATTGTCGCGCTGCTGCAAACTGATATCAGTGACGTTGTCACGTATAACGCCGATGACCGACAGTACGATCGGCAACAGCATCATCGTCGTTGAGGTATTGGTCATCCACATGCTGAGCAGCGCGCACACCAGCATGAAGCCGCCAATCAGGCGGCGTCCGTCAGTACCCGTTCTTTCCAGCACCGCAAGCGCGATGCGTCGATGCAGGTTCCAGCGCTCGAGCGCCAGCGCCATCATGAAGCCGCCGAGGAACAGGTAGATGATCGGGTTCGCGTACGGCGCGGCGGCATCGCGCAGATTGCTGATGCCGAGCGGGTCGAACAGGACGATAGGCAGAAAGGCCGTTACCGGCACCGGGATTGCTTCGGTTGCCCACCACACGGCCATCCACATGCCAACCGCGGCCGCGCGCCACGCTACCGGATCCATGGTCGATTGCCACTGTTCAGTTGCGAGCATGGTGGCGAACAGCAACGGCCCCAGCACACGACCTACGATCTGGTAAGTGTCGAGAGGGCGGTTAACCGAGGCGTCTGCCGGTCTGGGAGTGGTTATCACTTTTCGTGTGATGGTTTTATTGGTCACGCTCCTGCCCCCTGCTCTGCTGTCGACCTTGCCACATCAGGCTTGCCAGGGACAAGGCAGAATGCGGTATAAAGCCGCCGCAGATCTCTTTACCATCTCGTGACTTGCGAAACTTTCCTTAAGCTTGAAATGTTCGGCAAAGGTGGCGCATGAGCGGATTTTGTCACGTATCGAGCAGGTTCTTATCGATGCCGGTTTTATGCAGGCTGTCTGCGGCAGCACCATGACGCAGGCGACTCGTTCAGCAATCGCCAACATTTTGCAGTCATCAATCAACAACGAAGCGGGTATCCAATGAACAGGTCGAAAGTCTTTGTCCACGCCGCAGCCGGTTTTTTACTGCTGCTGGCACAAGCATCCTGCGCCGCACAGACAGGCGCCTCCCTCGCGCCTGATATTGAACGCCTCGAAAATACTTCGCCGATGCGAATTCTTTTCGTCGGTAACAGCTACCTGTATTACAACGACAGTCTGCATAACCATGTGCGTCGCATCGTGGCAGAACTCGATCCCCAGCTGGCAGACGATATCCAGTACAAATCAGCAACGATCGGCGGCGCGCGCCTTTCACACCATCACATCGACAGCCTGCTGGAGCCCGGGCGGCTGGGCTTCAAAGAGCCCTTCGAGCTGGTCATTTTGCAGGGCGGCAGCGGCGAAGTGCAGAACAGCAAGAGTCGCGCGCAGTTTCGAAAAACCGCGATGGAAATGAGTGCGAAGATCCGCGCAACCGGTGCAGAAGTCGCGCTCTACATGACGCACGCGTACGTGGAACCACACGCAAGTTACGACCCGCAGATGATCGAGCGGATCACGCAGACTTACGTCACGGTCGGCAATGAGCTGAAGGCCCTTGTCATTCCGGTAGGCCTGGCCTTCGAAAGAGCCTACCGGCAACGCCCTGGTATCAGCTTGCACAAGGCATTCGACGGCACGCACCCGAGCCTGCCTGGCACCTATCTCGCCGCTTGTGTGGTCTACCAGAGCATTTACGGAAAGTCCGCAGTCGACATCAACTACGACTACTTTGGTGCCGTCAGCAAAGAAGATGCAGAGTTCCTGCGCCGCGTCGCAGATGAAACGGTCCGCGAGTTCTTCGCGCGCGACTAGCGCGATTCGCAGCGCTGGCGGCCAGCGCCAACGCCTGGCGCACTAACCTCAGGCAGCGTCTGCCTGGCCCAAAACGTCTTCGAGCGCATTCAACAGGGTATCGATCTCGGCAAAGCTGTTGTAATGCACCGGCCCGACTCGTACCGCGCCGCCGGTCTTGGCGATATCCAGCGTATCCGCTGCTTCGACCGCATAATTATGGCCGCTCCAGACAAAAATATTGCGCTCGGCGAGACTGCGGGCAATTGCCGGGGACGCCTTACCGTCTGCAACAAAGGAGACGGTTGGTACGCGCCGGTGCATCGCGTTTTTGTCGGTGACGCCGAGTACGCGAACGCCCGGCAACTGCTGCAAGCCGTCGATCAGGCGCAGCGCCAGGTCCTGTTCGTAGGCGAACAGGCAGGCCAGCGCTGCGTGCACGTTGCGACTGCGACCCTGGTACCGCGCATTTTCCTGCATGAAGTCCTGCGCCATCGTCTGGCCTACCCAGGCGAAGTAGTCGATAGCCGCTGCGGTTCCCGCCATACCTTCATGACTCTGCGTGCCGGTCTCGAAGCAACCGGGCAGTTCCTTTGGCGCCGGTCGAACCTTGTAGGGTGTCAGCGATTCGAGCACTTCACGCCGACCCCACAGCACGCCCTGGTGCGGGCCGAAGAATTTGTATGCGGAACAGGCCAGGAAATCGCAGCCGATATCCTGCACGTCAACAGGAACATGCGGTGCGAGCTGCACAGCGTCAATGTAAGACCAGGCACCAGCTGCGCGTGCCTTCGCGCTGATGGTTTTCACATCGTTGATGGTGCCGAGCAGGTTGCTGGCGCCGCCGATACAGACAAGCCGGGTTTTCGCGTTTAGCAGCTTGTCGAGCTCGGCAAGATCGAACTCAAAGGTTTCGGTGTTAAACGGCAGCCAGCGCACGACCAGGCCGAGATCCTCGGCGAGCAGGGTCCATGGCGTGACGTTGGCGTCGTGATCCATCCGCGACAGGATGATCTCATCACCGCGTTGTAGCGTACGGCCTATCGAACGCGACAGGTACAGCGTCAGCGTCGTCATGTTCTGGCCGAAGATGACTTCGTCGGGTGACGCGGCGTTCAGAAAATCGGCAACCGCCTGGTGTGCTTCGTCGACGATCGCATCGGCGCGCAGCGAGGTTTCGAAATACCCGCCGAGATTCGCATTCGCTTCGATCAGACATTCCGACATGCGATCAACGACAATCTGCGGCACCTGGGTGCCGGCCGGGTTGTCGAAATAAATTCTTGGACGTCCGTTATCTGCAATTGCCAGCGCAGGAAACTCCGCGCGAACGGCATCAAGCTCAAATCCCATTGGATTTCCCCACAGCTGAATTGACTGACGAGATGACGGCGTCACGCCGGCTCTCGATTATTCCTGGAAGTTACCGCCCCACTTGTCGCGATGCGCATCTTCGGCTTTCTGGCGCACGCCGGAATGCCGGTTGGTCAGCAACAGTGAATTCGGATCGCAAACCTGCGCTTTGATCACGCCAAGATCATTCGCCGCATCGAACAGGCTGGGATACCAGCGTTCCCAGTTCGGCAGCAATTTCTCGACTTCCTCGCGAAGGTTCATGTTGCCAATGTATACGACGGTCGTGGCGGAAACAACGACACAGTCACGGTTTTAATCTGTCGCGAATGACAGCTCAGCGGAGACAGATTTTGCGCAATCGAGCAAGCATCACCAGACCCGACAAATGGCTGAAAAATAGCGTTTTTCTATTCCTCGAGCAGCCTGACGGCCGCCAGGACGCCGAGAAGCAGTGCGCCTATCAGTGGCAGCGCGATACCGGTTTGCACTGCAGCAAGCGGCGCAGCGGCGTCAGTAAAGCTGCTATCCATTCTCACGATAAATGGGCCGAGATTCTGGAATAGCTGCAACAGCGGACCTGTGGCAAATAAACCGCCAACAACAACAGCCGTCGTCACCAGCAGCTGCCTCCGTCGCTCGTCTCGGCGCAGCCGCTGCATGATCTTTTCACTGAAACCATCATCGGCCAGCGGTGCGTCAGAGAACATTGCGCGCAATTTGCGGTCTGTGTCGTCTGCTTTAAATTTATCCATACTGATGATCTTCAATGTCGAATTCCTGTCTGAGTTTTTCCTTGCCGCGGAAAATTATCGATTTGACCGTACCAATCGGCACCTCGGCAACGGCGCTGATCTCGCGATGCGACAAGCCGCAGGCATAGGCGAGAATCATCACGGCCCGCTCCTGTTCCGTGAGCGCCGCCAGCAGGCGATCGAGATCAGTAATTTCATCGCTGGGCAGTACGGTCCGGGCAACCGTGCCCTCCGCCGCCGCCTGCTGAACGACTTCCCGATAGCGATCCCGCTTGCGTTTCGCCTGCAGAAACGTCGTCCAGGCAATTTTCAGCAACCAGCCGGCGAAACTGCCGCTGCCGCTGTACATCGACAGCTTCTGCCAGGCAGTTACAAAACAGTCCTGTGCAAGGTCATCCGCCTCGCTGGCATCACGACACAGGCGCAGCAGGAACAAGCGAATCTGCGACTGGTAGCGGCGCACAAGCTCGCCAAACGCCGCGGCACTCTGGTTGGCAACCGCTGCGGCGATGAGCTCTGCATCATCGCCGCTCAACGTCGTTGTTGCGGCTTTGTTCAGCTTGCATTCCTGTCAGGATTGATGCGCCACAGTATGAAGTAGGCAATGCCTATGAAAAGCGGCAGCAAGGATGCAGCAAATAGCGGCCGCACGGCATCCTCTTCACCCAGGGCGACACCGAACAAGCCAACACCGAGACCGATGGCGATAGCAATCAGGCTGCGCCGCAGGTCTCCGCCTGCCGACTTGCGCGGTTCGCCCAGTCGATCGAGCAGTTCCGGGCTCAACTCGTTGCCACGTTCGAGCGCTATGCGCACGGTCCGCTGCATTTCCCGGCGCGCCAGGTACCTGAACCAGTAAAACAGCCCCAAGACGAGCGCGATGCTCAAAAACATCACGATCGGAATCAGTTCCTCAACCATCATCTACTCCTGCTACAGACACCCGCGGCGTCGTTTCAGTCTACAGATGCGCGCCGCCGCCGGCTTGGATTCAGATCCACGTACTTTATCGTAATCTTTATGATAATCAATTAGTTATAAATCATCTGGCAAATCGATCCGCAGATTATTATTGGCTGCTGGACCCCGTTCGCTGGCGCGCCCCGTTTACAACACCATGCGAACACTCAAACTCAAACCCGACCCGCGGCACTACCAGATCGCAGTACTCGGCTCCCTCGTTGTCTGCGGCATCGTATTGCTTGGCTTCCCGATCAGCGTGACGAATGCGCTGCTGATTCTGTTCTTTGCACAGGCCACCCAGTTCGCGGCCAGCCTCGCAACTCGCCAGCATTTCGATCCGAAGAGCGCGATGATCACGGCACTGTCGCTGATGCTGCTTTTCCGCAGCAGCGAGGTTGCCTGGTTTGCAGCCGCCGCGATCATTGCGATCAGCAGCAAGTTCCTGCTGCGCATCAACGGCAAGCACGTGTTCAATCCGGCGAACAGCGCCATCGTGCTGCTGATGCTGCTGCGCGACGATGTCTGGGTTTCCACGGGCCAGTGGGGCAACACGACCATCGCGGCGTTCGCGCTCGCCTGCTGTGGCTTCCTGGTTTTGACGCGCGCAAAACGCGCTGAAACAACGCTCGCTTTCCTGGCCTGCTACGCAGCGTTGCTGTTTGGCCGCGCCCTCTGGCTCGGCGATCCGCTGACGATTCCAGCCCACCAGATACAGAACGGCGCACTGCTGCTGTTTGCCTTTTTCATGATCTCGGATCCAAAAACGGCGCCCGACGCTGCATTGGGGCGGGTGTTGTACGGCTGCCTGGTCGCGGCCGTCGGTTTCACCATTCAGTTCACGCTTTACAAACCCTACGGCCCGCTGCTTGCCCTTTTCTGCTGCGCACCGCTGGTTCCCCTGCTCGACCTGCTTTTGCGCGGTGCGCGTTATCAATGGCACGCAGCAAATCACCCCTCCAGACCCGATCCCAAGGAGCTTTACGATGCGAATACTGATACTGCTTTGCACAGCAGTCGCCACCTTTACCATTAGCGCGACCGCCCAGGCGTTCTGCGGCTTTTATGTCGCGCGTGCCGACACGGCGCTGTACAACAAAGCGTCGCAGGTCGTGCTGGTGCGCGACGGCGACCGCACGGTTATTACGATGGCCAATGATTTCCAGGGCGACACTCGCGATTTCGCGATGGTCATCCCGGTACCGACGTTCATCGAGCGCGAACAGATCAATGTCGGCGACGCCTCGCTGCTGGATCACCTCGACGCCTACACCGCGCCGCGCCTTGTCGAATATCACGACCCGGATCCCTGCATGCGCATGGAAATGAAGTCAGACGCGATGGCGTTCCCGCGCTCGATGGCGGCCCAGGCGAATCGCCTGCCCGAGGAAGAAAGCGGCGTCACGATCGAAGCAAGCTATACCGTCGGCGAGTACGACATCCTGATTCTGTCAGCAAAGGAAAGCACCGGGCTGATCGACTGGCTGCAGGACAACGGTTACAAGCTGCCTGAAGGTGCAAGGCCCGTTGTTAACAGCTACCTGAAACAGGACATGCGATTCTTCGTTGCCAGGGTTAACCTCGAGGAACAGGCCAAGCTGGGCTTCGCCAAATTGCGACCATTACAGATTGCGTTCGAGAGCAAGCGCTTCATGTTGCCCATTCGACTTGGCACCTTGAATGCAAACGGCACACAGGAACTGTTCGTATACACGCTCACCCGCACAGGTCGCGTCGAGACGGCCAACTACCGCACGGTGCGCCTGCCGAGTAACAGCGAAGTTCCCGAATACATTGAAGATGAGTTTGGCGAATTCTATCAAGCGATGTTCGCGCGCCAGGTCGAGAAGGAGAACAATCGCGCGGTGTTTCTCGAATACGCCTGGGACATGGCATGGTGCGATCCCTGCGCCGCTGACCCTTTGAGCGCTGCTCAGCTGCAGAAGCTTGGCGTGTTCTGGCTGGACCAGCCGCAAGGTGCTACTCGCAAAATGGCACCGCAACAGGCGCAGAATGTTTTCGTCACGCGGCTGCACGTGCGCTACGACAAGAGTCATTTCCCGGAAGACCTGATGTTTCATGAGACCGGTGATCGCAGCAACTTCCAGGGCCGCTACGTCATTCGGCATCCCTTCAAGGGCAGAATCGAATGCGGTGCAGACATCTACCAGGCCGCAGTGCGTGAGCGGCAGCAGCGCGAAGCAGAAACGCTGGCAAGCCTGACCGGCTGGAGCATCGATGAGATTCGCAAACGCATTCCGACACTCGCGAGCATCGATCCTGGCTCAAACGAGACGTGGTGGAAGAAACTCTGGAACTAGCGAGAATGACGCGGGCTGTCGCACCGGCAGCTCGCGTCAGCTTTGCCGTGACTTCCAGCTCGCGAGCAATTCAGCTTCGCGCTCGGGCTTCAGCCCGGCACGCAGTGTCGCAGTGCGTTCGGCAGGGAGCGTTGCCCACCAGCTAATCGTGTCGCGCGCTGTCTCGCGCGGCGGCCGTGTGACGAGGCCCTGCGCCGCTGCCCGTTCACCGCTGACTTTCGCGACGTAGGCCTCTGCTGATTGCGGCGCTACCCAGATGGGCAGCTCGCCGGTTTCGGTTACACCACTGGCTTTCAGAAATTCGTAATCTACCCAGACGGGCGTCATGTCAGACGCCGTGACGGCTAAGCAATCCTGCTGCAACTGCCCCATCGTAAAGCTGCCGGCCGGCGTTACCGTGTTGTAGATACCGCTGATGCGTTTTTCAGCCACATCGATAACGAAATTGGCGAGGTCGCGGACATCGATAATCTGGATGTCGTCATTTGCAGTTCCTGGCCACAGCATTTCGCCGCCACGCATCGTGCGCACCGGCCAGTAGGTGTAGCGATCCGTGCGATCACCCGGACCGCAGATATAGGTTGGCCGCAGCACTGCCAGCCTGTCTGCACCAAACTCCTGCGCGGCGCGCTTCTCGCACAGCGCCTTCAGCGGACCATAGGTCTCGTTCGTTACTTCTTCGACGGTCTCGTCAGCGATGCTGGCAAGCGGCGAGTCTTCATCGAGCGGCGAACCGAAGTCCGCGTAGGCAGAGATGCTGGAGATAAAAATGTAGTGCGACGCGCGACTCGACAGCAGTTTGGCGGAATCCGCAACGTGGCGTGGCACGTAGCCAGAGTTGTCGATGATGACGTCCCATTTGCCGTCGGCAAGCGGCGCCAGGCCGTTGTTGCGATCGCCGACGTAAGTTTTTAAATCCGGAAACAGTTCGTCGTTGGTGCGCCCGCGATTGAACAACTCGACGGTGTGACCGCGGAGCAAAGCTTCGCGCACCATGTGCGGTCCGATATAGCCGGTCCCACCGAGCACCAGGATGCGCATTGCCGGTTGTCGCTTCGGCGACAGCGGCTTGGGCGCTGATGCTTCCTGTTGCTCTGCGCAGGCGGGCAGTAAGCCACCCGCAGCAACCGCGCCTCCGAGCAGGCTCGCCTGCACGAGGCGGCGTCGTTGCTTGTTCACTTATGTATCCCCTGGTGCCTGGGCATCAATCAGCGGCGAGCCTAGCGATAGTCGCTCATGAGTTTTGCCAGTTTTTCCTTGCCGGGATTGAGCTCGGCATAAGGAATCCTGGCAAGCGGCCGGTCGACACTGCCAGACAGGTCGTGCATGTCGCCGGATTCTGCGTCGATATACAACAGGCCGGTAATGATCTCGCCGGCACGCACACTGTCTCTCAGGTACGAGAAGGCAGCTGCGCGGCTGGTTGGGTCATAGTCCTGGTCGACTTTGCGAAACACGATCTTGCTGCCGTCATGCATTTCCACTGGCATCGCTTCGCCGGCTTCGTAGGCGGCGACAATCTCTTTTGCCGGCGGCACAAAATCGGCATCGATCACGTGGTGGTAAAACTCGCGCGTGTGCGCGTAGCTCTTCGTCGAGCCGACGTGATCATTGAACGTGACACAGGGACTGATGATATCGAGCAGCGCGAAGCCTTTGTGCGCGATCGCGCCCTTGATCAGTGGCACGAGCTGCTTCTTGTCGCCGGAAAAACCGCGCGCTATGTAGGTGGCGCCGAGGCCGATCGCGGTACTGACCGGATCAATCGGCATTTGCCGGTTGGCCGGCCCTTTCTTGGCGGTACTGCCGACATCGGCGGAGGCCGAATACTGGCCCTTCGTTAAGCCATAAACACCATTATTTTCAATGATATAGCACATGTTGAGGTTGCGACGAATCACGTGCGCAAACTGCCCCATGCCGATAGACAGGGAATCGCCGTCGCCGGATACGCCGATGTACAAAAGATCGCGATTGGCGGCGTTGGCACCGGTCGTCACAGAGGGCATGCGCCCGTGCACGGAATTAAAACCGTGCGACTGGCTGACAAAATACGCCGGCGTTTTGGAAGAGCAGCCGATGCCACTCATCTTGCCGAGCATGTGCGGCTCGATATTAAGCTCGAACACTGCCTGGATCAGCGCCGCCGTAATCGAGTCATGACCACACCCGGCGCACAGCGTTGAAACCGAGCCTTCGTAATCGCGCACGGTAAGCCCGAGCGTGTTGCGCGGCATTTTCGGATGCGTAATTTTCGGTTTGGCGATATAGCTCATGTTGACCTCTATGTCTCAGGCAGCCTGGCCCTGAGCGCGTTTTTCCATGATCTTGTCGACGATGAAGCTTGCCGATAACGGCATGCCGTTGTAATGCAGTAACGGTACAAGTCGCGCGGGATCGAGCTCCAGGTCGAGAATCAGCAGCGAGCGCAATTGCGCATCGCGGTTCTGTTCGACCACGTAAACGCGATCGTGTTTCAGAATAAATTCGCGCACGGATTCACTGAAAGGGAAAGCCTTGACGCGGCAGTAGTTAAGGCCGGTACCCTGCTCCTGCAGTTTATCCAGCGCTTCGCGCGCCGCACCATCGCAGCTGCCGAGCGTCAGGACGGCTTCCTTGTTAAAGCTGGAATACTTGATTTCTGGCTGTGGCACCATGCGGCGCGCCGTTTCCCATTTGACGAGCAGGCGATCGACAACATCCTGGTACTCGGCGGAATCCTCAGTGTAGCCACCCAGCTTGTTGTGGCCTGAGCCGCGCGTAAAAAACGAGCCTTTCGGGTGTTCGCCCGGCAGCGTGCGATAGGTTATGCCGTCGCCATCGCTGTCGAGGTAGCGATAGAATTTATCCATACCTTCGAGCTGTTCGGCCGTTAACAATTTGCCGCGGTCCGGCTGGTAGCTCTCGTCCCACTGCAGGTCGGGACACATCCAGTCGTTCATGCCGATGTCGAGATCGGACAACACGAGCACCGGCGTCTGCAGGCGATCAGCAAGATCGAAGGCCTTCACCGCGGTGTAGAAACACTCTTCCGGGTTGGCCGGGAACAGCAGCACATGCCGGGTATCGCCGTGCGATGCGTACGCGCAGGAAATCAGGTCGCATTGCTGAGTGCGGGTCGGCATGCCGGTAGAGGGGCCCGTGCGCTGCACGTCGAAAATTACCGCCGGCACTTCCGCGTAATAAGCGAAGCCGATGAATTCACCCATCAGCGAAATGCCCGGGCCGCTCGTCGGGGTGAACGCGCGCGCGCCGTTCCAGGTTGCACCGAGCACCACGCCAATCGCAGCCAGCTCGTCTTCGGCCTGCACGATGCAGAATTTTTTGCCCTGGCTGGCCTCGTCGATCCGGTATTTCTTGCAGAACATCTTGAACGCGTCCATCAACGACGTCGATGGCGTGATCGGGTACCAGGCTCCGACGGTTGCGCCGGCGTAAACGCAGCCGAGCCCGGCCGCAGTGTTGCCATCGATGATGATGTGGTTCTTCGTGAGATCGAGGCGCTTGACGGTCTTTGGCAGCGGGCACTCGAAATGCTCCATCGCATAGTCGTAGCCGAGCTTGATCGCCTGGTAGTTGGAATCGATCAGCTTCTTTTTCGCCGCAAAGGTTTCGCCAAGCAATTCGCCAATGACTTCGAGGTCAATATTCAAAAGCGCGGCCAGTGCGCCAACGTACGCGATGTTCTTCAGCAGGATGCGGGCGCGCGCGCCGTCAAAGGTCTCATTGCACATCTTCGACAATGGAATGCCGAGAATATGAATGTCTTCGCGATTGAGTTGTTTGCCGCGCGGCCACGTCGAGTCATAGATGAGCCAGCCACCTGACGCTACTTCAGCCATATCGCGCGCATAGGTCTGCGCGTTCATCGCGACCATGATATCGACGCGATCCGCGCGCGCCTGGTAACCCTTGCCGGTTACCCGCACCTCGTACCAGGTCGGTAAGCCCTGGATGTTCGAGGGAAAATAGTTTTTACCGACAACGGGGATGCCCATGCGAAAAATGGATTTCATGAGCAGGCCATTGGCGCTGGCCGAACCAGTACCGTTTACCGTTGCGACTTTGATTACGACGTCGTTGACTGTGGACACGAGCTTTCTCTACGGCCTCTTGCGATATTTTCTGCAGCTCAGGAAATTAGTTCGCCTGTTGCACTTCTCAGCCGGCTTTGGCACACCGCCGGCCAGGCGCCGCTTCGTCGGCGGCGTACGGAATTAGAATACTCGATTTCTGCATATCCCAGGCGCCGGTCGGGCAGCGCTCCGCGCACAGGCTGCAATGCACACAGAGATCTTCGTCTTTGACCATGACGCGCTTGGTTTGCGGCAAGGCTTCGGAAACATAAAGTTCCTGTTCGAGGTTTTCTGCGGGCGCTGACAAGCGCGTGCGCAGCTCAGCCTCGTCACCGTTTGCGGTAATCGTCAGGCAATTGACCGGGCAAATATCGATGCAGGCATCGCATTCGATGCACAGCTTCGCGGTAAATACAGTTTGCACGTCGCAGTTCAGGCAGCGCTCTACTTCCTTGATTGTTTGTTCGACATTGAAACCGAGCTCGACCTCGATATCGATTTTCTTGAAGCGCTCGCGCAAGTCGACGTGCGGCATCATGCGCCGCTCCGATGCATCGTAGTTGTTCGAATAGCTCCACTCGTGCACACCCATCTTCGTGCTGGCGAGATTCATGCCGGTAGGCAGCCGATCGTGCAAGTCTTCACTGTGACAATACTTGTGTATGGAAATCGCAGCCTGATGACCGTGCGCAACGGCCCAGATAATATTTTTTGGGCCGAAAGCAGAATCGCCACCGAAGAACACGCCCTCGCGCGAACACATCATGGTCGTTTCATCGACAACCGGGCAATCCCACTTGTCGAACTCGATACCAATGTCGCGCTCGATCCACGGAAATGCGTTTTCCTGCCCGATCGCGAGAATCACGTCATCGCAGGGAATGACTTTTTCACCAACGACGGTACCGCGATCGATACCGCCTTTGTCATCGACCTTGTATTCCATCAGCTCAAACAGCATGCCGGTCAGCTTGCCGTTCTCGACGATGAATTCTTTCGGCGAATGATTGATGACGATCTCGACGTTTTCTTCTTCGGCGTCTTCGAGCTCCCAGTCCGAGGCTTTGAAGAAACCACGCGGCTTGCGCGCCATGACCTTGACGTCTTTTGCACCGAGCCGCAGCGAGGTACGGCAGCAATCCATCGCGGTGTTACCAACGCCGATGATAAGCACTTTCTCGCCGATCGCCTCGATATGCTCGAACGCGACCGATTCGAGCCAGTCGATGCCGATGTGGATGTTCTTGGTATCGTGCCGCCCCGGCAGCTCCAGTTCCTTGCCGCGCGGCGCGCCGGTGCCGACGAATACGGCATCAAAGCCGTCTTTCGTCAGCATGGTCTTCAGGCTGTCGATGCGATGATTTAACTTCAGCGTCGCGCCCATGTTGATGATGTTGTCGATTTCTTCGTCGAGCACTTTGGGCGGCAAACGGAAGCGCGGGATGTTGGTGCGCATCAGGCCGCCGGTATCCTGCAGCGCCTCAAAGATCGTAATGTCGTAGCCGAGCGGCAGCAGGTCGTTCGCAACGGTCAGCGAGGCACAGCCGGCGCCGATCAGCGCAACTTTCTTGCCGTTCTTTTTGTCGGGAGCCTTCGGCAGGCGTTCGCTGATGTCATCGCGGTGATCCGCCGCGACGCGTTTCAGGCGACAGATCGCAACGGGTTTGTCTTCTACGCGACCACGCCGGCAGGCGGGCTCACAGGGACGGTCGCAAACGCGGCCAAGAATGCCCGGGAAGACATTCGATTCGCGATTGAGCATGTAGGCGTCCGTAAAGCGCCCCTGCGCGATCATGCGAATGTATTCGGGAACGTCAGTATGGGCCGGACAGGCCCATTGGCAATCGACAACTTTGTGAAAATAGTCTGGCTTGGATACGTCAGTAGGTTTCATCGACATGTCGTCTGGCACTGACGAAGTCGCGGTGTGCGCATAACGCCGGTATTGCCTGCTTGTTTCAGCGTTAGCATAGCGTGATTAAGCCGAAAGTAAACAGGCATTTAGCAATTGCGCGGATCGGTCGCGATGGGCGGCGAAATGTTAACGAGCCCGTCCAAATTCCAGTCGCTGGCCCGCCACCGCACCGGTCAACTTGCCGTCCTGCCAGACGATCGTGCCGTTCACGATCGTTGCATCGATGCTGCTGCCGAAAGTCTGGCCCTCAAATGGCGACCAGCCAACCTTGCACAGGACGTTGCTGGCATCAACGGTGTACGGCTGCTCGGGATTCACGAGCGCCAGGTCCGCGAAATAGCCTTCGCGCAAATAACCGCGCTCCTTGACGCCAAATATGTCGGCAACCGCGTGCGAGGTCTTGTCAACCAGCTTCTCGATGCTGAAATGACCCTGCGCGGCCAGGTCGAACAGGCATTGCAGCGCGTGTTGGACGAGCGGCAGGCCCGCCGGTGCCTTGAAGTAAGTGTTCTGTTTTTCCGCCGCGGTATGCGGCGCGTGATCGGTCGCAATAATGTCGATGCGATCTTCAGCGAGCGCTCTCAAAAGCGCCTTACGGTCGTCCGCCGTCTTGATCGCCGGATTGCATTTGATCCGCGTACCGAGTTCCTCATAGCGGCTTTCGTCAAACCACAGATGGTGCACACAAACCTCTGCTGTGATGCGTTTTTGACTGCGGTGGCCGGGCGTGAACAAGGCCATTTCGATGCCGGTAGTCAGGTGCAGCACGTGCAACAGCGCATCGTGGCGGCTGGCAAGCGTGGTTGCGAGCGTGGACGACTGCAGGCAGGCGGCGGCAGAGCGTATCAAAGGATGTTCAGACATGGGCACATCATCGCCATACTTTGTCTTCGCCAGTGCTTCATTTTCCCAGATGGTTGGTGAGTGCTCGCAGTGCGTCAGGACAATAACGGGCGCGTGCTTGAACAGCAGGTCGAGTGCGGCGGGATCGTCGACCAGCATGTCGCCTGTCGATGCGCCCATGAAAGCCTTGATGCCGCAGCCTTCGTTGACCTGCAATGCCTTGATCTCTTCGATATTGCGATTTGTCGCACCGAGGTAAAAACCGTAGTTGGCGGTACAGCGACCAGCGGCCAGCTCGTATTTCGCCGCCAGCGCCTCGCGCGTCGTAGTCTGCGGATTGACGTTCGGCATATCCATGAAGCTCGTGATGCCGCCCGCCGCTGCGGCCGCCGATTCGGTTGCAAGGTCGCCTTTCACGGTCAGGCCCGGCTCGCGAAAATGCACCTGGTCATCAATCATGCCTGGAATCAGGTAGTGACCCTGTGCATCCAGCACATTCATCGTGTCGCTGGCCGCAATGCTTGCGGCGATCTTCTCGATGCGCTCACCGCTCACCAGGAGATCACCCTCGCGGGTTGTGCCTTCGTTTACGAGCAGTGCGTTTTTGATCAGCAGCTTTTTCAAAATGATTATCCGTTTTCAGGCGAACGTATCGGTCGCGGTAACGAGCTCATGGACGTTACCGGGTTCAAAGGCAGAATGCCCCGCATCGGGCACGATGCGCAATTTGGCTTCCGGCCATGCCTGTGACAACTCCCAGGCATTCATGACGGGGCACAATACGTCGTAACGACCTTGCACGATCGTGGCGGGGATACCGCGTACCCGGGCGATGTTATCAAGCAGCTGGTTGTCATCGAGGAAGCAGCTGTTGATGAAGTAGTGACTCTCGATTCGTGCCACGGCGAGCGCCATTTTATCCTCGGAAAACTCCCTGATATGCGCGTCCTGCGGAATCAGCTGGCTCGTTGCACCTTCCCAGATTGCCCAGGCCTTGGCCGCTTTTGCCTGTTCAGCGGCATCATTGCCCGTCAGCCGCCGGTAATACGCGCCCAGCATGTCGCGACGCTCACTTCTTGGAATGGGCGCTAAGAATTTCTGCCATTGATCCGGGAACAACTGATTCGTGCCGGCCTGGTACAGCCAGTCCAGCTCGCTGCCACGGCCAAGAAAAATACCGCGTATCACGAGTTCGCTGACATGTTCCGGGTGCGTCTCGGCGTAGGCGAGCGCCAGCGTGCTGCCCCAGGACCCGCCGAAAACCTGCCAGCGGCGAATCTGCAACGCGGCGCGCAGCACCTCGATATCCGCGACGAGGTCCCAGGTGGTGTTGTTTTCGAGACTGGCATGCGGCGTGCTGCGGCCACAGCCGCGCTGGTCAAACAGTACCACCCGGTAAACATCCGGATTGAAGAAGCGCCGCATCGCAGCGTTGCAGCCCGCACCCGGGCCGCCGTGCAGAAATACCACAGGCTTGCCCCTCGGATTGCCGCATTCTTCGTAGTACAGTTCGTGCCCGTCGCCAACCTGCAGCCGACCCTGATGGTAGGGCTCGATAGCGGGATACAGGGTGCGCCGGTCGGGGTGTTCGGTCATATTGTTCGCCTCTTACATCATTGCTTGGAGTTATTCGTGTCTGGCAGCTCGTCATTTCGCTGCTGCGGATGCGGAACCTTAAAGCGCGGGCTCAGTCTGTAGCAAATCGCAGGCGATACTCGCGCCGCAACAAAATCAATCGTTTAAAGGCCCATTTATGAGTTACTTCTTCTCAAGACGCCCGACTTTGCTGGTCATTCTGCTGAGCCTCGCTGGCCCCGCCAGTGTCGCCGCCTCCGCCGTCGATATTCCGTACACCGAGTATACGCTGGACAACGGTCTGCGGCTGATCGTTCACGAGGACCATAAAGCACCCATCGTCGCCGTCAACATCTGGTACCACGTCGGCTCGAAAAACGAGAAGCCTGGCAAAACCGGCTTCGCTCATCTGTTCGAGCACCTGATGTTCAACGGCAGCGAGAACTACGATGACGAATATTTCAAACCGTTCGAGCGTGTTGGCGCCACCAGCATGAATGGCACGACGTACTTCGATCGCACCAACTATTTCGAGAACGTGCCAAAGACCGCGCTCGATATGGCGCTGTGGATGGAATCGGATCGCATGGGCCACATGCTCGGCGCTGTTACGCAGGAAAAACTCGATGAACAGCGCGGCGTCGTACAAAACGAAAAACGCCAGGGCGACAACCAACCTTACGGACTCACCGAGTACTACATTCTGGATGGCCTGTTTCCGGAAGATCACCCTTATTCCTGGAGCACGATCGGCTCCATGGACGACCTGAATGCCGCAAGCCTCGAAGACGTCCATGAATGGTTCAAGACCTTTTACGGGCCAAACAACGCGGTAGTCGTGATTGCCGGCGACGTCGATCCCGAGGACGTGCGTAACAAGGTCGAAAAATACTTTGGCGATATCCCTGCCGGACCGCCGCTTGCCAAGATGGAAAGCTGGACGGTCAAACTTGCGGAAGACAAGCGCGAAATCCTCGAGGACCGCGTCCCGCAGGCACGCGTCTATAAGGTCTGGGGCGCGCCGGAATTTCGCTCTGAAGATGCGGACTTGCTGCAGCTCGCGGATCGCGTACTGACGTCAGGCAAGAATTCACGCCTGTACCAGCGCCTCGTGTATGACGACCAGATCGCAACGGATGTTGGTGCCTACCAGTTCGCTGGCGACATTGCCGGCTTCTACCAGCTGCAGGCGTCGGCCCAGCCGGGCGGCGACATCGCGGCGCTCGAAACGGCGATTGCCGAAGAATTGCAGCGCTTTCTGGACGACGGTCCGACCAAGGCGGAACTTGAACGCGTCAAGACCGAATTGAAGGCAGGGCTATTGCGCGGCCTCGAACAGGTGGGCGGCTTCGGCGGCAAATCCGATGTGCTGGCGGAGAATGCCGTTTACGCCAACGATCCGGGCTTCTACAAGGTGTCACTCGCGCGGATCGAAAACGCAACGCCGGAGAGCGTTGTTGCCGCGGCACGTCGCTGGCTCAACGCCGGCAACTACACGCTCGAGGTTCGACCTTTCGGCACTTACTCCGCTAAAGCGGAAGGTGCAGACCGTTCGGCCGTTCCCGAAACCACATCGTTCCCGGAAGTGGCGTTTACCGATTTCGAGCGCAGCTCCCTGAAGAACGGCATGGAACTCATTGTTGCGACACGCAGCGCGGTGCCGATCGTCAACATCAACCTGCAGCTCGATGCCGGCTACGCCTCTGACTACAAGGGCGAGCCGGGTACCGCGAGTCTGGCGATGGCGATGTTAGATGAAGGCACGAAGCGCCGCACTGCGCTCGAGATCAGCGACGAAGCATCACGCCTGGGTGCGCGGATCAATGCCGGCTCGGGTATCGACAGCTCGAGTGTCAGCATG
>JBATFU010000433.1:0-6139 GCA_049665065.1 Woeseia sp. | reverse complement strand
TCACGAACGCCGCTTCGAGGCTGGGCTCGACGCGGGTTATCTTGCCTTTATATATGTTGGCTTTTTTACGTTCGCTTGCCGGTGCTTCGATATTGAGGTCATAAAGACGCTGGCCGTCGACCATCGCCATGCGCAACTCTTCTTCCTGAGTTGCATTGATTAACATTCTTTTCATGTTGCCCTACTTGTTGAAAGGGCAGCACGGCAAAAGCGGGAGGCAAGGCGATTAGAGCGGAGCAGGGAGCAAGCGCAGGCAAGCGCAGGTGTGGTACACCTTGGGCGCGGACGTTGAGCTTGTCAGTGACTGCATCTGCGAAGATCCAGCCAAACAGGAAAAAGATCATTGTTACCCTGCGGACCAGCCGCTCTGGCGCTTGCCGGATTGCCGGGTTGCTGCCAAATGGATGTCCGTCCTCGCCGGAGCGGGGCGGAAATGAATAAAAGTATCGTGTGAACGGCTCTGTCCGTTCGCTTGCTGGTTGCGACTGCACAGGGACGAAAAGTCTTCATGAGCCGTCGCAGCGGCGTAATATAGCACAGCCTTTCTGCGGCGCACCCCGAAATTGCTCGCAGTCCTGAAAATAAGTGATTGCCTATGCAAGCAAATTCTCCCCCTGGCTCGACCGGGCAAAAGACCAAGGTCAGGAAAGTGGCGATAGCCGCCGACGATGCCGGACAGCGGATCGACAACTTCCTGCGCCGGCATCTGCCGGGTGTACCGAAGAGCCGGATTTACCGCCTGCTGCGACGCGGGGAGGTGCGGGTCAATGGCGGGCGCGTGCGGGCGGACCACAAGCTCGTGGAAGGCGACGAGGTCCGCGTGCCGCCCGCGCACATCAACGAGGCCGGAGCACCGCCATCGCAACGCAAGCTTGATGACCTCGCCGATTCAGTGTTGTTCGAAGACAAGTACCTCCTCGTGATCAACAAGCCGGGCGGAGTTGCGGTCCACGGCGGCAGTGGCGTCAGCCACGGGATCATCGAAATCCTGCGGGCAGCGCGGCCCGAGTTGAAAGACCTGTCGCTGGTACACCGGCTTGATCGGGAAACCTCAGGTTGCCTGGTGCTGGCGAAACGCCGCAGCGCGTTACGCGCGCTGCATGAAATGTTTCGCGAGGGACGCGTGGAGAAAAATTACCTGGCGCTCGTTGCCGGCGACTGGCAAAAGGGCGAGCAATTGATCGATGCACCGCTGCTTGTGACCAATCGACGCGGTGGTGAGCGTCACGTGATTATCGACGACAGCGGCAAGCCCGCTGCAACACGTGTATCGCTGTCAAGAAAACACGGCATCTACAGCCTGATGCAGTGCCAGCCGCAGAGCGGGCGTACGCACCAGATCCGGGTGCACCTGGCCGCGGCGGGCCATGCAATTGTCGGCGACGAGCGCTATGGCAATCCGGACACCAACGCCAAGGCTTACGCGCACGGTTTAAAGCGCCTGTTCCTGCACGCCCAGTCGATTGCTTTTCCGGATCTGAATGGCAACGAACAACATTTTACTGCGCCACTTGCCGATGATCTCGAACGGTTCCTGAGCGGCAACCTGCCGGCGCGGCAGAAGCGCCGCACGCGTTTTCTTCGCAAGCAATAGGCTGTCAGGGTAGCAACTGACCAAGTTCGCGCAGTGTTGCGGCGAGCCAGATCATTGGCAGGCCGACCAGCGCAGTCGGATCTTCAGTGCTGACCGACTCAAACAGCACGAAGCCCGCACCCTCGATTTTGAAACTGCCTGCGCAGTCGTAGGGCGTGTCGTGATGCAGGTAAACGTCCGCCTGGCGACGGTCGAATTGTCGAAAGCGTACCAGCGTGTGATCGACGTGCTCATAGCGACGTCGGTTCGCGGGATCGAGGACGCAGACGGCAGTCAGGAACTCAATCGTCTTGCCGGACGCCGCGAGCAGCTGATCGATGGCATGCGAATGATCGCCAGGTTTGCCGATGATCGTGCCGTCGCGTACGGCCAGCTGGTCGGAACCGATGATGATCGATTTGCGGTGTTGCGGCAGCACGGTTTCAGCCTTGGTCCTGGCGAGCAGGGCGGCAAGCTCGAGCGGTGTGTCGGCGGTCATGGCGGCTTCATCGACTTTTGGCGCAATGACGTCGAAGTCGTCGAAAACGCGTTCCAGCAGACTGCGTCGGTAGCGTGATGTGGACGCTAATACAAGCGGTGCGGCGTTCGGGTTTCTCATCAGGCGTTGATCCGGTTCGGCTCTCGATTAAGGCTGGCCCGCCAGTGTACCGATCAGGAATGACATCGCCAGCCTTCCGGCGCGTGCAAGCGCAAGTCAGGCAAGGGCTTTTTGCCGGTGAATGAGCTTTGACAGCAGCTCTGCGGCTCCTTATCATGCGCCCGCCATGGCGAACCCTTTGCTTCTCCGCATGGCGCCCGAGGTTTTGGCGCGCCGCAAGCAAGTCATTGAAAGTATTGATAAATTATCATGCTTTGGGCGGCTGTCAGAGATAGTTGCAAAGGACCTTGAGGCGCTTGGCCCGGGCCAGTCACCGCCGGATGTTCGCGGAACCGAGGTCAGAACATGGCTTGAATTTGGCTGGGCTGACGCGCAGGAGCGCTGGCCGCGGGTGCATGGCAAGGTAGCGACACGGTTGCCGGCCGTTTGTCAGCGCTGCCTTGAGCCATGCGAGATCGACCTGGATGTGGCGGTAAACCTGCTGCTCGTAAAGAGTCGCGACACGCGCTCGGCAGACGATGCGCTGGAGATCTGGGAGCTGGAAGGCAGCGAGCTTTTGCCGCTCGATCTTGTTGAGGAAACGCTGGTGATGGCTTTGCCACTGGCACCGAAGCACGAGACGCTGGCCGATTGTGGCTTGCAGGTAAGCAGTCAGGAGGAGGCGCCTGCGAACACACAGGAAAAAATTCGCCCGTTTGCGAATTTGAAAGAACAACTTAAGCAGCCCCGCTAGCGGGGCTGTAACACTGAACTGAAAATACGGTGCCGGTATCCTTTACCGCGCCACACTGGAGAGAATCATGGCTGTTCAAAAGAGTCGCAGAACACCGTCGACACGCGGCATGCGCCGTTCGCACGACAAACTGAAATCGCCGGCGCTGTCGGTCGATCCAACGTCTGGTGAAACACACTTGCGTCACCGCGTATCGCCGGATGGCTTTTATCGCGGCGTCCAGGTCATCGAGCAGCCGTCGCACGACGAAGACGAAGATTAGTTTCCGGGTCCGCCGCACCGGCGGGCCTTTAAGCTCACGTCCCCCAGCCCACGCAGGACGACCGAGTGGATAACGATTCCGTCATATCCGTGGATGCGATGAGCGGCGACCGCGGTGCCGAGGTTGCCGTGCGTGCGGCGCAGGCCTGTCTCGCGCGCCACCAACACCTCAAAATTATTCTTGTAGGCGACCCTGCTGCGCTTGGTGAACTCGTTGCCGCAATTGTTGGCGATGAGCCTCGTCTCCTTATCCAGGCGTCCTCTGAAGTAGTGCAAATGTCAGAATCGGCCGCTGACGCATTGCGCAAAAAGAAGGACTCGTCAATGCGGGTCGCGATCAACCTTGTCAAGGACGGCAGGGCGGGCGCCTGCGTTAGCGCCGGCAATACAGGGGCGCTGATGGCGACGGCAAAGTTTGTCCTGAAGATGCTGCCGGGCATCGATCGCCCCGCGATTCTTGCCGAGCTGCCATCGATCGGTGGCACCGTGCACATGCTCGATCTGGGGGCCAATACCGAATGCAGCCCGGAGCAACTGTTTCAGTTTGCCGTGATGGGCGCCATCGTGACGTCTGATATCCGCAGCCTGCGCAAGCCTCGTGTCGCTTTGCTCAATATTGGCGTGGAGGACATGAAGGGCCATGACACCGTCAAAGCGGCGGCAGAACTGTTGAAAAACAGCAGCCTGAATTACGTGGGCTATATCGAAGGCAACGAAATTTTCTCCGGCAAGGCTGACGTCGTCGTCACCGATGGTTTTACCGGAAACGTTGCGCTCAAGACGATGGAGGGTACTGTTGGGCTGGCTACCCACTACCTGCGGCGTGCATTTACCGCCAACTGGTTTGCAAAGGTTCAGGCCGTGCTCGCAGGCCCGGTGCTGCGCAGCCTGAAATCACGCATGGATTCGCGCAACTACAATGGTGCGTCTTTAGTCGGACTTAATGGTATCGTTATCAAAAGTCACGGGAGTGCCGATTCGGTCGCCTTTCAGCATGCTATCGAGACAGCACTTGTTGAAGTTCGTAACCAGGTCCCGCATCAAATCGGCAATCTGCTAAAACGAGAAACCGCATGATCTATTCGCGCATTGCCGGAACCGGTCGTTACCTGCCTGAACGCATTCTTACCAATGCCGACCTCGAAAAGATGGTCGATACCAGCGATGAATGGATAAAGACACGCACCGGAGTTGAACGCCGGCACATTGCGGCCGACGACCAGTCCACGTCCGATCTGTGCATCGAAGCCGCGAAAAAAGCGTTCGAGGCAGCGGGCGTTACTAAAGACGACATTGATCTGATCGTCGTCGGTACGACAACTCCCGATCTGTTATTTCCCAACATCGGCACGTTGATCCAGGAGAAGCTCGACATACACGGCTGCCCGGCCTTCTCGGTGGAAGCGGCTTGTACCGGTTTCCTTTATGCGCTGTCGACAGCGGATAAATTCGTACGTGCCGGGGAAGCAAAATGCGCACTTGTCATCGGCGCGGAGATTCTGTCGAAGATCGTTGACTGGACTGATCGCACGACGTGCGTGCTGTTTGGCGACGGTGCGGGCGCGGTCATCCTGAAGCCATCCGACGAGGCCGGCATCATCTCGACACACCTCGGCGCTGACGGGCAGTACAAGGATCTGCTGTATTACCCGTTTGGCGCCTCGAAAGATTTGCACAAGACGCACCTGCCCGAAGCAAAGATCATGATGAAGGGCAATGAGGTATTCAAAGTTGCTGTCAAAACGCTGGGCGGCGTCGCGGAAGAGGCGCTGACCAAAAACAACATCGACAAGAAAGACCTCGACTGGCTGGTCCCTCACCAGGCCAACCTGCGCATCATCCAGGCAACGGCAAAGCGTCTCGACCTGCCGATGGAAAAAGTCATCCTGACCGTTCAGGATCACGGCAATACCTCTGCCGCTTCGGTGCCGCTGGCGTTTGACACCGCAGTGCGGGACGGCCGAATCCAACGTGGCCAGCTGGTCCTGATGGAAGCCTTCGGCGGCGGATTTACCTGGGGATCCGCACTTCTGCGGTACTAAACGCCAGCGCCACTTTCATTCCTGGCTACATCCAGACCTGCGAAATGCATTAATATGCCCGCAGGAGGTGCACCGTGGCACTCAAGCTCATTATTGGCAACAAGAACTATTCGTCCTGGTCACTGCGGGCCTGGCTTCTGTTGTCTGAAGCCGGCATTCCATTCGACGAAGAACGTGTGCCGCTGGACACAACTGCAACCCACGCAAAGATTCGCCGCTATTCGCCTGCTGGCCGCGTACCGATCCTGATTGTCGACAAAGCCGCCGTGTGGGATTCACTGGCGATTGCAGAAACCGTGGCTGAGCGGTTTCCACAAGCTAATTTGTGGCCCGACGATCCCATGCACCGTGCGCATGCACGCAGCATCAGCGCCGAGATGCACAGTGGCTTTATGGCCTTGCGCGATGCCATGCCGATGAATTGTCGCGCGATGGGTCGCAAGGTGTCACTGCCCGACGCGGTGACCGATGACATCGATCGAATTTTCGAAATCTGGACAGATTGCCGCAATCGCTATGGCGACGAGGGCGGTTGGTTGTTTAATCGCTTCAGCATTGCGGACGCGATGTTTGCGCCCGTCGTGCTGCGTTTCCGCACCTACGGCATAAATCTGCCCGACAAGGCCTGTCACTATCCGGCCCGCCTGCTGCAAAGCGAAGCGATGCAGAACTGGTTGCTCGCCTGCGAGTCTGAGACAGAAGTAATTGCCATTGACGAGAAAGGCCAGTGAACAGGATAGCGGCGTTTTTATTGATCATCCTTGCGCTCGCCGTGCCGCAGAGCGGTTCGGCGGAAGTTTACGACCTGCCGGCAGATGGCAGCGACGTGATCGGTGCCATCAGCACAATCAAGGCACGGGCAGACGACACGCTGGTCGACATCGCGCGTCGCCATGGTCTCGGTTATGAAG
>JBATFU010000432.1:0-5482 GCA_049665065.1 Woeseia sp. | reverse complement strand
GCCATCAACCCAGTTGAGCGATTCCAGACAACGCCGGCCGTAAACGATGTCCTGCAAATCTTCTTCACCGTGGCGCTTGTCGTCGAGGTGATAAAACGTCTTGCCGTAGCCTGAGGAGCCGCGGTTGTTGGCCATCAGGACAGCGTAGCCGTGATTGACGAGGTGCTGCACGGTCGCGCTGTAGCCACTGCGACTCTGTCCGCCCGGTCCGCCATGCACCCACACGAGTGCAGGCACCTTGTGCGTTGCCGAAGCGCCGTACGGTTTGTAAAGAATCGCCGGTATTTCCAGACCGTCGAAACTCTTGTAGCGAACCACCTCGCTGGCGGCCAGGTACTCCGGCTTGATAGCCGGATTCAGTGCTTCTGTGAGCTGTTTCGCCGTTTGTTGTGCAAGATCAACGTAATAAACATTTGCCGGCGACACATCGGCTGTGACGATCAAGGCCAGCGCTTTCTCATCCGGCGTAAAGCGCACAGACGCGAGATCGCCTGCGGGCAATGCTGGCATCGCAACGGGCTTGCCGCTTGCAGTATCGATGATCGTAACCACGGTACGCGCATCCGCATTGACGCCCGTTACGCGATAGCGGCCGCTGCGCGAATACAGCACGTAGCTGACATCCCAGTCCGCCGCCAGCACGGGACTTTTTTCGCCGCTCGCAAACTCATAGCGCCAGGCTTGCCGGAATTCGCCAAACTCATCGGTGCTGTAAATCAGGGCCTTGCTGTCCGGGGTGATTGCGAAGATCGCGTAGCTGATATTGCCGTCGTGCTCGGAGATGAGCCGGGGTGACGGGTCGTCGCTCTCAAGATCGACAACGAAGATATCGCTATTGGCACTGGTGTGCTGCTGGGTCAGCGCAACCCAACGCCCGTCGCCACTGATCCCTTCGAGCAACATGCCGGGATTCTCAAACACGCGTTCGCGTTCGTAGCCAGCGGCGGCGTAACGGTAGACATCGAAATTCATCTGGTCACGCTCGGTGGTAACCAGGTAAAAGTACGCACCGTCTGCAGACCAGCCAAGAAAGTCAGCCTTGAAACCCTCGCCTGGTGTCAGGTCACGACTGTTGCCGTCGAGCTCCCGCACCGCGACATGGTTCAGCTCGTTGCCACCACCGTCGTACGTGTAAAGGATACGAGCGTCGTTGGGAAAATAGCTGAGCGCAAAAACCGCATTGTCATCCGACGTCGTCAGCGCGTCCGCTTCACCCCCGGCTACCGGCAGGGACATGACATTGAATACGCCGCTCTCGTCAGATGAAATCAGCATCGATGTGCCATCGGGTGAGAAAGCAAAGCCGCCTGAGTCGACCATGCCGAAGGACGTCGTATCGAAAAATTCTCGCGCCGAAAACTGTGGCACATCCAATGCCGTCTCGACCGGCGCTTTAGCGCGGCTGCATGCAGCAAGCCCCGCGGCAACTGCAAGGCAAACGACTACCACCCTGAAATGCGCCGGACTTTCCATGCCGTACTCCTGCAACAGTGCAATCAATCCCGCATAATACCGGCCTACCTCGTCAATAACAGAAAGAACTGATGCCCCTGACCATTCGCGCCGCCACGAGCAAAGACGCGCAGCAGATTGCCCGCTTCAACGCGGCAATTGCTAAAGAAACTGAGGAACGGACCCTCGATCCGGCCATAGTCAACCAGGGTGTGTCTGCCGTGCTCTCGGATCCGGGCAAAGGCCGCTACTGGGTCGCAGAGCGCGATGGCCAGGTGGTCGGCCAGATCATGGTCACCTGGGAATGGTCGGACTGGCGCAATGGCATGCAGTGGTGGATCCAGAGCGTGTATGTCAATCCTGAGTCGCGCGGCCAGGGCGTGTTTTCTGCGCTGTACCGCCACGTAGAGTCGCTTGCTCGTGGAGCCGCCGACGTTTGTGGATTGCGGCTTTACGTTGAAAAAGACAATGCACGTGCTCAGCAGATCTATACGGCACTTGGCATGACCCAGCCCGGCTACCAGGTGATGGAAGTCGATTTCCGCAAATGACATTAATAAGGGACCATAAACTATGCTGAAAATCGGTAGCAAAGCACCCGAGTTCGAGCTGCCCGACCAGGACGGCAGGAATGTGGCATTGAGCGATTTTCTGCGGGATGGCCCCCTGATCCTGTATTTCTATCCCGCCGATTTCACGGCGATTTGCACCAAGGAGGCCTGCACTTTTCGCGACGGCTTTACGGATCTGAAAGCCGTGGGGCTGCAGGTCGTTGGTATCAGTCCGCAGGATGCCGCGAGCCATCGGCGCTTTCGCGCCCAGCAGCGCCTGCCCTTTTCCCTGCTGTCAGATGAAGACAAGACAGTCATCCAGATGTACGACGTTGACGGCCCGCTGGGCGTCGGCGTGCGCCGGGCAACGTTCCTGATCAATCAGGATCGCACCATTCACGATGCAGTAATGGCCGACATCATGGTCAGCAAGCACAGCGAATTCCTGAAGAAGGCGATCATGCTGCGCGAAGCCGCCGGCCTGCGCTCCGATAGCCGGTACAGCGAACCTTAATCCTGGCGGCGTCAGCCGATAACCGTAACGATCAACTGCCGGTCATGCGGCGCGTGGCGGTGTTCCCACAGGTAGATCCCCTGCCAGGTGCCGAGCCCCGGTTTGCCGGCGACGACAGGAATCTGCAGCGCGGTTTGCGTTAGCACCGAACGCACGTGTGCCGGCATGTCGTCCGGGCCTTCGGCCGTGTGCACAAACAGCGGATCTCCATCCGGTACCGCGCGCTGCATCCAGGCTTCCAGGTCGCGCATCACGTCGGGATCGGCGTTCTCGCAGATGATCAGCGAGGCGCTGGTATGGCGGATGAATACATTGCAGATGCCCGTCCTGACCCCGCTCCTGGCAATTTCAGCGGCCACGCTGGCGGTGACGTCGCAGGTACCGCGACCGCGGGTTGCCACTTCGATAGTCGTCTGATTAATCATTAATTAACAGGGAGTTATTAAAATCACTTAATGTGATTACTCTTGCAGGATAGCCGTGCCCTGCGACCCGTATGGCTCGCCGTAGCGCAGGCGAATCGTTTTGGTTTTACCGAACCACGGGATCGAGACCAGGTACAGGTTGTCGTATTCGTCCTCCGCAATCGGCGGAACGCGCTTGCTCGCACCGAGGTCCGCAATCAGCGTCGGCAAGGTATTGCTGTGGCCAATCACCAAAACGATTTTGCCCTTGTGCTTCGCAAGAATGTCATTCAGGACGGCATTGTTGTCATCGGGCTCGTAACTTGTGATTGGCAGGTTAAGCGCGGCGGCCAGGGGCTGCGCCGTCTCCTGTGACCGCCTGAACGGCGTCGCGTAAATCGCATCGATGCCCTGGATGACGTCGGCGTCCACGAGTTGACGCGTCAATTCTTCGGCACGCCGAACGCCCGCGGCGGACAGGCCGGGGTCGTCAGCGGGCTCAGTCAGCTTTTCTGCATGCCGGACGAAGATAATGGTGGTGGTGGCCTGGGACTCGAAAAACCATGCCAGGCAGATCGCTATGGCGACGTAGATCGCAATCAGCGTAACGCGACGCTTGCGGCGCTTGCGGCGGCGTTCAATATCCGGATATGTCTTATTCATGGCTGGCGAGCTTACGGTGTTTTGGAATTATTGGCCATGCCCGCCAGGGCCAGCTACCGATCGTCAACGTCGCGCGAAACCACGCGATATTCCCCTTCGATGACCTCAGTTTCCGCATCCACAGGGCGCGGCCGCTCCGGTGCATGCATACCCTGTTTACGCAGGCGCCGTTGCAGCCACCAGACGCGTATGCCAATTATCGCTGCCATGACCAGCACAATGCTGCCGATGGCCACGAACGCGACAACACCAAGGACCAGCGACAGGCCGATCATGACGATGCCGACCAGCACGACCAGCGCGTTGGCAATGGGGTTGCCAGCAGGCATGGCTGGCCTTTTCTGAGAGTAGTTCACGCCTTACCTAGTTTCCTCTGCACCGCCACGGCGCGAATAAAAGCCCTCGAACCACGGGGTCCAGGTGCTGCCCTCGTCATTCGACTGTTCAAAAAACTGTCGCACACGCCCATCGGGGAGCGGTGTCCAGAGCGCCCGGAACGGCAATGTCGTGTCATTAGCGACATAGTGTATCTGGCCCGTAAGCCGCATGCCCGCTTCCGTCATGCCACCGCGAATCGAGATCTGCGATCCACCGGCCGCATTCCAGATCTGCACCCATTCGCCCGTGGCCCCATCGAGATAATTGATGCTATGACCGCTGCCGCCGCCGGCCGAGGCCCAGTTTTCAATCAGTACGCAGTGCCTTTCAATCGGACGAATACTGTTAGTGCCGGCTAATGTGCCATTTGCAAGGTGCACATCCCATTCGCCGATCCAGAAATCGAACGCCCGGAAACGCTCCTGGTGGGCACAGGGATAGGCCGTACGCTCCATGTCTTTCACCAGCGCATCGAAAGCCGCGTTGCCTGCCAGCGTAGCAAGGACGGGGTCACCCGAGATTGGGGCGATTGCGCTGAATCCGCCCTCTACCAGCGTTTGCAGCTCGGCGACAGCGGCGTCCGCTTGTCCGCGCAAAACGAGCTGCCGCGCCCTTTCAAAGCCGGCATTGACTGGCGGCAGGCCGTAAGCCTCAGCTTGGCGGAGCGCCTCTGCCGCAAGCTCGAGATCTCCGGCATTACGCGCATCAATCGCGAGCTGGCGCCATGCCTGGGGGTCGCTGTTGCTGGTTTCCTGCAGCGTTTTACGCGCCTGTTCGGGGGAATCGGCGAACGCGCAGGATGTCGCAATGAGGGCGGCTGCGGCGAGTGCCAGGCGGGTTGAGGCGACAATCTTTGACATGAACGATCCCGGGAAGGCGCTTATGGGAGGTTCGACAGGATAACGTGGAATGGGTTCGTGCTGATTTACAGGCGGCATTATGAACAAAGGGGCCGCAAGGGCCCCTTTGTCGTATTTGGCGGAGAGGGTGGGATTTGAACCCACGAAGGGCTATTAACCCTTGCTGGTTTTCAAGACCAGTGCATTCAACCGCTCTGCCACCTCTCCTGATTACTGTTGCTGTCGTGCTTTTCCTGCATTGGACCGTTCGATCGATCCCGTTCTTCTTTACCGGCTGTCGAGACAACCGGGATCTAATAATGTCGCCTTTCCATACTGTTGTGTGTCGGACTAAAGATCAATCCGCACTTTGCATTGCGGGCTTATTGGCACCGTAGGCGGATTGGGATTTCAAGACCAGTGCATTCAACCGCTCTGCCACCTCTCCTGATTTCTGTTGCTGTCGTGCTTTTCCTGCATCGGACCTGTCGTTCGGGTCCGTTCCTCATTACCGCTACCTTCCTGTGGTCGCTGCGGTAATGCGGTGTTGCCGCGCCGGGCGCGCATTGTGCGGGAGCCTGCCTGCGGATTCAACTGCGCAGGCGCCGTTCAGGTGAGTGAGAGCCGGATGCCCGCCAGGCCGCGTTCCAGCGTCTGCCGCGGGCAGGCAATGTTCATACG
>JBATFU010000431.1:0-5329 GCA_049665065.1 Woeseia sp. | reverse complement strand
AACCTGAGCTACGTCATCCTGATACCGGTATTTGGATTCTGAGCCATGACAAGGACGCACAGAAACATGCACAGCAGCGAATTCCAGCAACAGGGCATGACGCTCGTCGAGTTGCTCGTGGCATTGTCGATCGGTTCCTTCCTGATGATTGGCGCGGTGCAGGTTTACAACCAGAGTCGCCAGGCTTTCGTGATTAATGAATCCATCGCGCGCGTGCAGGAAACGGCTCAATTCGCGATGGACACCGTCGAGGCGGACCTGCGGATGGCCAGCAACTACGGTCGGCACAGTCGCGGCACAGCCATTGAAGGTCGCTCGCTGCCCGCTGCTGCCAACCCCAACGGCCTGCCCGCGCCCGCTACCTGCGGCGCACGCTGGGCGCTCGACCTGGCGCGGCCGGTTGAAGGCAACAACAACGCTTACAACCTGCCGTGTGCGGCCCTCGGTGGCGCACAGGTCAACTCTGATATCGTGACGACGCGGCGCGCCACTGTAACGCCCGTGCCGCTGGAGAACGGTCGCCTGCAGGTGCAATCGACACGCATTCAGGGACAGGTTTTCGCAAACGGCGCGGTGCCACCGGCTTTCAATCCTGCCACTTCGGCCACCCATAACCTGCTTGTGAACACGTATTACGTTGCAGCAGATTCGGCGCTGATTCCCGGTGTACCAACCCTGCGACGCAAGTCACTCGTAAGAGTTGGCGGCGCACCCCAGGTTGTCGATCAGGAAATCGCGCCGGGCGTCGAAAACATGCAGCTGCAGTTTGGCGTCGATATTGATGCCGACAACACGGTTGATCGCTACGTCAACCCGGCCGATCCGATCATCACTCCGGGCAATCCTGCGTACCTGCCGGCCGCACAGATTATTACCGCACGCATCTGGATCGTTGTGCGCTCGCTTGATCCCGAGCTTGGCATCAACGACACGCGTGATTATGAACCGGGCGATGTTGACCTCGGCGTACCGGCAGACGAATTCCGGCGCATGCAGGTTTCCAAGACCATTTTGTTACGCAATGCGCGTACCTGATAACAAACAGCGATGAGAACTTTGATGAAACCGATGCAATCTCACAAAAAACAAACGGGCGCCGCACTGGTCGTTGGGCTTGTGTTGTTGGTCGTTGTAACCGTGCTCGCCATTTCCGGCATGAACACGGCAACGACCGAACTCGCAATGGCTCGCAACGACCAGAATTACGAAAACGCGTTTCAGGCGGCAGAAACCGGACTGGAGCAGGCAATTTCCCGTGGCAGTTTCAACACGCTGGCGCCTGTCAATCTGGCCGCGAATATCAACGCCAATGACTCAGTGACCGCTGTCATCCAATTCGAAGACTCGACGCTGGTGCCCGATCGTGCGTTCAGCCTTGGTGTCGGCAGCGGTATCGCCGCCTACCACTTTAACGTGACGGCGACCGCATCGTCGGTACGTGACGCTGGCGGTACAACCGACCGCGACGCATCTGCAATCCATACACAGGCGTTCTACGTTGTAGGCCCTGAAGCACCAACGCTGTGAGTGACGGAATCAAACGGAGTATGACAATGTTGAAGAAAACTTTCCTTGCGCTGACCCTGGCTGCTTTGAGCTTCGCAGCTCACGCAGATATGCGCACCGTTACAGAAGCGTTTGAGGTTGGCCTGAACGACTTCCGCGCACCGGGTGCGGACAACGGCACGCTGGCGATGCGTCCGTGCAGCGACTGTGATTTTGAGACTCTGCGTGTCACCTCACAAACTCGATACTCGATCAACGGCGAAGCCTTGACGCTCAGCGATTTTCGCCAGGCGCTACAGACCGCGCGCAGCAAGTCCGAATCGATCGTAATCGTGTCTCATAGCGTTGACTCCGACACCGTGAAAGCCGTGTCGGCCAGCATCAAATAAGCGAAATGCTCTTTTCAAGGACCATAGCCATGTTAATGACTAACACTAAATTCAAGAGCCTGTTCGCAGCGGCAGCGGTGAGCGCGTTATTCGCATTACCGGTGGTCGCGGACGATACGGAACTACTGCTCGTCAACCCTGATCCCAGCTCACTGCCGAAACCGAATGTCCTGTTCATTCTCGACACGTCGGGCAGTATGAGTAGCGAAGAAGAAACGGTTGCGCCCTACGATCCAACCGAAGAATACGACGGCGATTGCAAATCAGATCTGCTGTATTGGACCGACACAGGCGACAAGCCGGACTGCAATAACAGTGACGCCAAAGACCGCGCCATTAAAAAAGACGAATTTTATTGCCAGGCCGCAGCGACGGAGCTGGCTGGCCTGGGTAGCTACGCTGGAACGCTTGCTCAGTACCGCGAAACGGAAGGCGTCAAAATCGAAATCTGGCAGCAGCTGGAGGTCAACAACGATAGCGACCCGGTCGAATGCGCTGCCGACTCTGGCAAACACGGCGACGGCACTGCCGGCCGCGTCTATGCGACGGCGCTGGCGGACCAGAAGAACCCGTGGACCGCGGACCCAAATCTTGAAATTGCCTGGGGTAGCGCGCCGCGTAACGTCTCTTACAGTGTTTATGACGGCAACTACCTGAACTGGGAAAACAATCCGATAACGATTGAAATCTCGCGTAATGAAATCATGCGTACGGTGGTCACCAACATGCTGCGTTCGGTGAGCAACATGAACGTCGGCGTCATGTGCTTCAACAACGAAGACGGCGGCGTTGTTATCCAGAGCCTTATCGACCTGGATGACAACCGGCAAAAATTGATCGATGTCGTTGATGGCCTCAATGCGAATGGTTTCACCCCACTGGCGGAAACGCTGAATGAAGCAGCACAGTACTGGCTTGGCCTGAATGGCTACTACGCTGAAAAAATTGCCGAATTCACGACGGACCCCGCCGCACTGCAGGGCGGCACGGGCCATCTTTACAATTCACCGGTTACGGACGTTTGCGCCAAGAATTACAACGTGCTGCTGACCGACGGTCAGCCGGTGCGTGACACCGAAGCAAAAACACTCACGCCCAACCTGCCCGGTTTTTCCAGCACTTTTGAGCAGGTAGACGGCGTCGGCAATGGCCGGACCGCCTGCACCGGCACGGCAGAAGGCGACTGCCTCGATGACATTGCGCAGTACCTGTCGCTGGCCGATCTTGATCCGAATTATCCTGGCCTGCAGAATGTCACGACGCACACGATCGGTTTTACAATCGACCTGCCCTTGTTGAAAGACACGGCAGAGCTGTCGGGCGGTGAGTATTTCCTCGCTGACGACATCAGCAGCCTGTCGCTCGCGTTACTGGAAATCGTCGCCAACATCAACGATCGCTCGTTATCGTTTACGGCACCAGCCGTGTCCGTCAACAGCTTCAATCGCACACGTAACCTGAATCGTCTGTACCTGACGATGTTCGGCGCGCGTCCAAAAGTGCATTGGCCGGGCAATCTGAAGCAGTATTTGATTTCGGATAACAAGATCATCGACGCAAGCGGCCAGGACGCCGTGAACCCAGATTCCGGCTTCTTCTATGACACCGCAACCAGCGTCTGGAATGACGGCGAAGCCGATGGCAATGACGTACGCAAGGGCGGCGCGGCAACCCGCATACCCGATCCTGCCGATCGCAATCTCTACACGAACAAAACAGGTGACGAAGATCTCACGTCGATTGGGAATCAACTTACGCCGACCAATTCCGCGGAATACAAGGCCGAAGACTTTGGTTTGACGGGCGCGGCCAGCGACCCGACGGTCGCCGACATGATCAATTGGATGCGCGGCGAAGATATTCGCGACGAGGACAAGAATCCTGATACCACCAAGCGCAACGCGATGGGCGACCCGCTGCACTCACAGCCCGCGGCAATTGTCTACGGCGGCACACCCACCGATCCGGATCTCGTGGTGTACATGGCAACGAATGACGGCTACCTGCACGCAATTGACGGCAAGACCGGCGAGGAACTCTGGGCATTCGTTCCGTTCGACTTGCTGCCAAACATGAGCCGCCTCTATTACAACCCGGAATCCAAGTACAAGAATTACGGCCTCGACGGCGACGTTGTTCCTATCGTAAAAGACGATAACAAGAACGGTATCGTCGATGGCAGTGATTTCGTCTACCTCGTTTTTGGCATGCGTCGCGGCGGTAGCAAGTATTTTGCACTGGACGTAACCGACCGTAATGCGCCGAAGCTGATGTGGGACGAGACTTACGACAACTCCGGCCAAAGCTGGTCATCGCCGGTCGTCACCCGTATCAATATCGACAAGGGCGGCATTAACAAGGACCTGGCCGTAATGGTCGTGGGCGCCGGCTACGACCCGATTCACGATTCTGGCCCGATGCCTGCAGATCCGGATGCCCGTGGCGCCGGCATTTACTTCATTGATGTTGAGGATGGCGAAGAGCTCTGGAGCGCGGCACTCGACGATGCCGACCTGGAGCTCGGCACGATGACGCGCTCGATTCCGACCGCCATTCGCGTACTGGATGTCACCGGCGACGGCTTTGCCGACCGCATGTACGCCGCCGACATGGGCGGCCAGGTTTGGCGCTTTGACATCTTCAATGGTGAAAAAGACGATGATCTCGTGACCGGTGGCGTCATTGCGCAGCTGGGAATCGAGGGCAATGGCGGCACCACCGGGCCCGACAACCGGCGCTTTTACAACACGCCGGACGTGTCGCTCTTCACTGACCCGTTGCAGGTGCGTCGCTACATGGCGGTAAGCATTGGCAGTGGTTATCGTTCACACCCGTTTGACCTGAGCGCGACAGATAACTTCTTCTCGCTGCGTGACCCGGATCCATTCCGGCAGCTGACGCAGGATGAATACGACAACTACGACATCATCAAGGTAGACGATCTGATCAATGTCAGCGGCAAGACCAAAGTCGAACTCAAGCCTGCGGATCGCGGCTGGCGCTTCGAACTGCCGGACAACCAGAAAGTGCTGGCTGACTCGGTCACGTTTAACAACGAAGTGTTCTTTGTTGGCTTTTCGCCAGAAAGCCAGGCAAGCGAAGGCTGCTATGCCGGCGTTGGCACCAACTACCTGTATCGCATGAGCATCATCAACGGTGATCCGGTCGTTACCAACCTGGACGCACTGGATCCGAATGACTCGGACGAAGCACGTCGCGACAAGCTCGCACAGGGTGGTATCGCGCCGTCGCCGACAATCCTGTTCCCGAGTCCGACTGATCCGGACTGCGACGGCGAGGCCTGTTCACCGCCGCCGATCGGCTGTGTCGGCGTCGAGTGCTTCGACCCCGGCTTCGTCAACAATCCGGTACGTACGCTGTGGACCGATAACGCAACGCAGTAGCTCAATTGAGCAGTGGTTCCTGTCCTAAAC
>JBATFU010000430.1:0-8147 GCA_049665065.1 Woeseia sp. | reverse complement strand
GTATCGGCGTGGTCCTGACGCTGGCTGGATTCTGGCTTTGTGGCGAGTCCGCAAAGCGCATTGGCGTGCACGATCATCCGGGTATCGTCTGGGACGAAATTGCTGCGTTGTACCTCGTGCTGCTGATAGTCCCGCAACATCCTGTTTGGTGGGCGTCAGCCTTTGTTTTATTTAGAATTTTTGACATCTGGAAACCCTGGCCGATTCGGGACCTGGATCACAGACTGCATGGCGGGCTCGGCATTATGCTTGATGACCTCGCAGCTGGCCTTTACGCAGCGATAATTCTCGCGTTTTCAGGCTGGCTTATGTAACAAAAACCATGCGGAAGACGGACCTCTATGGCTGGCAATGTCACTCCCCTGCAGCGGACGCAGGTCGTACCGTCGAAAATCGGCAAGTACGTCATTATCAACAAAGTCGGCCAGGGCAGCACAGGAACCGTTTACCTGTCGCATGATCCCTACTACCGGCGTGACGTCGCGATCAAGGTCTACAACATTGAAGAAGAGCAGGATGCGGATCGTGCGCGTGTCTCGCGCAAGATGTTCTTCAATGAAGCACACATGGTTGGCATGCTGCAGCACCCGAACATCATGCCGATTTATGATGCTGGCGAAGAAAACGGCAGCTACTACGTTGTAACGGAACATGTGCAGGGCGCCCGCACGCTGGCTGCTTATTGCCGTCCCGATAACCTGCTGCGCGTCGATGACGTTGTAGAGATTATCTACAAATGCGCAAAGGCGCTGCATTACGCGCACGGTCGAGGTGTCATTCATCGCGACATCAAGCCCAGCAACATCATGCTGACGATCGACAACGATGTGCGCATCATTGATTTCGGTATTGCGATCTGCAACGACAGCGAGCATTCGAAAATTGAAGGCATTGCCGGCAGCCCCAGCTACATGTCGCCGGAGCAGATCCAGTCAGAAGAACTCACGTCGCGCTCCGATATTTATTCCCTCGGTGCTGTGCTCTACGAACTGCTGACGGGATTCCGCCCGTTTCGTGCGGACAATTTGTCCAAGCTGCTGCACCAGATCGTCTACGCAACGCCACCACCCATTCATACCTATCGCGACGACCTGCCGGAAGAGCTTGAGCAGGTTGTAGCCATGACCATGCAAAAAGAAGCAGCGAAGCGCTGTGTTTCAGGCAACGCGCTTGCGGCTGATCTAACGCGTGTCTACCAGGACCTGCGCGCCAAGTACGACAGCCTCGATAACCAGGAGCATTTTGATCTGCTGCGCCAGCTGAATTTCTTCCACGATTTCTCGCATGCCGAGATTTGGGAAGTGCTGCGCGCCAGTGACTGGCACGAATACAAGGACGGTGAAGATATCGTTCGCGAAGGCGAAATGGACGATCGTTTCTACATCATCGTGGCAGGTGAAGCCGCTGTCGAAGCCAACGGCAAACAGCTGGGCAGCCTGGAAAACGGTGCGTGTTTTGGTGAGACGAGTTACGTCAGTGGTGCGAAGCGGACGGCTTCGATCAAAGCGAAAGGCCCGGTAACCATTCTGCGCGTCAGTTCCACATTGATGGAGCAGGTTTCTTCGTCTTGCCAGCTGCGCTTCAACAAGGTTTTCCTGCGCTCGCTGATTACACGCCTGCAGGGCGACGGCAGAACGCAAACGTCCTGACAAGACGTACCTTGTATTAGTCCTCGGCGTCGAACGGCGCCAGGGATTCTTCGCCGCCGGCAGACTTCAGTAATACTTCGACCCGCTGCTCGGCCTGTTTCAGTGCCGTCTGGCAGCTGCGCGTCAACTTTACGCCCTGCTCGAACTTCTGCATGGCTTTTTCCAGCGGCAAATCGCCACTCTCGAGTTCTTCAACCAGGCCTTCCAGTTGCGCCAGGGATTTTTCAAGGTCCAGGTCTTTCTTCGCTGCCATGCATTTGCCTGCGCGTATTTAGTCATTGGGAGCGGCTACGCTACCGGCCGCTATCTGGCCCGTCAACGCATCGTTGCCTGCGTTGACAAATTCCGCCACCGGGGCTTACAGTGACGATCCGATTAGACTTAGTCTAAAAGCACCCCGAGTAAGCCATAGCGGAGAGAAAACCATGTCGTTGAAAGGCAGCAAGACTGAAAACAATCTTAAAGACGCGTTTGCCGGCGAGTCGCAGGCGAACCGCCGTTACCTGTATTTTGCGGCCAAGGCTGACGTCGAAGGTTACAACGACGTCGCGGCCGTTTTCCGTTCCACTGCTGAAGGTGAAACGGGCCATGCGCACGGTCATCTTGAATACCTCGAAGAGGTTGGCGATCCCGCGACCGGTCTGCCGATCGGCGCCACGGCGGATAACCTGAAGTCGGCAATTGCCGGTGAGACGCACGAGTACACGGACATGTACCCGGGCATGGCCAAAACCGCCCGCGATGAAAGCTTCGATGAAATTGCGGACTGGTTCGAGACACTTGCGAAGGCCGAGCGCTCGCATGCCAATCGTTTCCAGAAAGCCCTGGACGCCCTTGACGACTAACGAATAACGCGGCCACCCGACTTGCGGGTGGCCGTACGTTCATTCCCGCAGGGAAGAGCCGCAATGAGTCCACCAGGCGACAATCGCGAGGGCAGCCTCGAGGCCCCCACCCGGCATCCGCTGGACTGGCAAAGCGCCGAGTTCTACGACGAGACGTCGCTTGATAAGGAGCTTGAGCGCGTCTTCGATATCTGCCACGGCTGCCGCCGCTGCTTCAATCTCTGCAATGCCTTTCCCACCTTGTTCGATGCCATCGATGAATCCGATACGATGGAAGTCGACGGCGTTGCGAAAGAAGTTTACTGGGATGTCGTCGATAACTGTTACCTGTGCGACATGTGCTACATGTCGAAGTGTCCTTATGTGCCGCCTCACGAGTGGAACGTCGATTTCCCGCACCTGATGCTGCGCGCGAAAGCAGTGCGCTTTGGTAAACAGGGTGCGAGCCGGCGCGACCGCATCCTGAGTTCGACGGATACCGTCGGGCGTTTTGCCGGTATTCCGGTCGTCGTGCAGGCGGTCAATGCGATCAACAAGAGCAAGAGCGGACGCAAACTGCTGGAGAAAACGCTGGGCGTGCATCGCGATGCGCCCATCCCCGAATATCACAGCAACACGGCGCGCAAGCGCCTGCGTCACCACCGTCACGAGACAGGTGCGCAGGCCGAGGCGGCAGGACCAACGCAGGGCAAAGTGGTGCTTTTTGCGACCTGCTACGGCAATCGCAATATGCCGTCACTCGCGGAAGATCTCGTTGCCGTCTATGAACACAACAATATTCCGGTAGCCCTGGCGGAGAAGGAGGCCTGCTGCGGCATGCCGAAACTCGAGCTGGGTGATCTCGAAGCCGTTGCCAGGGCAAAAGCAAAAAATATTCCGGTGCTGGCTGACTGGGTAGACAAAGGCTGGGATATCGTGACGCCAATACCGTCCTGCACATTGATGTTCAAACAGGAACTGCCGTTGATGTATCCCGACGATCCGGATGTCCTCAAGGTCCGGGATGCAATGTACGATCCGTTCGAGTACCTGATGCTGCGGCACAAGCACGGACTATTGAAAACCCAGTTTGCAAACTCGCTCGGCAAAGTCGCCTACCAGGTGCCCTGTCATTTGCGCGTGCAGAATATTGGTCTGAAAACCCGCGACCTGCTTGCGATGGCACCCGATACCGAAATCGAAACCATAGAGCGCTGCTCCGGCCATGACGGTACCTACGCCGTGAAGCAGGAGTTCCACGAAATCTCCAGGAAAATTGCACGCCCGATCGTCAGCAAGGTCGAGAAGGGCGGCTCCCGGCACTTTGTCAGCGATTGCCCGATGGCAGCAGAGCAGGTCGCGCAGAGTCTTGACGGCCACAGTGCCAACCATCCACTTAATCTGCTGCGCCGCGCTTACGGGATCTGACGAATGCAGGCACTCACGAAGGACGAGCTGTTTTCACTGGAAAAATACGCAGAGTGTCGTGCGGAGTTTCGCGAAAAAGTCATTCTGCATAAGCGGAACCGACGACTGCCGCTCGGCACCAATGCCACGCTGTACTTTGAAGACCGGCTGACAATCCAGTACCAGGTGCAGGAGATGCTGCGGATCGAGCGCATCTTTGAAGCTGCCGGTATCAAGGAAGAGCTGGAGGCGTACAATCCGCTGATCCCCGATGGCAAGAACTGGAAAGCGACGTTCATGCTGGAGTTTCCGGATGCGGAAGAACGACGTGGCATGCTGCAGCGACTCGTCAATATCGAGAACCGTGTCTGGTTGCAGGTAGGCGACAACGCCATCATTCGCCCGATTGCCGATGAAGATCTCGAGCGTTCTGATGGCAGTAAAACATCTGCCGTGCATTTCATGCGTTTCGAGCTGAATGACAAAGACATTGCGGCATTACGCGATGGCGCGGACCTTGCCGCGGGCATCGATCACGAAAACTACACGGTTGATGTGCGGCCGGTTGCCGCGAATATTCGCGAGTCATTGCTAGCCGATCTCGACTGACCTGACTCGCGCGATACTTGAGCCGCTTGCGCCTGCAGAGCGGCTTCCTGCTAGAATCCCGCCGTGCATTCGCCTGGGTGGCAAGATAAATGAGTAAACGATACGACGCTGCGGACATTGAGGTCCTGAGCGGCCTCGAGCCTGTACGCCGCAGGCCCGGCATGTATACCGACACAACCCGACCCAACCACCTTGCCCACGAAGTCATCGATAACAGTGTTGACGAGGCGCTGGCCGGGCACTGCAAGAAAATCGACGTGACGGTTTATGCCGATGGTTCGGTCGAAGTGGCCGATGACGGTCGTGGCATGCCGGTCGACATCCATCCGAAAGAAAAAATTCCTGGCGTTGAGCTGATCCTGACGCGGCTGCATGCCGGCGGTAAGTTCAACAAGGAGAACTACCAATATTCAGGCGGGCTGCACGGCGTAGGCGTGTCCGTGGTCAATGCGCTGTCAAAAAACCTCGAAATCTGGATTCGGCGCGGAGGCAAGGAATACAACATGAGTTTTGCCGGCGGCAAGAAGCGCGGCAAACTCGATGTGGTCGGCAATGTTGGCAAAGCGAATACCGGTACGACGATTCGTTTCTGGCCGGATCCGCAGTATTTCGATTCGGCAAAAATATCTATCACCAAAATCAAGCATGCGCTGCGCGCGAAAGCGGTGCTGTGCCCGGGCCTGCAAGTACGGCTTACGATCGAGAAGCCAAAGGAAACCATCGAGTGGTGTTACTCCGGCGGACTCGAAGAGTATTTGCTGGAGGCGCTCGACGGTGCCGAGCATTTGCCGGCCGAGCCGTTTTCCGGCTCATTAACGGCCAAACATGAGGCCGTCGACTGGGCGCTGGTATGGCTGACCGGTGACGGTCAACCCGTTGGCGAAAGCTACGTCAACCTGATTCCGACCGCGCAGGGTGGTACGCATGTCGCGGGTTTGCGCACCGGCCTGACCAATGCACTGCGTGAGTTTTGTGATTTTCGCAGTCTGCTGCCACGCGGCGTCAGTCTGGCTCCGGAAGACGTGTGGGATGGTCTGAGCTTCGTGCTAAGTGCCAAGCTCGAAGATCCGCAGTTCTCTGGTCAGACGAAAGAGCGGCTCTCCTCACGGGAGTCCGCAGCATTTGTCACGGGTGTTATCAAGGACAGCTTTGCGCTGTGGCTGAATCAACATCCTGAAACCGGTGATCAGATCGCGCAACTCGCCATTTCGAAAGCGCAGCGACGGCTCAAGGCCGCGCGCAAAGTGGTTCGCAAGAAAATCGTTTCCGGTCCGGCATTGCCCGGCAAACTCGCCGACTGCACGTCGCAGGAGCCGGAGCTGTGTGAACTGTTCCTGGTTGAGGGCGATTCGGCAGGCGGCTCGGCAAAGCAGGCGCGCGATCGCGTCACGCAGGCGATCATGCCGTTGCGCGGCAAGATCCTGAACACCTGGGAAGTCGATGTCGCCGAGATTCTCGGTTCCCAGGAAGTGCACGACATCAGCGTCGCACTGGGCGTCGATCCGGGCAGCAATAAAATCGACGGCCTGCGCTATCACAAGGTTTGCATTCTCGCGGATGCCGACTCCGATGGCCTGCATATCGCAACGCTGCTATGCGCCTTGTTCCTGCGACATTTTCGCGAGTTGGTTGCGGCTGGCCACATCTACGTTGCCATGCCGCCCTTATACCGTATCGACGTCGGTAAAGACGTCTACTACGCGCTGGACGAGAGTGAGCGACAGGGCGTACTGGACCGCATCGAGGTTGAGAACCGGCGCGGCAAGGTAAGCGTAACGCGCTTCAAGGGTCTTGGTGAAATGAGTCCTTCGCAGTTGCGCGACACCACGATGAATCGCGATACCCGTCGTCTCGTGCAGCTTACGATCGATGCAAAAGACCAGACCGATCAGCTGATGGATATGCTGCTCGCCAAGAAACGCTCAGCTGACCGCCGCGAGTGGCTTGAGTTGAAAGGCAACCTGGCCGAAGTTTGAGGAGCCTGACGGATGCAGAATGAATTGAACCTTGAAGGCGTCGAACAGCAGCCGCTCAGGGAATATACCGAGAAGGCGTACCTTAACTATTCCATGTACGTCATTCTCGATCGCGCATTACCGCAGATTGGTGATGGGCTGAAGCCTGTGCAGCGGCGCATTGTCTACGCGATGAGCGAGCTCGGGCTGTCCGCCGGCAGCAAGCCGAAAAAATCGGCGCGCACGGTCGGCGACGTGAATGGCAAGTTCCACCCGCACGGTGACTCGGCCTGCTACGAAGCCATGGTACTGATGGCGCAGGATTTTTCCTACCGATACGCCTTAATCGACGGCCAGGGCAACTGGGGTTCAACCGACGATCCAAAGTCGTTCGCGGCGATGCGCTACACGGAGTCGCGCCTGAAGCCTTACGCAAAATCGCTGCTGGCTGAACTTGGCCAGGGCACGGTCGATTGGGTGCCGAACTTCGATGGCACCATGGACGAGCCGGTCGTACTTCCGGCCCGCCTGCCGAATCTGCTGCTGAACGGCACGGCCGGCATTGCCGTTGGTCTGTCGACTGACGTACCACCGCACAATCTGCGCGAAGTTGTCAGCGCCTGCATTCACCTGATTGATGAGCCGAAGGCAACGATTGCGCAGTTGATGAAACACATCAAGGGTCCGGACTTTCCAACCGGCGGCGAGCTGATTTCAGCGCGCGAGGATCTAGTCGAAATCTACAGGACCGGTAACGGCACCCTGCGCCTGCGCGCAACCTACAAGCAGGAAAATGGCGACATCATCATCACCGCGCTGCCTTACCAGATTGCCGGGTCCAAGATTCTGGAGCAGATTGCTGCGCAGATGCGCAACAAGAAACTGCCGCTGGTAGAGGATTTGCGCGACGAATCCGATCAGGAAGATCCGGTGCGTCTCGTCATTACGCCGAAGTCGAAAAAAGTCGATGTAGAGCAACTGATGTCGCACCTGTTTGCGACGACATCGCTGGAACGCACTGTGCGGGTCAACATGAACATTGTTGCGCTCGACGGGCGGCCGCGCGCATTCAACCTGCACGAGCTGCTGACCGAATGGCTGGTGTTTCGCCGGGAAACGGTCAAGCGTCGCCTGCAACATCGGCTGCAAATCGTGCAGGACCGCCTGCACATACTCGACGGCCTGCTGATCGCTTACTTAAGTATCGATGAAGTCATCAAGATCATTCGCGAAGAAGACAAGCCGAAGCCTGTGCTGATGAAGCGTTTCAAATTATCGGACCTGCAGGCCGAGGCGATTCTCAACCTGCGCCTGCGCAACCTGGCGAAACTCGAGGAAATGAAGATTCGCGGCGAGCAGGATGAGCTCAGTGCTGAACGCGCCGACCTTGAAAAAACGCTGAAGAGCGCCGCGCGCATGAAGACGCTGATCAAGAATGAGCTGCTGGAAGATGCCGAGGCGTATGGAGATTCTCGTCGCACTACCATCGTTGCGCGCGATGCCGCGAAAGCGATGGATGAGACCGAGCTCGTGGCCAGCGAGCCTGTCACGATCGTCCTGTCGCAGCGCGGCTGGGCGCGGGCAGCAAAGGGCCACGACATTGATCCGTTCTCGCTCAACTACAAGTCGGGCGATGGTTTTCTCGCCGCAGCTCGCGGCCGCAGCAATCAGCTCGCGATGTTCATCGACAGCACCGGTCGCGT
>JBATFU010000429.1:0-2280 GCA_049665065.1 Woeseia sp. | reverse complement strand
CTGCCGTATTGCGGCGCGGTGTTACGTCGGCCCTGGCTGCGTCGTGGCGGAAAATGCAGACATTGGCGAAGACACCCGCCTGCATGCCAATTGCACGATCATGCACGACGTCGTAATTGGACAGCGTTGCATTATTCATGCCGGCGCGGTGATCGGCGCAGACGGATTCGGCAACGCGCAAAGCCCGGACGGCTGGGTAAAGGTGCCGCAACTTGGCTCGGTGCGGATCGGTGACGATGTCGAAATTGGATCAAACACAACGGTCGATCGTGGCGCTATCGATGACACGATTATCGAAAACGGCGTGCGCCTCGATAACCTGATCCAGATTGCGCACAATGTGCGCATTGGCGAGCACACGGCCATTGCGTCACAGAGCGGCATCTCCGGCAGCACGACGATCGGCAAACGCTGCATGCTGGCAGGGCAGACCGGGCTCGTCGGGCACATCACGATATGTGACGATGTCATCATCGGCGGTGCTACGATGGTGACGAAAAATATCAGCGAGCCGGGCTTTTACACAGCCAGTTTTCCGGCAGAGCCTGACCGTGAATGGAAGCGCCGCGTGGCGCGTTTTCGCCGCCTGGATGACCTGGCAAGTCGAGTCGCCCGGCTGGAAAAAGGGAATAAAAAAAATGACTAGCAATGACACGGTGCTCGAGGCAACGGCAATCATGAAGTTTCTGCCGCACCGCTACCCGTTTCTGCTCATCGATCGCATCCTGAGCTGCAGTCCCGGCGAGGAGATCACGGCGCTGAAGAACGTGACGATGAACGAGCCGTTTTTCCAGGGCCATTTCCCGGACAATCCGGTAATGCCCGGCGTCCTGATCATCGAGGCCATGGCACAGGCGGGCGGGGTGCTGTCGCATCTTTCCGATTCAGGCCTCGAGCCGCGCCCCTTGTACTACCTTGCCGGAGTTGACGACGCACGCTTCCGCCGGCCGGTAACGGCGGGCGATCAGCTGACGATAGTCGTAGCCAAGGAAAAAGTGCGTAGCGGTATGTGGCGCTACGCCTGCGAGGCCTTTGTCGACGGCCATATGGCGGTCAGCGCCAGGATTTTGTGCGCGCCCGGTAAATGATTCATCCAACCGCCATTATCGCCGACGGCGCGCGCATTGCTGACGACGTTGAGGTGGGGCCGTATACGCTGATCGGCAAAAATGTCGAGATCGCCGCAGGTTGTCGCATAGCCGGCCATGTCGTCATTAACGGTCCGACGCGCATCGGCGAGAATAATCGCATCTACCAGTTTGCATCCATCGGTGACGATCCGCAGGACAAGAAATACCGCGACGAGCCGACTCGCCTGGAAATTGGCAACGGCAATACCATTCGCGAGTTCTGCACGATCAGCCGCGGTACCGTGCAGGACGCCGGCGTAACCCGTATCGGCAACGACAACTGGATCATGGCCTACGTACACATCGCACATGACTGCGTGCTGGGCGATCACACGATTCTCGCCAATAACACGACGCTCGCCGGTCACGTCCATGTCGGCGACTGGGTCATCATGGGCGGCTTCTCCGGTGTGCACCAGTTTTGCCGCATCGGTGATCATGCGTTCCTTGGCATGTACGCGGGTATCGCTCAGGACGTCCCCGCGTACACGATGGTATCGGGTCAGCCCGCCATACCGCGCGGCATCAATTCCGAAGGTCTCAAGCGACGCAACTTTACTGCGACCCAGATTCGCAACATCAAGAATGCGTATCGCCTGTTGTACCGGAAGGGGCTGAAGCTGGCCGAAGCCGTCGCGCAGATTGCCGAGCTGGCAAGCGATCAACCCGAATTGCAGCCGCTGCTGAAGTCTTTGCAGGACTCCGATCGCAGCATCGTTCGCTGACGTAAACTGAATTCATGAGAATCGGACTCGTTGCCGGCGAAGCTTCGGGCGACCTGTTGGGCGCCGGATTGATCAGCGCACTGCGGCGCCAGGAGCCCGGTGTGCGCTGCGAGGGAGTGGCCGGCCCGGCCATGCTGGCGGCAGGCTGCGATGCGCTCGGTGACGCCGAAAGCCTGGCCGTCATGGGGCTGATCGAACCGCTGCGACGCATCCCGGAATTGCTGCGTCTGCGCCGCGCACTGGTGCGGCATTGGCAGCACCAGCCGCCCGATGTGTTCGTTGGAATCGATGCGCCCGATTTTAATCTGGGCCTCGAGCGCCAGTTGAAAGAGCGCGGCATACCCACGGTGCATTACGTCAGCCCGTCAGTCTGGGCCTGGCGCCAGGGACGCGTCAGGAAAATCGGAGCAGCCGCCGACAAGGTT
>JBATFU010000428.1:0-2843 GCA_049665065.1 Woeseia sp. | reverse complement strand
ATTCTAACCCTGCCGCAGAAGCGATCTCAAAGTTTCGCCGAAACTTTCGCGCAGAGCGGCTTCAAAAGAGTTCGATGGGATCGACATCGAGCGACCAGCGCACGCGGCGCGCCAGCGCGTGACCTTCAAGCGCGGGTACCAGCGACTGCAATAGCGTGTGCAGTGGCTGCCGGTCGCCACTTTGCAGCAGCAGCTGGGCGCGAAAGCGACCCGCGCGGCGTTCCATCGGCGCGCTGACCGGGCCCAGCAGGCGCACGGACCCGCCGCTCTGCTGGTCGGCGAGCTTGCGCGCCTTTTCCAGGAAGCTCATCGCGTGTTCGCGCTTTATGGCCGAGGCGCGCAGCAGCGCCAGTCGCGAAAAAGGCGGCCAGGCCGACGCTTCGCGCTCTGCCAGCGACAGCCGCACGACGTCCGGGTAGCCGCCGCTGATCAGGCGCGGCCAGAACGGGTGCGTGGCAAAGCCGGTCTGAATAATCACTTCGCCCTGGCGCCGCTCGCGGCCTGCGCGGCCGGCGACCTGCAGCAGGCTTTGTGCCAGTCGCTCGCCGCCACGAAAGTCCGTGCTGAACAGTCCCTGGTCCGCATTGATGACGCCAACGAGTGTCAGGCGCGGAAAGTGATGCCCTTTCGACAGCATCTGCGTGCCGACGAGAATACGTGCCGCGCCGCTCGTCGCGCGCGCCAGCGCTTCGTCCATCGTGCCCTTGAGCCTCGTGGTGTCGCTGTCGATGCGCGTGACGCTGTCGGCGCCGAAACGCGCGACGAGCGTACTTTCAATGCGCTCGGTGCCCTGGCCCAGTGGGCGGCACGGGCTGCCACAATCGCTGCAGCTTGTGTCGAGCGGCCGGCTCGCGCCGCAATGGTGGCAGGCCAGCTGATTCGCGCCCGCGTGCACGGTCATGCGGGCGTCACAGCGACTGCACTCCGCGATCTTGCCGCAGCCCGTGCAAATCAGCGTCGGCGCAAACCCGCGGCGGTTCAGAAAGATCAATACCTGGCCGGCTTCTGCGAGGTGCCGGTCTATCGCATCGAGCAACGGTGCCGACAAACCGTCGTCAGCAGGATGCTTCGCGAGATCAATGAGGCGAATCAACGGCGGAGTCGCGGCCCCGGCACGAACGCTCAGCACGAGGTGCCGATACGCGCCGATCTGGCAACGCTGGATAGACTCGAGCGACGGCGTCGCGCTGCCGAGGATTACCGGAATATCGAGTTGCTTGGCACGGGCGACCGCCAGATCGCGCGCGGAGTAACGCAGTCCTTCCTGCTGCTTGTAAGAGCCATCGTGTTCTTCGTCGACAACAATGAGGCCCGGCTTCGCAAGCGGCGTAAAAATTGCCGAGCGCGTGCCGAGGAGCAACGGTGCGCTGCCGTCGCGCGCCGCACGCCACGCGGTAAAGCGCGCGGCATCTGTCAGCGATGAATGCAGCAACAAGGGCTCGATCCCAAGCCGCCGCTGCAGCCGTCGTACGAACTGCGGCGTCAGGCCGATCTCCGGCACGAGTACGAGCACCTGCTTGCCCGCCTCCAGCACGTCACGCATGCGGTGCAAATACACTTCCGTTTTGCCGCTGCCCGTCACGCCATCCAGCAGCGTCACGCCAAAGTGGGCAGACTCGCGCATCGCGGCAAGTGCGGCGGCCTGCTCCGGGTTCAGTTTGGGTCCGGCTTCCGGCACGCTGCGTTCCGCTTCGCTGATGTCTGCGGTGACGTCTTCGATCAGCAGCGCGTCCTTATCGAGCAGCGCTTTTCTCGAGCGCCGCCAGAGCGGTAACTGCGCATCAAGTTCGTCAGCGGAAAGTGCGCCGCTGTCACGTAGCAACGACACAAGGTCAGCCTGGCGCGGTGCTCGGCGCGTAAGCGCCTGCAGATCGAGCGCTTTGCCCGCGGCGCTCAGCGAGACGCGCTGCTGCATCTCGAGCAGGGAGCGACCCTGCCGCAGCAGTGCCGGCAGCGCAGCAGCCGCAACCTCGCCAATCGGGTGGTGGTAGTACTCGCTGGTGAAGCGAATGAGCCAGAGGTCGTCGGCAGACAACAACGGTTCCTCGTCGAGCACGTCGATAGCGGCTTTCAGTTTGTCTGCCGGAAATTCGCTGTTGCTGGCGGTTTCCATTACCAGCGCTGTTTGCCGACGGCGGCCGAAGGGGACCGTCAGGCGCATGCCAGGCTGAATCGGCATAGCGGAATGCTTAACGGGTGGCAGGTAGTCAAACAGCCGGGACAGCGGCACGTTGACGGCCACTCGCAAGATGACAGGCTTGCTCACGCCTTCGCCGGCGCGCGGTGCGAGGTCGCGAGCGAAATAAAAACGTCTTTAAAATCCATGGGTTATACGATATCTGCCTGCGGAGTGCCTGCCTGTCAACCAATCGGCCAGCCGCGCGTTATATTCCTGAGGCCGGTCTGCGGGTGCTGCCAGCGCATGCTCGCCAGCGGCTTATTACACATCATCACGGAGTGAAGATGAAAGCAGCAGGCATTCAAGTTCCTTTTTCCGGCACGGCGCGATGAGCGTCCTGTCGCTCAGTTTTGCGGTATCGTCCGGGCAGTCGAGAGCAACCCGGTCCGCTACGCTGCAACGGCAACAGGCACTCAACGCATTCCTGCAAGACGTCGAAGGGCGCGCATTGCGCATCGCGGAAATTTCGCTGCGCGATCGCGACGAGGCGCTCGACCTCGTGCAGGACGCAATGATCAAGCTCGCGCAAAAGTACGCGTCGCGTGACCAGGAAGAATGGACGCCGCTCTTTTACCGCATCCTGCAAAACGGGGTGCGCGACTGGCACCGGCGCCGGGTGGTCAGGCAGCGCGGGATGGTGCTGTTTGGCAGGCGCGGTGATGCC
>JBATFU010000427.1:0-1788 GCA_049665065.1 Woeseia sp. | reverse complement strand
GACGGAGACCGGTGACGCATTGTCGAAAGCGGTCGAGGCCGGCAAAAAGCAGTTCGTGGGTTTCGAATTGCCCGGTCGCACGCTCGGTGTAATCGGTCTCGGCGCAATTGGCGTTGAGGTTGCGAACGTAGCGCTCGCACTGGGTATGAAGGTAGTCGGCTTCGATCCAAAGATCACGGTGAAGCGCGCATGGCAGCTGTCGTCAGGCGTGAAGCAGGTCGAAACACTCGAGCGCCTGTTCAAGGAATCGCATGCCGTCAGCGTGCATGTGCCGCTCGTGGATGCGACGAAGGGCCTGGTAAACGCAGACCGCCTGGCATTGATGAAACCTGGCAGTGTGTTGATTAATTTTTCGCGGGGCGGTGTCGTCGATACAGCGGCGGCGCTGGCCGCGCTCGACAAGGGCAATTTGCATTCCTACGTTTGCGATTTTCCGACGCCCGAACTGATACGGCACAAGAAAGTGATCGCGTTGCCGCATCTCGGCGCATCAACTCACGAAGCCGAGGAGAACTGCGCCATCATGGTTGCCGAGAATCTCAAAGAATACCTGGAGAACGGCAACGTTCGGTCATCAGTCAATTTTCCGGAAACGATCATGCCGAGAGCGGAGGCATACCGAATCACAATCGCGAACGCCAACGTACCGAACATGGTGGGGCAGATCTCGACCTGTCTCGCCAATGCCGGGCTGAATATTGCAGACCTCCTGAACAAGTCGCAGGGCGATCTGGCTTACACGGTCGTCGATCTGGATGCAGCCGTTCCGGAGGAAACGCTGCAGGCGTTACGCTCTATTAAAGGTGTGCTGCGATTGCGAAATCTGGGCAAGCCGATATCCTGAGCAGGGACCGGTACTGCGAGCGCTGTTGCTTGCGCGGGCCGCGACAGCCACAGTGATGACAGCATGAGCAAAAAGCCACAACCGCCGCTTGACCTCGGCAGCATCCGCAAGCGCATCGACGAGGTCGATGAGCAGATCCAGCAGCTCATCAACGAGCGTGCGCGCTATGCGCAGCAGGTTGGGCAGAGCAAGGGCGAACTCGCGGCCGCTGTCGATTACTACCGGCCAGAGCGCGAGGCTGACGTATTACGGCGCGTACTCGCGCGCAACGACGGCCCTTTGCGCGATGAAGAGATGCTGCGGCTCTTTCGCGAGATCATGTCTGCCTGCCTCGCTCAGCAGGAGCCGCTCAAAATAGCCTACCTGGGGCCCGAAGGGACTTTCACGCAGTCCGCCGTTTACAAGCACTTCGGGCACTCTGTGCGGGCGCTGCCTTTCGGTACGATTGACGAAATCTTTCAGGAAGTGGAATCGGGCGTTGCCGATTTCGGTGTCGTGCCGGTTGAGAATTCCACGGAAGGAACGGTCAACAACACGCTCGACATGTTCCTGTCATCGCCGCTCAAGATTGGTGGCGAAATCGAACTGCGTATCGAGCAGCACCTGCTCAGTCGTTTCGACAGCCTTGAGAAAATTCAACGGGTCTGTGCGCATCAACAGGCACTTGCACAATGTCGCGCCTGGCTGCGCGAATACCTGCCCCATGTCGAACTGATCGGTGTCAGCAGCAATGCGGTCGGCGCGCGCCGCGCACGGGATGAGGCCGGCACCGCGGCGATCGGCGGCGACACTGCGGCAGAAGTCTACGATCTGAAAATCATGGTCAACAACATCGAGGATCGCGCGGACAATGCCACGCGCTTCCTGGTTGTCGGCCGCCGGCTGTTAGCTGCGAGCGGCGAGGACAAAACGACGATCCTGGTCTCAACGAGCGACACGACTGG
>JBATFU010000426.1:0-2034 GCA_049665065.1 Woeseia sp. | reverse complement strand
TGTATGAGGTAATCAAAACTGAGGCCGCGCTCCTTGGCCTGGACGGCAAGTTCGGCGGCGCACTTGATATAGCCCATGATTCCAAGACGATGCTCTGATCCGCCACCGGGAATCAGGTAGGGCTTGTGGCCTTGTGCCTTGAGGTGAGCAATGAACTCTTCGAGAGGACCTTGGTCCTCAATAGGGCGCTCAGTTTCTGAGATATATAGATCGGCCCCCATTATGTGACTGAGCAATACGTTGCCGACTCTACGATAGTTGGGGCCCGCTTCCCTGGTCCACGCGCAATGCAAGAGCGCACATTTGAGCCCGGCTTTGGCAGCTGCGGCGGCGGTCTGGCGGGTGTGGTTCGATTGGATCGCTCCCACCGTGACCAACATGTCCGCTCCCTGGCCAAGCGCATCGCCTACCAGGAATTCGAGCTTTCGTGTTTTGTTGCCACCACCCTCTAAGCCGGACAAATCATCTCTCTTCATCCAAAGCTCCGGTCCGCCAAGAGTTTCGCCGAAATTCCTTAGTGGATGTATTGGAGTCGGTAGCAGCGCCAGCGAGGCGCGCGGCAACTTTTCGAGACGAGCCAGTAAATCGGCCAGGATACTTTTGTCAACCATGTCGGTTTCTCAGCAATGATCTATGCCTGCGTCGCCATACTAGCACTCGACTCACGATGGCCAGCAACTCCGCGACTGTGATTGCCGAATGTTGACCATGGACATTGCGTCGGACAGAATGTGAAGCGGTTGGTCACGGGAGGTTCAGCATGACGATACGCGGCGGCTGTTTATGCGGTGGCATACGTTACGAGATTGACGGATCGCTCGGCGAAACTGACCATTGCCATTGTTCGATGTGTCGGCGGGCACACGGTGCCGCGTTTGGTACTTATGCCGATGTCGAATCGAGCCGGTTTCGATGGACCTCCGGGGAAGATCTGCTGTCCGTGTATGAATCCAGCCCGGGCATCGGCTGGTGTTTTTGTCGCGGCTGCGGCTCGAGCCTGGCCGCGTCGGATCACGGTGCCGTCACATCAGTCACATTGGGCACAGTGGATGGCGATCCGGGTGTTCGCGCGGCGAAGCATATTTTTGTGGATTCAAAAGCGCCCTGGTACGAAATCAGCGATGCTCTGCCGCAGTTCTCCGAGCGCTCCTGACCGGCGCCTTGAGCTACTCGACCGTAACGGACTTGGCGAGATTTCTTGGCTGGTCGACGTCCGTGCCTTTCAGCACGGCGACGTGATAGGCCAGCAACTGCAGTGGCACAGTGTAGACAATCGGCGCGATCAGCCGGTCCGCGTGTGGCATCGCAATGACTTTCATGCCGGGCTCGCTCTTGATACCGGTCTGCTTGTCCGCGAACACGTATAGCTGGCCACCACGTGCACGCACCACCTGCATATTGGATTTCAGCTTGTCCAGCAGCTCATTGTTGGGCGCGACCACGACAACCGGCATTTCATCGTCGATCAGCGCCAGGGGTCCGTGCTTGAGCTCGCCCGCGGCGTACGCCTCGGCATGGATGTAGGAAATTTCCTTCAGCTTCAGTGCGCCTTCCATCGCGATCGGCCACATCGGCCCACGGCCGAGAAACAGTGTGTGTTGCTTGTCCGCAAAGTCCTTGGCCAGTTCCTGCAACTGGTCGCTCATTTTCAGCGCGAGATCCGACGCGGCGGCCGCATGCGTGAGATTCGCAACGAACTCGCGCTCCTTCTCTACCGACAGGCCGCGATGCTTCGCCATCATCAGCGTCACCAGCAGAATCGACAGCAACTGGGTCGTAAAGGCCTTGGTGCTCGCAACACCGATTTCCGGTCCTGCCTGCGTCATCATGACGTGGTCGGATTCGCGCACCATCGAACTGTGCGCACTGTTACAGATCGTCAATGATCCCAGGTAGCCCAGTTCCATGGCCTGGCGCAGCGCCTCCAGGGTGTCGGCGGTCTCGCCGGACTGCGACAAAGTAACAAACAGGGTCTTTGGCGGCACGACCACGTGGCGGTAGCGGTACTCGCTCGCGATCTCGACCTGGCACGGC
>JBATFU010000425.1:0-9393 GCA_049665065.1 Woeseia sp. | reverse complement strand
CCGTAAAGCCCAACGCATAGGAGAAGTCATGCATGCGGTTATGCATCGCGAACAGGTTTGTAATGGCTTCATCCGTGTCCGGTCCGCCAGTACCGCCGACGGGATCTGCTACGAACGAAGTAGGGTTACAAACATTGTTCGCCCAGGAATCTTCAAAATCAAAGCTGTAGTCACGGTCCGTTGCCGTCGGCTGGTAAGGAACCGAAGGCGTCAGCGGACTTGCAGATAAGGACGCAAAAGCGTTATTGCCACGTGTTGTAAACGTCGGGGTATTTGTCTTGGCATCAAAATCCCACGGTACTCGCGCAAAAATATTGCCTACTTCGTAATCGCAGCCGGCTACCGATTCCCAGCACCAGAGCTCGCGGATGTCCGTGCCGCCGTCGTTGTAGCTGGCGTATTCCGGATTGGCCGGGAAAACGTTCCATTTCGGCGGATATGCTGAAACGGGCGCGTCACCAGAACCAACATCGAAGAAACTGATTTCTCCGAAGTAGCTCTGGTTAACAAGCCAGCCGGCACCGTCGACATAATCACAAATCTCAACCTGGTAGACACCCACGCCGTCATCGGCCGGTGTATAAGCGTTCGCTTCCGGGCTGGTGCCGGTGTCCTGGCTGGAGACGAGTGCACCGTCACGATACAAGCCAATGGTGACGTCGTTGGCGATCAGCGTAGCTGACGCGGTGTAAGCGACTGTGCCAACCCCGGGTGAAGTGACTGGATACGAAGGGCTTAAATCACAAGCACCGTCCGCGGTTCCCAATGAGCCGGTAAATGCGTTCGCAGGTCCGGGATGAGCTTGTTCGACGATGTCCTTACGCATCCACACGGTGCCATTTTCGGCATCAACGTAATGTACGTAGGCCTGCGGCGCGGAGTTTACGTCCTTGAGATAGACCGTTTCGTAAACCGGGCGAACGCCGTTGTTTGGCGTCGGCATGGCACGCAACCTTGCGCGCTGCAATTCTGAAAATCCACTGACATTGAATGTTGACCATTCGCCGTCGATTTTCGTCGTTACGATGTCGCTGATTTGTACTGCAGCACCGATGTTCTGGGCGGCTTTTACAAAGGCGTCAGCGGCAGTAAGCGCAATGCTTCCGCTAACGTTGGCATCGCCGGTCGTCGAAGACGATGCGTAGCCAATGTTCCAGCCATCGGCCGCGTTGCCCACGAGTCCGACGGTCAGCGAGCCGCCTTCAACAGCCCGCAGGCCATCGATTTGCTGTTCGAAACTGACTGCGTAAACCTGGCTGTGCGGGAAGGCCTCGGCGCTCTTGACCTGCAGGCCGTCGATCGAGGAAAGCCGAAACAGTGCCTTGTTTGCATTTAACCAGTTGCGCGCAACGGTTGCCGCGTCAGGGCCCTGCAGGCCGGTCGCCAGGTTATCGCCGTACTTGATCAGCGATGACGGCGTGCCGAACTTGGTCCAGCGGGCGTTTGCGCCCAAAGCCGAAACCATGCCCAGCTGCGTGGCGTTAGGTTCAACTGAGCCATCGCGCGCATCAAAGTCGCCAAACATACTGGCGTTGGCGAATGGCATGAAAAAGGTCGCCGCTGTGGCGACAAGGGCTGACCGCCACTTCGCGTGGAACGATCCAAGCCTCTTAATTCCTCGTGTACGCATGTTCGTAATCTCCAGAATCTAGTGTGAATCCAAAAAAGCGGATCCTCGTCCCCCCTCAGGGGGATTTGAGTGCGGCGAGTCTGCTGAATTGGTGAGATGAAGAACATCGGGTGAACACCCTAGCGGCACTAGGGTGTTTTACCCAGACAGGTGTTCGCTGTGCAGGCGTTTGGTACCCGGTTATAAGGAGTAGAGGCTTGTTGAACGGCGCAGGTTACGCGATGGCGCGGGAGCATCCGCTACCCATTTGTTACAAATGGCAAGGACCTTAGGTTACCCCTCCCTCGATCCCAACGCCTGACCGCCTAATTCTCCGCACGCCGCAGCGGCACGACGCCCGCATCCTCGCTCAGCTGGACATAGCTCGAGACTTCATCAATCGGCACGGGCTGGCCGAGAGCAAAACCCTGCACGAACTGAACGCCGATATCCTGCAATGGCGCGAGAATCGATTTATCGGACACCCATTCGGCCACCGTCGTGATGCCCATGGCATCGGCGATCTGCTGTATCGCCTTGACCATGGCCCGCGCTGTCACATCCGTCACCACGCCTTGAATGAGGCTGCCATCGATCTTCAGGTAATCGACCGGCAGCGTTTTCAGGTAGCGAAACGACGATATCCCGGCGCCAAAGTCATCCAGGGCAAATCGGCAACCCACCTGCTTCATGTGCTCCATGAAGCGCATCGCCGAATCGAGATTCGAGATGGCTGCCGTCTCGGTAATCTCGAAGCACACGTTGCCAGGTTTGACGCCGCATTGCTCTACCTCGTCGCTGACGAAGTCGACCAGCGTTTCGTTGTCCAGCGAATTGGCAGAGAGATTGATATTGATCGTCGTCCCCATTGCGCACAATTGTTTGCTGTGGCGCAATGCCTGGCGAATAACCCAGCGGTCCACTTCGGCCATGATGCCGTAACGCTCTGCCACGGAAATCATGGCGGCCGGCGTCAGGATTTCGCCGTCCGGACCTTCCAGCCGCAGCAGCACTTCGACCGCCGAAGGCTCCAGGTGCAAGCCATCCATCGCCCAGATAGGCTGCTTGTACAAGAGCAGATCATCATTGCTGAGCGTGGTGCGCAGATCGGCGACGCGTTGCAACTCGGATTTGCGGCGCCGCACCTGCGCGCTATCGAGCCTGTCCACGTAGACCTGATTTCGACCGTGGTCTTTTGCCGCGTAGCAGGCCACATCCGCGCGGGTCATCACGTCCGTGATGTCGTCAGTCCTGGCATTCAACGCGATCACACCAATACTGACGCCGATCTGAAAGGTCTGGCCAGCCCAGACAAACTGCAGACTGCGAATATCCGCGCATACTTTTTCAGCAATCTGCTGGGCCTTGTCGATCGGACAGTGTTCCAGCAGCAAGCCAAACTCATCACCGCCCAGCCTGGCAACGGTGTCGCGATGCCGCAGACGGGCCCGCAGCAGGCCCGCAACGGACTTCAATAACTCGTCGCCCGCCTGGTGCCCGGCCGTGTCGTTAACCAGCTTGAATTTATCCAGATCACAAAAGGCGAATGCGTGTTGCGCAGCTGAGTTTTTGCAGGAGGCAAGCGCGTTGCTCAGACGACGTTCGAACTCGTTGCGATTTGCCAGTCCCGTCAGCGCATCCTGGGCGGCACGAATCGCCTCACGCTTTTCGTTGCTGGCAAGTGTCAGATTGAATGCTCCCAGCATGCCGCACAACAACAGCCCCACGGCGAGAACCAGCAAAAGCCCTGGCGCCCGGTGTATTGCGACGTACTCGGCGCCAGCACTAACGTTCAAGCGCCAGCTGCGTCCGGCGAAAACCAACGCATGGTCGGACGTGAGCAATTGCTGAGCATTGTCATCGAGGGCCCAGGTCGCAAGCACCATGGCGTTCTCGGCATCGGTTTCATCGATCAGCTGCAGCGCCACGTGGTCGAGACGCAGCCCTGAGATCGCAGTATCGAGCAACTGGTGAATAAGCACGACGGCAACCGCATAGCCGGCGATTTGTTCACGCCGTTCAAATACGCTTGGCGGCGATGATCCTGATCGATAGATCGGGGCAAATATCAAAAGTCCGGGTTCGGCTTGCTCCGCCTGCACGAGGTGCACGCGGGCCGTGGCTGCGGCCTGCCCGCTATCGCGTGCTTTTTCGATTGCCTCAAGACGGGTCGCATCGAAGCCCACGTCAAAACCCAGCGCGCTGCGATTGTCGTCAAGCGGCTCAATGAATTCGACAATCGTGTAGCTCGCGCGTTGCCCGGCATCAATCAGTTCGCCCCGCGCATTGCGTTCCTTGAACCGAAGCCGCCGCGCGCCTTTATCGGCCGCTTCATACGTGGCCCTCTGTGCGTGCGGAACCTGTGCGTTCCACGACACCGCGAGCAACTCCGGATTTTCTCTCAGCGCGCGGCGAGTAAATATGCGGAATTCTTCTGCATCCACTTCCTGCGAACTTGCGAACAGGCTCTGCACGCTTCCCAGTGCCGCAATAATTGCATTCAGCTTTGTGGTTATCGCGACGTCAACGTTGTGTGCCGTATCCCGGAAGTCGGTTTCGATTCTCGCCTGCTCGCGGTTGGACGCGATGAGGAAAAGGCTGATAACTACGAGCAGCGCAATAAAACTCGGCACGCTCACGGCGGCAGCGCGGCGCCGCCAGAATTCGCCCATCGCGCCACTCCAGATGAGCACGATGGGCGTGACCACGATGACACCGATGGTGTCGCCTACCCACCAGTTCAACCAGTTGAAGCCGAACTCACCGAACTCTATGAGGCCCAGGGCAAACAGCGTTGTGACACCGAAGCATGCATTTACCACGCTGCCCGCGGGGCCGCCCAGCAGGAGGAACTGGGTAATGGTCTTGCCATCGTGGAGAACATGCGGCCAGACCCGAAACCGGCGAATCAGCCAGGCGGAGAATAGAGCCTGGAGGCTGGCGCCGCAGGCGATCAATGCCGCTGCACTGATCACCGCGAGATTGCCGGCAACTACGCCGTCAACAGATATCCAGAGATTCGCGGCGAGCGATCCGGCGAAAACAGCCGGCCAGATGCGCGGGCCGTAAACAAGAACGGCCGCGAGCGCAATACCGGCCGACGGCCAGATGGCGCTGGCATAGCCAGGCGGCACGGCGAGCAAGAGTGAAATACGGCCGGCAAGACAATAACCCAGTGCAACAGCAGCCAGCGCCGCCAGAGTGATGGGGCGGTCTGCGAACCTTGCCGGGCTATGCTGTTGGTCGTTGGTAATAACGATCTCGCACGCAAAACGCTCTATTCATCTCCGATTGCAAATACTTTCACTGGCGCTGTGCGGGAACCGTGATGAGCGTCTCAATAACGCGACGATGGTTGTCATCAATGGGAAAAAATTTCTACCTATCGCAAAACTTTGCAAATGAATTCTCGAAAAATTGCCCAGCCGCCAGCACGGAGCCCGTTTGCAGCCAGGTGCGAAAGACGTAACCGCGTCGCCGCGTCCTGCCACGCTTTCCAGACACCCCGGTGATAGAATTTGACTCGCTACCCAGGAAGATCGAAAGCCACCCTGCTTTCGTATAAGAAGATAGTCGGAACCCAACCCACCTGAAAAGGCAAGAAATGACATGAGTGCACCGCGCGGCGAATTCAGTTCGAGACTCGGTTTCATCCTGGCGGCCGCCGGCTCCGCGGTGGGGCTCGGCAATATCTGGGGTTTTCCGACGCAGGCCGCCAGCAACGGCGGCGCTGCCTTCCTCATGGTCTACCTTGTCATGGCGTTCTGCCTCGCGTATCCCGCGCTGATGGCGGAGCTCATTATCGGCCGGCATGCCAAGGCGAACGCCGTCACCGCCCTGCGTTCGATTTCGAACAGCGATGCGTCACGCACTATCGGCGCGGCCACCGGGTTCGCCGGCATGATCACAGCGAGCCTGATCCTGAGCTTCTATGCGATCGTCGCCGGCTGGATGTTTGCGTTTTCGCTGGCGCCGGTCACCGAGATGGCCGGTATGAACGAGGTCTCCACGTGGCTGACAAGCTTTGGGCTGGAAAGAAACCTGCTGTTCACCGCCGTCTTTATGATTCTGACCGTCGCGATTATTTGCGGGGGCGTTAAGGACGGCATCGAAAAATGGTCGGAACGCCTGATGCCGGCCTTGTTCGTGATACTCATTCTGCTGGTTGTCTACGTGCTGACTCTCGACGGTGCGGCGGACGGCGTCAGGGCCTACCTGGTGCCTGATTTCGCGCGCGCGATGAACCCGAACCTGATCGTCAGCGCGATGGGCCAGGCATTCTTCTCCATGTCACTCGGTGTCGGCACGATGCTGATCTACGGCTCGTACGTCAGCGACCGCGAAAACCTGGTATCACTGGGTCGCTCGGTAACGCTTATCGATATCGGCATTGCTGTCATGGCGGGCATGCTTATTCTGCCGGCCATGTACGTGGCGCAGCACAACGGCGTCGAAATCTACGATGCGGCCGGCAAGCTGATTGCCGAGGACACGTTGATCTTTACCGTACTGCCATCGCTGTTTGAATCCATGGGCGGTGCCGGGCTCGCGGTAGCGTTCGCGTTCTTTATCCTGATGTCGATCGCTGCGCTTACGTCATCAATCTCAATGCTCGAGGTGCCTGTCGCTTACGCGGTGGAAAATCACGATATGGGTCGCACCCGCGCAACATTCCTGATCGGCGGCATCATTACTGCGATCAGCGTCATTCTCGTGTTCAATTTCGGCGCGCTGTTTGGCCTGGTAGTGACGATTGCCACAAAGTACAGCCAGCCAATGCTCGGCCTGATGCTGTGCGTATTTGCAGGCTGGGTATGGCAACGCAACAGCGTCCTGACAGAACTGAAAAAAGGAAGCGCAGATGCGGAACACGGCTGGTTCTGGAAGATCTGGCCGACCTACGTGCGTTACGTGTGTCCCGCCGCCATTTTAATAATCTTCGTGCAGAAGATTGTTTCCTGATAGAAAGGGATCGAATCCAGGCCTCTAAAACAGAAGCTGCATTCGATCCCTGTTTCGCTCAGCCCCGGTCAGGCTATTCGAGCTGAGGACTTCTAACCCGCAACCGTTTTGGGCGTCGACGCTTTTCTGCGTACGGCCTTTTTCCTGGCAGGCGCTTTCTTCTTCGCTGCTTTCTTGCTGATTACCTTTTTCTTGGCCGCTTTCTTTTTCGCGGTTTTTTTCTTCTTCGCTACTTTTTTCTTGGCCTTTTTCTTCGCCGCCGGCTTGCCCTTAAGCTTCTTGCGAATTTTCTTCAATGCGCGATCGATGTGCAGTGCATGCGACAGGTGATCGCGGGCACTTGCCAGATCGTCCCTCACCGGCGCCAAATCTTTGCGCAACTGCGCTGCGTCGGCTTTTGCACCGTCCAGCGTTTTTTCCAGGCTTTGCATCTGCTTTTTCAACTCGCGCTTCGCCTTCGTTGCTGTCGTGTTCGCGAGCCGCTCGGCTTTTTTCTGCAGATCGGCGCGCGCTCGCTGGGCGCGTTTATTCGCACGAGCAATGTCTTTACTCAATGCCTTGCGGCGTCGATCCAGTTCTTTGGTAGCCCGCTGCGCCATCGTCAGGAATTGCTTCTTGGTTTGGGCCAGGTTCTTTTCAATCTCGCTAAGTTCTTTGGTCACAATCGAATCCCCTGCTTGCAGAAAGTTGCCCGTGCAGAATAACAGGCCTTGCGGCAGAACAGAAAAGTAGTTGCGGGTCCGGTGCAATGATCTTGCGCAGCTAGTTTGCCTGTGCCAGCCGACGCTGCGTTTGGACCAAGTCCAGGCGAGCTTGCGGTCAGCGTCGGTTTCTTCTCGCTGCTTTGTGCGCTGCGGCATCGCACATTTCGTCGTTACGTGGATTGGCGCAGCGCTGTGAAACGGACGAAGCAGGGATGCAAGCGGCGTGAAACGCATTGATTGGATGTCAAAAGTCTAAAACAGTGACCCCTGCTGCCGAAACTGCCGGTCGCTTTATCGTTCATTCCGGCGTAACGTGGTGTCCGGCAAGTGCGAGCGATCGCAGCACTTGCCGTGTGCTGAAAACAACGCAAACACATCAAGGGGATAAGAATGAAACTACGTCAAATGCTTTTGGGCATCTTTCTCGCCAGTATCGCTGGCGTCGCCATGGCCGATCTCGAGCCTTACAAGGATTACGACATCAGTGAGGGCATAACCAGCGTGACGACGATCAAAGTGGACGCCAACATGATCGACAAATACCTGGAAGGCATCAGAGAAACCTGGGCCAAGTCCAATGATATTGCGAAAGAACTGGGCCATATTGAGGGATACTGGATTCATGTCAGTCAGCTCGAGAACAGTGGTGATTTCAACGTTGTGCTTGGAGTCGACTACAAAAATGCGGCGGCGCTGCAGCCCAGCGAAAAGAGATATAACGAGTTCATGAAGAGATGGACCGAGGAAAACAAGAAGCGGTCCGATGAAATTGTCATGACCTATCCGGACATTCGCGAGATCGTTGGCGAGTACCATATGCGTGCGATCACGTTCAAGTAGGCTGAAACGATAATAAGGTCGGACCCGGTTCTTCGGAATTGAATCGGGTCCGGCCTTTTTTTGTTTGACGGGAAATGAGCAGCGTTTCCCAAGGTTTTGATCGGAACGTTTGCAAACTGTACCGGGCTGCTTCGCGCGCTTTCTGATTCACCGTTCCGCCTCGCTCGTTTGCACTGACAAACTTCCCGGCAAACGCCTGCCCGCTTGCTCCGACAGCCCGTCTTTCTTGTCGCCATCGGTATCAACGCGTTGTGTTCAGTATCGACCATAATCGTCAGATTATGGTAACTGAGGTGCACTTATGGGCCCTTCTACACAGGCGTGGCAGACAGCAACTTCAAGCGAGAAATTACGCCTTTCCCGGCCTCGCAAGCGATCCTCCCAACCTTGAAATTGGTCACACTATGTCCAATCGACCGCCGCTAAACTCCCCGGATTAAGTAATGCGTAGGGATTTTGACGGTGTCTAAGTCGTGAATAATAAAGTGATTTTTAGCCTCATGGGGCTACTGGCGTTATTGCTGTGTTCAATGGCGCAGGCCAGCATGGTCCTGAGCAACGTCATCCTGCATTTCGAACCCGGCAAGCCGACCCGGCAGGACATCGAAATCGAGAATACCGGCGATGACACCATGTACGTCCAGGTGCGCCCTCATCGCGTCCTTAACCCCGGCACCGAGCATGAAAAACGCGATTACATCGCGGACCCTCGCGAAGCCGGTCTGCTGGTTACTCCGAACAAGCTCGTGGTACCGCCGCACGGGCGCAAGCTTTTGCGTTTCGTCGATCTCAAACCGGGCAACGACAGCGAACGCGTTTACCGCGTGGCGGTAACGCCCGTGGTCGGCGAACTCGAAGCGCAAGCGAGTGGCCTCAAAATTCTGGTCGGGTACGAGGTGCTGGTTCTGGCACAGCCTTCGGCGCCTAAGCCGCAGCTCAATGGCGAGCGTCGCGGCCAGCAAATGTTTTTTCGCAATGATGGCAATACCAACGTATTGCTGCGCGAAGGTCGCCAATGCCCCAGCGACGATACGGACATCGAAGACTGTGCCGTGCTGGGCGCGAAGCGACTCTACCCAGGCAACGAATGGACTCTCGAACTGCCTTATGACCGACCCCTGGAATATTACATCGGCACCGGTACCCGCAGCTCGGTTGAAACCTGGCCCTGAGGCCGGGCGGTTTTCTGCCAGGCAGCCGAAATGATCCGAATGCCACAACACTTAGTCACCGCCAGTGGCCTGATGTGCACGCTGGTCGCGTTAGCCACGTACATCC
>JBATFU010000424.1:0-7346 GCA_049665065.1 Woeseia sp. | reverse complement strand
AAGCAGCATCTACCTCGCGTGCCATTATTGAGGTACCGCTGCCGAAACAGCTCGTGCTGCCGCTTGCGCAGCACGTTGGCGATCCGGCGCAACCGGTCGTCAGCATAGGTGACAAGGTACTCAAAGGTCAGCTGCTCGCGATGTCTGAAGGTGTAATCAGCGCGCCGGTGCATGCGCCTTCATCCGGCAAGATCATTGCAATCGAACCATGGCCGGTTTCGCGGCGACGTGGCGACAAAGGTCCCTGCATTATCATCGAGTGCGATGGAGAAGACCGCGCAGTCGAAGCCGCCGAGCCAATCGGCGATTACACCGCCTTGTCGTGCGAGGATCTGCAGCAGCTCATCCTGCGCGGCGGAATCGTGGGTCTCGGCGGCGCCGTGTTTCCGACAGCGCAGAAACTGATGCAGGCGGTAAGCGGCCCGCTCGAACACCTGATTCTTAACGGCGTTGAGTGCGAACCCTACATCAGCTGCGATGACATGCTGATGCGCGAGAATGCGCTCGATGTGCTGCGAGGCGGGCAGGTGCTGTTACATGCGCTGGGCATTTCCAGCTGCCTCGTCGTCGTCGAAAGTGACAAGCCGGAAGCGCTGGAAAGCATGGTAAATGCGCTCAATGAGCTCGACGATGCGCGCCTCGTGCTGAAACAGGTGCCGACCATCTACCCGTCAGGTGGCGAAGATCAGCTCGTGCAACTTGTTGCCAACCGCGAGGTTCCCAGCGGCGGGCTGCCGAGCGACGTGGGCTGCATCGTACAGAATGTCGGCACTGCCGCGGCCGTACACCGCTGGATAAATCATGGTGAACCGCTGATTTCGCGGATCACCACCGTCACGGGCGATGGCATCGCAGAGCCCTGCAACGTCAAGGCGCGCATCGGCACGACGCTTGACCAGGTGGTTGCGGTTGCCGGCGGCTACACAGAGCGGGCGGCAATCATGGTGATTGGCGGGCCGATGTGCGGCAAATCCGTCAGCACCGACGAAGTGCCGCTCGTGAAGGCCACCAACTGTGTGCTCGTGATGTCGGAAGCGCCGTCGATTGGCAACGAGATGCCCTGCATCCGCTGCGGCGAATGCGCCGAGGTATGTCCGGTGCAATTGCTGCCGCAGCAGCTCTTCTGGCACGCCTGCTCGGACAACGAGGCAAAACTGCGCAGCTTCGGCCTGACCGATTGCATCGAATGCGGATGCTGCGATCTCGTTTGTCCGAGCCACATTCCGTTAACCGCGGATTTTCGCAAGGCGAAAGCACGCATGCGTGAACTTGCCGACGAGAAAGCACGCGCAGAGCGCGCACGCCTTCGCTTCGAATCCCGCAACGAGCGTATTCGCAAGGAACGACTCGAACGCGAAAGTGAACTGTCAGCACAAAAACAGGCGGCACTAAAGGCCGGACCGAATGCAATCGCCGACATCGTGCAGCGCGCGAAGCAGAACAAACAACCTGCGGACGAGGAAAAATAAGCCGATGAAATTCGTCCGTCGCGAAGCGCCTTTCGTTACACCACCAACCGACGTTGCATCGATTATGCAGCAGGTGTTGCTCGCGCTCATTCCGGCGACGCTCGCCTACGTCTGGTATTTCGGCGTTGGCATTCTGTTCAACATCGTCATCGCCGCAATTTTCTGCCTTGCGGGCGAGGCATTGATGCTGCGCGCGCGCGGCCGCCCGGTGGAGCCGGCGCTGCGCGACTACAGTGCGCTCGTTACTGCGGTTTTACTGGCGTTCGCGTTGCCGTCACTTACGCCATGGTGGGTCACTGCAACAGCCGCCCTGTTTGGCGTGGTCGTTGCGAAACACCTGTACGGCGGCCTCGGCTTCAATATTTTTAACCCGGCGATGGCAGGCTATGTCGCAGTGATGGCCGCATTTCCGATGTACCTGAATATCTGGACCGCGCCGCGCATGGGCGATATCGATTATCACTTCATGACCTTGTTCGAGACGGCGCGCTACACGTTCACGGGCAGCCTGCCCGACTACCTGACGTTTGACGGCATTAGCCGCGCTACGCCGCTTGATATGGTCAAAGCCGGGCTGAACAACATGAGTACGTTTGAAGAAATTCGCGCGTACCCGATGATGGGTGATTTTGGCGGCCGCGGCTGGGAGTGGATTGGTAACTTTACGGCCATCGGCGGCGCGTGGTTGCTGCTGAAGAAAGTCATCCGCTGGCATATTCCGGTTGCCGTCCTGACAGGGCTACTGCTGCCGTCCGGCCTGTTTTACTTTCTCGAGCCGGCGATCCACGCCAGCCCGGGCTTTCACCTGTTTAGTGGCGGCGCAATTCTCTGTGCATTTTTCATCGCAACCGACCCGGTGTCTGCCGCGACGAGTGTGCGTGGCAGACTCGTCTACGGCTTCGGCATCGGCTTCCTGATCTACGCAATTCGGCGCTGGGGCAGCTATGCCGACGGTGTCGCATTTGCTGTAATCCTGATGAACATGGCCGTACCCGCGATCGACTACTTCACGAAGCCGCGCATCGTAGGTCATGCCAAAGGCGTGCGGGGTGACGGCAAATGACGGCGTCAGGCAAGGGCCGCCAAGGTTCAATTTTCACCAGCGCGCTCATTCTCGGCGTGCTGGCTGCGATCTGCACCGCACTCGTGTCCTGGACCCATCACCAGACCGCAGCGCGCATCGTGCAGAACGAAAAAGACTTTCTCGAGCAAAGCCTCGCGCCGGCGCTTGGCGGTCTGTACTTCGATAGCGACCTGTCCAAGTCTGCAATCACGATCGAGCCACCGCATGATCTCCCGGGCAGTGGTCCGGCGACGGTCTACCGCGTCTATCGTGACGCGCAGCCTGTTGCCGCGTTGTTTGTCGTCACTGCGCGCGACGGCTATTCCGGCCCGATACGGCTTTTGATCGGCATCGAAGCCAGTGGCGAAATCAGCGCCGTGCGCATCATTGAACACCGCGAAACGCCGGGTCTGGGCGACAAAATCGAATCGTCGAAATCGGACTGGGTTGAACAATTCCCCGGCAAATCGCTGGGCAACCCCGCACTCGATGACTGGGCCATCAGGCGCGACGGTGGCACCTTCGACCAGCTCACCGGTGCATCAATCACACCGCGCGCGGTGATAAAGGCGATTCGCGAGACCTTGGTATACTTCAACGCCAACCGCGACGCGGTCTTTGCCAGCGAGCAACCCGCCGAGGAAGCCAGCGAATGAGTAAGACCATCACGCAGCGACTGCGACAGGGCCTGTGGGCAGAAAACCCCGGCCTCGTGCAGCTGCTCGGCCTGTGCCCGTTGCTTGCGGTCACCACGAGCTTCGTGAACGGTCTCGGCCTCGGTCTGGCAACACTTCTCGTGTTGGCCATATCGAACCTGCTCGTGTCGGCAACGCGGCGCTTTATTCGCGCCGAGATCCGCATCCCGATGTACGTGCTGATCATCGCGAGCCTCGTGACCTGTATCGAACTGCTATTCAAGGCGTACCTGCCGGCGCTGGATCGCTCGCTGGGCATCTTTATCCCGTTGATCGTCACGAACTGCGCCATTGTCGCGCGCGCCGAGGTCTATGCGTCACGCAACCCGGTGGGTGCGAGCTTGATCGACGGCGTTTTCATGGGCGCAGGCTTTGCCCTGCTGCTTTGCGCGCTGGGCATCTTTCGGGAACTCATCGGCAGCGGCACCATTTTCGCGCGGCTCGACATGCTGTTTGGGGGCCCGCCGATGAGTGGCCTCGTGCTGACCGATGGCGGCTTCCTGCTCGCCATCCTGCCGCCCGGCGCATTCATCAGCCTGGGACTCGCGGTCGCGGCGAAGAATGTCATCGATGAACGGCGTCGCAATGCGCCGCGCCGCTCCCTGGCGGCGCGCCAGTACCGCAATATCTGACAACGAATCCTTGAATAAAGAAATCCGCACAAAAATTTACGCGCGCCTGCGCGAGCAGAATCCGCAACCCGCAACCGAACTGAATTATCGCAACCCGTTCGAGCTGCTGATCAGCGTCATCCTCTCCGCGCAGGCAACGGATATCAGCGTCAACAAGGCGACAGCCAAACTGTATCCGGTTGCAGCGACACCGCAGTCCATCCTGCAGCTCGGTGTTGCCGGCCTGAAGAAATACATCAGAACGATTGGCCTCTACAACAGCAAGGCAGAGAACATCGTCAAGACCTGCCGCATCCTGCTTGAAGAACACGGCGGCGAAGTGCCGCGCACGCGCGCCGAGCTCGAAGCGCTGCCAGGCGTCGGTCGCAAGACCGCCAACGTGATTCTGAACACCGCGTTTGGCGAACCAACCATTGCGGTCGATACGCACATTTTTCGTGTCGCAAATCGCACCGGCCTTGCAAAAGGCAAGACGCCGCTCGAAGTTGAAAAGCGGCTGACCCGTTTGACCCCTGAGGAGTTTCGCCAGGATGCGCACCACTGGCTGATCCTGCACGGCCGCTATACCTGCATTGCGCGCAAACCCAGGTGCCCCGACTGCATGATCAACGACCTGTGCGAATACCGCGGCAAGACCGTACTGGACAATAGCCCATGATCTTCGGTAACGATCGGCATGAGTTGCGCCAGATGTACCTCGATGCCTGGCAAAAAGCGCAGGATGGCATGCCGCTCTCGCCACTCGAAGCGCAGATCGCGACAGTCATCAATGACCACCCGGAGTACCAGACCCTGCTGGCGCGCGACGCCGTCGAGGCCGATTTCCTGCCCGAGAGCGGCCAAACAAATCCCTTTCTGCACATGGGCTTACACCTGGCACTTCGCGATCAACTTGAAACAGACAGGCCGGCGGGCGTGCGCGCGCTGCACGCTCGGATTGCAGCAAAGTCGACTGACCTGCACGCCGCTGAGCACCGCATGATCGAATGTCTTGCCGAGACTTTGTGGGAAGCGCAGGGCAAAGGCGCAGCGCCCGATGAGCAGGAATACCTCGAGAAGCTGCGGCGCCTTAGCTGATCATGCTGCACGCGCACCTGAACCCTCACCGCGCATCCGGGTCTCTGTAATAATTGCGACTGAGCGCAGGTCAGTTGACCGTTACGCCACTTCGCCAGGGGAAACAGCATGTCCGACGCCGCCAGTCAGTATCCCGTCTCCGGCGCCGGACTCGGCTTGCGGCGCGGCCTGATGGATGCGCTGATGGCGAACCCTCCCGAAGAAGTGGACTTCATGGAAGTCGCCCCTGAAAACTGGATTCACGTCGGCGGCAAGCTCGGCAAGAAACTGCGTTTTTTCACGGAACGCTATCCGTTTCTCATTCATGGACTGTCGCTCAGCATCGGCTCCCCTGCTCCGCTCAATGAAGAATTGCTGGAGGACGTGCGCGATTTCATGGACGAGCACGACATTCGCTTTTACTCGGAGCACCTGAGTTTCTGCAGCGACGAAGGCCAGCTCTACGACCTGATGCCGATTCCGTTTACTGATGAAGCGGTAACCTACGTCGCGGGACGCATTCGCCGCGCGCAGGAAATTCTTGGGCGCAGAATGGCTGTCGAGAATGTCTCGTACTACGCAGCTACTGACAGCTCCCTGAGCGAACGCGAGTTTACGCTCGCCGTGCTCGCAGAAGCCGATTGCGACCTGCTGCTCGATATCAACAACATTATCGTCAACAGCATTAATCATAAATACGACGCGCTTGAGTTCATGCGCGCGATGCCTGCCGAGCGGCTGCGCTACTTCCACATAGCAGGGCATTACGTTGAAGCGGAGGATCTGCGCATCGATACGCATGGCGACGCGGTGAGCGACGCTGCCTGGGATTTGCTCGAAGCGGCCTACGCGCATTTCGGCCCGGTGCCAACGCTGCTGGAACGCGACTTCAATTTCCCGCCAATTAACGAACTGCTGCGCGAAGTTCAAAAGATTCGCAAGCTGCAGGCGGCAGATGGCTCGGTGGCGGCGCAAAAAACCGGTGTCAGTGGTGGCTAAAACCGGCGACTTCCGCCGGAAACAGTATGCGTTTGCGGCGCATATCCGTGACCCGGAGCATAATGCCGCGCCGGAAGCGATCGAAGACCGGCGCATGGCGATCTATCGCGACCTGTTTTTCAATAACCTCTATTCGCTGTTGGGCAGCACCTTCCCGGTCCTGAAGAAACTTTACGCAAAGGAAGGCTGGCGGCGCCTGGTGCGCACATTCATGGTCAGCTACAAGGCAAAGACGCCTTACTTTCTCGAGATCCCGCAGGAATTTATCGACTTCCTGCAGAACCACTACGAGTTACAGGATTCAGACCCACCGTTCCTGATTGAACTCGCACATTACGAATGGGCAGAGCTCGCGCTATCCGTGAGTGACGAAGAGAACCCCGGGAATATCGACACTGAGGGCGACCTGCTGGACGGGGTGCCGGTCAAAAACGTGCTCGCCTGGTCGCTGGCCTACGAATACCCGGTGCATCGCATCAACGAAACGTTCCAGCCGACGGAACCGGGCGCAGAACCTACGTTCCTCGTGGTTTACCGCCAGCCGGACGACGAGTTGAATTTTATGGAGTTGAACACCGTCACTGCGGGCCTGCTCGCGAGAATCGAAGACAACGAAGCAGGTGCCAGCGGTCGCGAATTGATTACACAGCTCGGCAAGGAGATCGGCTGGCCCGATCCGGACGGCTTTCTGCAACACGGTGCGGTGGCATTAGGCGCGATGCGTGACAGGCACATCCTGCTCGGCAGCAGGCGCCAGGAGTGACTCAGCCATCCGCCATTAGCAAAAAGAGCCAGGGGAATTGGCTGCGGTCAGCTTTAGTCAGCAAATTGCTTGTTTTTGCCAGAATGCATAGCGAAGTCAGGGCAGCAGGAGCCTGACTACTTCTTTGAACTCGCTTCCTTCTGACTCGCGGCTGGTTTTTTCGGCGTCGGCACCAGGTGGACGCGACCGTGTTTGCCCCTGTGCCGTTCATTCAATTGGGCGACGATCTCCTCCACCGCACCCGTCACAACACTGAGATTTCCCTGCCGGCAGCCCTCAATGCTCTCGCTGCCAGCAAAAGAGATGACATAGCGATACCAGTTGGCGCCTTCGGTCCCGGCCGGAGCCTCAGTTCGCAGTACGGACACGATTTCGTAGGACGGTCGTACTTGTGGAGATTCTTTAGTCATTCCGACCCACTATAGAACTAGTTGGGCCTGAATGTTGTGAAATGTCGGATTCGCGCGGAAAACCACCGGGCCTTGCGGAGAATCGCCGCCAATTCGTTCGTAACTCACTCAATCGGCCGCGATCTGCCGCTATTACAGTAGCCAGGGTCGCACCGCTGTCGTTGCGGGAGGTTTCACGGAAACCGGGGTCGAACCGAGGTTTTTTTCAGGCAAATTCGAAGCATTGGCGTTTGCTGAACAAAAAACCTCGGTTTGATCT
>JBATFU010000423.1:0-10115 GCA_049665065.1 Woeseia sp. | reverse complement strand
GCACCATACTGCAACCGCTGCCGCGCTTGTTGGCGGTGGCAGCGAACCGCGCCCTGGCGAAATTTCGCGTGCACACAACGGCGTGTTGTTTCTCGATGAGCTGCCGGAGTTCAGCCGGCATGTGCTGGAGGTGCTGCGGGAGCCTCTCGAAACGGGACGCATCACGATCTCGCGTGCTGCCGCTCAATCCGAGTTCCCGGCACGCTTTCAGCTCGTCGCGGCGATGAATCCCTGTCCCTGTGGTTACCTCGGTGACCCGCTTGCCAACTGCAACTGCAGCGCCGATCGCGTGCGGGCGTATCGCGACCGTGTCTCGGGACCGTTGCTGGATCGCATCGATATCCAGCTCGAAGTGCAGCGACCTGCCGCGAAACTGCTGCGCGCGAATGCTGCACCGGGAGAACCGAGCAGTGCTGCAGCAAAGAGAGTGCAGCAGGCACGCGAACGCCAGCTCGCCCGCGCGCAGCGCTGCAACGCGATGCTTGAAACTGCGCGGTTGCGACGCTGCGCAGTCGTCAGCAGCGCGGCGGAACAGCTGCTCGAACGCGCCGCTGATCGTCACGGCCTGTCAGCACGCTGCTACCAGCGCATGCTGCGCGTTGCGCTAACGATCGCCGATCTCGCGGCCGTCGCTACCGTTGACGAGACCCACATGGCTGAAGCGCTGAGTCTGCGCGGCGTCAGCGAGCGGCGGGCGGCTGCGTAAGCGTTTGCCTGCGGGCAAAAAAAAAGGGCCCGCAAGGCCCTTTTTTTGATGGCGCGCGGCAGGCGTCCGGCTACGGGACCTGCGACACCATGTAATCGATGGCCGCCTTGATGGCGTCATCGGATAAATCGAGGCGGCCGCCCTTCGGCGGCATGTAGCCGGCGGAGCCCTGGAAACCGTTAATCGCGTGCGTATACAAGGTGTCCGTGCCCTGCGCGATGCGTGGCTGCCAGTTTGCGGTATCCGACAGCATGGGTGCGCCGCCAACGCCGGCACCGTGGCACACATTACAGGCTTCGTTGTACACCTGCGGCCCCGAAAGCGCTGCCGCGACCGGTTGCGCTGGCGGCGCCGTGGCAACCTGCGGCTCGCCAGCCGGGATCGTGTCGCCGGGCAGGTACACCTCGCCGAACGGTTTGAGGCGAGACGAAACCGCTTCCCGGTATTCCTCGGTGCCGGCGGTATAGACGCCCTGCGTCAGGTCGGACATTTTCATGGCCAGTACGAAGATCGCCAGCGCAATAAAGGCGAGAACGCCAATCACGAGCGAATACATGTCAAAAAACTTCTGGTCGCGCTTCAAGTTATTGCTCCGGAGTCAGTGTGTCGGAAGGCCACGCGGTTCACACGGCTTAAGGCCGCCGCATTATATATCAACTGCCCGCGGCCAGTCGCCATTGGCGCCCGCTATGCCGTTTGCTCGCCGCGGGCGGCACAAAACGCTGGAGAAAAGTGCCCGATTGCGACCATGAACCGAATTTGCGCTGCGCCGCGGCGTTTGAAATTAAGGGAATTGCAATGCACAAGGTGCGGTGAGAAAGTGGCCGCCAGCAATCATCTTCAGGGGGAGACCATGCACAAAACGATCATCTTCATCGCGGTTTTCGCGCTCAACTTGGCCGCTTGCGGCAAATCGGACGACGCGCCAGCCGATGCCAGCGGTGGCATGCCAGCCGCTGACCTTGTGTTGCTGAATGGCACGATCGCGACGGTTGATCCGGCGCTTGGCACGGTCGAAGCGCTGGCGGTCAATGGTTACCAGATCACCGCCGTCGGCACGAGTGAGGACATCGCGAAGTATGTCGGTCCGGAGACTCGCGTCATCGAATTGCAGGGCCGCTTTGTGATGCCGGGCTTTATCGAAGGCCACGGCCACTTCATGAGCCTGGGCCGGGCCAAGCAGATTCTTGATCTGTCGACGGTGAAGAACTGGGACGAGGTCGTCACGATGGTCGCGGGCGCTGTCGACAAAGCGAAACCCGGCGAATGGATCTTCGGTCGCGGCTGGCACCAGGACAAATGGGACAGCGTGCCGGCGGATGCCGTTGACGGCGTGCCGACCAACAAGACATTAAACGCGGTATCGGAAGACAATCCCGTGCTGCTCGGTCACGCAAGCGGTCATGCGGCGTTTGCCAATGACGCCGCGCTCGAAGCAGGCGGTGTTACAAACGACACCGAAGATCCGCCGGGCGGTACGATCGTGCGTGGCCGTGACGGCCGCGCAACGGGATTGTTACGTGAAACCGCACAACGCCTGATCAACGACGCCATCAATGTGTACAACGGCCGCCTCACGCCGGAAGAAACCGAACGCATTGATCGCGAGCGCGTCATGCTGGCAGGCAACGAGGCACTGCGCCATGGCGTTACGTCCTTCCACGACGCCGGTGCTTCGTTCGAAACGATCGACTTCTTCAAGGAACTGGAAGAGGAAGGCGCGCTGCCGATCCGGCTGTACGTGATGGTGCGGCGCGAAACGAATGACGAAATGGATCAGATGTTGCCGCTGTATCGCATGACCTCCGAAGGCAACGACTTCCTGACCGTGCGTTCGATCAAGCGCCAGATCGATGGCGCGCTGGGCGCCCACGGCGCGTGGTTGCTCGAGCCCTACGTCGATTTGCCCAGCACCGCCGGGCTCGTGCTTGAGCCTGTGGAAGACATCGAAGGCACCGCGCGCGTCGCGGTGAAACACGGCTTCCAGGTCAACACGCATGCGATCGGTGATCGTGCGAATCGAGAAACGCTCGATATCTACGAACGCATCTGGAAGGAAATGGACGTCGACGGCAAAGCCCTGCGCTGGCGCATCGAACACGCGCAGCATATTGATCCCGCCGACGTGCCACGGTTTGGCGCGCTGGGCGTTATCGCCGCGATGCAGGGTGTGCACTGTACTTCGGACGGACCGTGGATTCCTTCGCGGCTCGGCGACGAGCGCACCAAGGCAACCTCTTACCCGTGGCGCGATCTCATCAATACGGGCGCCATCATCGGCAACGGCACGGACGTACCTGTTGAGCCGATCAACGCAATCGCGTCTTACTACTCCAGCGTCTCACGCATGATGCGTACCGGCGAACGCTTTTATCCGGAACAGGCAATGACACGCGAGGAAGCGCTGCAGAGCTACACGCACAACAATGCCATCGCAGCGTTCGAAGAAGATGTCAAAGGCACCCTGACGCCCGGCAAGTATGCTGACTTTGTCGTGCTCTCTCAGGATATTCTGACGGTTCAGGAGGACAAGATTCCGGCAACCGAAGTGCTGATGACCTTCGTTGGCGGCGAATTAAAGTACAGCGCAGAAGACGCTCAGTAATTCGCGGCTCGTTCTGACCTGTCAATGCCGGACTGTGCGCTGCGGCCAGTTCGGCATTGAACAGGTCGCGCTCGCAATGCTTGCGACTTGCAAAGTTTATTGGCCCAGGAAGCGCGCAAATCTTGGTGCCAGCACCGGTCAGGCAGTGAAACGTTAAGGTTGGTCGCAACGCGCATGGCGCAGCGATTGTATTCAGGCAACGCGGGGCCGGTCAGGCTTGCCTTCGGGATGGCCGAGCACCGCCTTGCACAAACCGATCCAGGCAGGGCTCAACATCAGGCTGATCGCTATGACGGCAACGATCATGCGGTAGTCGTCGTCGGGGATCATCTGCTCGGCATGCGCGAGTGCTGCGAGAATAAAACTGAACTCACCGATTTGTGACAGCAGTGCGCCGGCATACGCGGCACGCCGCCACGACGAGCCGAGCAGGCGCAGGATTAGCGTGTTGAGAATCGTGTTGACCAGCACTACAACTGTCACAAGCAATGCAAGTATGAGCACGTGTTCGCGAACGTAATCGACATCGATCAGCATGCCGACCGAAACAAAAAACACCGCCACGAACACGATCCGAAACGGCTCAAGACTTTCCTGCACCCAGTCGGTTTCTCTTGCCGAGCTGACGACGAGGCCTGCAACAAAGGCGCCAAGTGCAGTGGACAAGCCGAGCTCACCGGAAATGAGCGCAAGACCAAAACACAGCATCAGTGCCGCAAATACCTGCAGCTCGTGGTCGGCCTGCAGGCTTTCCGCAAACGGCAGGCGCACGTGGTCGCGAGTGAATACCCACGCAGCGATACCAATCAGAATAATCGCGCCGATCAGTTGCGCAACGATTTCGCCGACTGCCGGCTGCTCGCCACCCATCATGTTGATCGCGATGATCATCGGTACCAGCACGAGATCCTGGGCCAGCAGCAGCACGAGCACGTTCTGGCCGGTTTGCGTGCCCTGTTCGTTCCAGTCTTTCAGGAGTTTCAGCACGACCGCGGTGCTGCTCAGGCTGATAACAAAGCCGATGATCAGGACCTGCGACCAGCTCCAGGAAAACAGGCCGCCGATCGCCCAGACAGCGGCAACTGTTGCGAGTACCTGCAGCACGACGCCGAATATGGCCACCTGCCAGCGCTTCAGCAAACTCTTCGGCGATGCCTCCATGCCCACGAAGAACAGCAGCACGATCAGGCCGACACCGCCGATGCGGGAAATCGTGTCGACATCGTCAAGCAGGCCGATGCCGTGCGGCCCGATGACCAGGCCGGCGATGATATAGCCAACAATCTGCGGCTGGCCGAGCGCGCGCAGCGCGAAGCCGATCAGCAGGATGGAGAGAATGGCGCCGACAATTGTGGGCAGGGCAGGATCTATGTGCATGGCCTGCAGTATATAGATTGCGCCGGCCCGCCAGTTGCTTTTGCAACATGGCCGCCCAAAAAGACGCGGTCACTGCGCGCCCGCATGCGCTCGCTGAACATTGGTGGCTGCGTGCCTCCTGCGCTAAAACAGTGCAGGGCAGCGCGTTCGCACTGCCGGCTTCCGGCATTCCTCTCGTTACCGAATCGCATTGCTGTTACATTGAGCACCATGCAATTTGGCTCAAAAACCTACCGCGCCGACGGCTTTTACGACGAACTCATCAAAGCCGACGGCACCGCGCGCCCGCACGCTGAGAAGCTCGTCGACTACTTCAGCGCGATGCGGCCGGAACAATTACTGGAGCGTCAGGATGCTGTCGACAGCACGATTGTCGACATGGGCATCAGCTTCACGATCTATTCACAGGGCGACAATATCGATCGCGCCTGGCCGCTCGATATTATTCCGCGGGCAATGCCCGGCTCGGAATGGGACCGCGTTGAAAGTGGCCTGAAGCAGCGGCTTGCCGCACTGAACCTGTTCATAGACGATCTTTACAACGACCGGCGCATTCTGAAAGACAAGATCGTGCCGGCCGAGCTGATCGACAGTTCCAGGAACTACCTCGCACCCTGTCGCGGTGCAAAACCCCGCCATGGCGTCTGGGCACACATCTGCGGCTCCGACCTGGTGCGTGACGGCGACGGCACGATTTACGTGCTCGAAGATAACCTGCGCGTGCCATCCGGTGTGTCGTACATGCTGGAGAACCGCAACGTCATCAAGCGCGTGTTTCCGTCGATCTTTCGCAATCACCGCGTGCGGCCGGTCAGTGAATACCCGTCTGCCTTGAGTCGCATGCTGCAGTCGATCGCGCCTGCCGAAGTTCGCGGCAAACCGGAAATCGTCGTGCTGACTCCCGGCGTTTTTAACTCCGCGTACTTCGAACACAGTTACCTGGCGCGCACAATGGGTGTCGAGTTGGTCGAGGGCAGCGACCTGATGGTCGACAGCGACGACTGCGTCTACATGCGCACCATCGACGGCTTGAAGCGCGTCGATACAGTTTATCGGCGCATCGACGACACGTTCATCGATCCCGAAGCGTTTCGGCCGGACTCGATGCTCGGTGTGCCCGGCATGATGCGCGCCTGGCGAGCAGGCAACGTCGCGCTCGCCAATGCACCGGGATCCGGGGTCGCCGATGACAAGGTTATTTACTCGTATGTGCCGGAAATTATTAAATATTATATGGATGAAGACGCGATCATCCCGAACGTACCGACGTGGCGCTGCTCTGATCCAAAGCAGCTCGATCACGTGCTGAAAAATATTGCCGACCTGGTCGTCAAGCCGGCGAACGAGTCCGGCGGCTACGGCATGCTGGTCGGGCCGCACGCGACGCGTGCCGAGCACGACAAGTTTCGCGAGTTGTTGAAAGCGGACCCACGCAACTACATCGCACAACCCACGCTGTCTTTGTCGACCGCACCCACTTTGTGCGACGACACGCTTGAACCGCGTCATCTCGATCTGCGGCCGTTCATTCTGCAGGGCGACACAATTTCAGTGACCGCCGGCGGACTAACCCGAGTCGCGATGGTAAAAGGTTCGCTCGTCGTGAACTCTTCGCAGGGTGGCGGCAGCAAAGATACCTGGATCGTTGAGGACGCAGACTGATGTTGTCGCGCGCCGCCGAACGCGTTTACTGGGCCGGGCGCTACCTCGAGCGCGCCGAAAATACCGCGCGCATCGTGCAACAGCATTCACAGCTGCTGCTCGATCTTCCTGAAGAGGCCGGCGTTGGCTGGTACGAACTCATCAGGATTTTCGGTGCTGAAGACGCGTTCGATGACGACCACAACGAGCAGGCGACGCACGACTTCCTGCTGGCCGATACGAACAATGGCACGTCACTGAATTTCTGCATCAAGATGGCGCGCGACAATATTCGCAACTCGCGCGACCTGCTGCCGCAGGAGAGCTGGGAAAACGCCAACGAACTCTATCAAACGGTGCGCAAGCGGCTGGCGCAGCCAATGCCCGGCGAAAGCCGCTTCGAGTTTCTGTCCGATTGCATCGGTCGCTGCCAGCAGATCAACGGCATCCTGATCGGCACGATGAGTCATCACAATGCCTATCATTTCCTGACACTCGGGCAGCGACTTGAGCGCGCGGACATGACGAGTCGCATCATCGATGTCGCCGCCACTTACCTGCAGCAGAACGAACGACTGGTCCTGCGCTATGGTTCGACGCTCTGGACCAATGTCCTGAAATCGGTCAGCGGCTTCCAGATGTACCGGCAGTTCTGCCAGCCCGAGGTCGAGGGACTCATGGCGATCGATTTTCTGCTGAACGATGAGGCGTTCCCCCGCGCTGTACGCGCCTGCATGGAGGAGGCCAAGCACACCGTCGCTGCGCTACCCCGCAATGCCAACCTGGTGCGTGAACTCGATCGTGTTGAAAATTCCCTGCCATCACCGCTGCCGGACGAGCTTGATGGCGCGCGCGTCAGCAAGCTGATGGACAGCCTGCAGCAGCAGCTCGCCAACGTGCACACCGCGGTCGTGAAAACCTGGTTCCTGCCGGCCAATACCGCATGAAGCGCCTTTCCTGTCACTGCGGGCAGGTCGTTTATTTCGATAACCAGAGCTGCGCAAACTGCGGTCGCCTGCTCGGCTTCAACTCCGCCACGCTCGAGATGCAGTCAGAGGAACAGCCCGGCAGCGGCCTGCCTTTCTGCAGCAATCGCAGTAGCGCGAGTCGCTGCAACTGGCTGACGGGCGCGGATTCGGCGAACGGCAACTGTTTGTCCTGCAGAACCAGCAAGATCATTCCGTCGCTTGCCAAGCGTTCCGGCCGCAGTCGCTGGCGCAAACTCGAACAGGCAAAGCGTCGCCTGATTTACGATCTGCTGCGCCTGAATCTGCCGGTTGACCCGTCGCGACTGAAGTTCGTCTTCAAGGAAGACCGCCGCACGAACCCGGACGTAGGCGACGACCATGTCACGATCGGGCATGCGAACGGGGTCATCACGATCAACGCCGCGGAAGCAGACGCCGTGTACCGCGAAGAAATGCGCCAGCAAATGAACGAGCCTTATCGCACTCTGCTCGGTCACTTTCGGCACGAGTCCGGGCACTATTATTTTGGCGTGGTGGTTGGGCAGGAGCGGCTTGCCGCCGCGCGCGCACTGTTCGGCGATGAAACGGCGAACTACGACGCAGCACTGCAACAGCATTACAGCAACGGTCCGCCGGACAACTGGGCCGAGCAATACATTTCAAGCTACGCAAGCTCGCACCCGGCCGAAGACTGGGCGGAGTGCTGGGCACATTACCTGCATATTTGTGCCGTTCTCGAATCGGCGGATGCCAGCCGGCTGCGCGCCGGGCTGAAAATCAGCGAGTGGCAAACAGAATTCATCGATCTTGTGATTGCGATTAACGAAGTGCTGCGCAGTATGGGTTTACCGGATGCTTACCCGTTCGTGATTACGCAGCGTATCGCCGAGAAAATCGAGTTCATTCACCAATGCGTGGCGACCTTCAGCGATCAACCAGGCGCACTTTCGACGCAGGCATCCTGATCGCCGGCAAATTCTCGAATGCCAGTCGCAGGTTGTCGGCCCAGGCTTCGCTCAACTGGCGCAGGTACGGGTCGTTTTCGTTGTAGACGATATGAGTGTGCGAACCTGGCGAGCCCGCGTGATACATCATCAGTTCGATGGGCGGACCGACGCTCGCATTGCTGCGCATCGTTGAATCCATCGACACCAGGCCACAACGCGCAACGGTTTCCAGCGTGGTATTGATCTGGATGATGCGATCAAGAATTGGTTTGCCGTATTTTTGCTCGCCGATCTGCACGAAAGGCGCAAGCTCCGTCGGCGAAACGAAGTTACCCTGTGAGTAAATGTGGAACAGCGCGTGCGGCGCATCGCCTATTTGCCCGCCGAAAATAAAATCCGCATCCGGCGAGAAGCCTTCCTGGCGCTGTTCTTCCGGAAACTTGCTCTGCACCTTGCGGCTCGTGTTGCCAACGTATTCTGCCGCGTCGCGAATGCGCTTGACGGTGGCGAGGCTCTTCTTCGCGCCTTCGCGAAGATCGCGCCGCAGGTGCGCTACAACTTCCTGGGTTGTCGCGAGATTGCCGGCGCTGAGCAGCACGAAAAACCGCCCGGCAGTGTTCGTGAACGGGTGCATTTTGCTAAAGGTGCCGAGCTGGTCGATGCCGGCATTCGTGCGCGAATCCGAGACAAAGACGAGCCCGTCATCAACGCAGGCGGCGAGGCAGTAAGTCATGGCGCGAAGCTTAGCCGGTTTGGCAGCGACCGCGCCAGCGCTGCGTCACAGTGTGAGAACCCCATCGACTTTGCAGAGAGGCCTGGCAAGCCAATAGCAAAAGGGCGGTGCCGCCGGTCAGGGCTGGGCAGCGGGCGGTGGTGCCATGCCAGCCGCGTCCCGCGCGGCCTCAAGTTTTTTCAGGTAGCGAAGCGACGGCCGGTCATTCAGGAACACGGCGATACCCTCGCCGATGCGTTCCTGGCAATTCGCAAGATCGTCAGTAGCGTCGGACGCACGGCCGGCTGCGAGCAGGACGGTCGCGCGCAGGTAGCGTGTCAGCCACAGGTCCATCGTACTAACCGCGTCGTTCGCGGCCTCGATGGCAGCATCGTACTCGCCATTGGCCGAATGGATCAGCGCGCGAATCGAGAATGCATACGCGCGCTTCGGCTGTGAGAGGCTCTTGCCAAGCTCCGCCGCAATGCTTTCCGCTGCAGCGAGATCGCCGAGTGTAATAAGCGAAATCGCCGCAGGCACCTGCACGGCAAAATCACCGCGCGATGCTTCAAGTGCTGCTGCCACCGCCGCGCGCGCCTGCTCCCGTTCATCCATTTGCAACAGGAACTCGGCACGCATCACCTGTTTTAACGCGACCGTTTGCGTCGCATTCAGTGCCAGTTCGTCTTCGATCGCGCGATCAAGAATGCCGACGGCGGCGGACCAGTTGCCCTGATGCGCAGCAAGATCCGCGAGCCCTTCGGGCGCGATGGAGCGCGCGTACTGGTCGAGTCCCTTCATCTGCTGGTAGGTCTGCTCCGCGGCGGCCAGATCACCGGCGACCGCTGACGAAAGCGCGAGGACAGTCAGCGCGTAGGCGCTGCTGGGATCCATTTCGATCACGCTTTTCGCGACCGTAAGCGCTTCTTCGAAGCGGCCAGCGTACATCGCATAGAGTGCGAGGTTCGCGCCGTAGGCACTGAGAGTCGGATATCGCTTGGCCACTTCGCGACCGACTTCCAGTGCGCGCGAGAAGTCCATTGCGTAGAACGCGGCTACCGCAAGATTGTTCTGCGCGACGTTATCAGCTGGGTACTTCTCGACAAGACTTGAATACGTTTCGAGCGCTTTCTCGTAGTTGCCCTGGTTGATCATGAAA
>JBATFU010000422.1:0-3275 GCA_049665065.1 Woeseia sp. | reverse complement strand
AGTACTGTGCACAACGATGCATAACTCAGTCCCACAATTCTCCCACACTGCTCAGCCGGCTATTGCGGGCCGTGGCAGGCTCGCTTCTACCAAGTCGTAGAGCCCGCATCGCGACAAATAGGAGAGCCTCACTGGATACAGTGATAACTCTGAGCTGTACTAGAACCCGTTCAACACGACCCGGTACTTCATACCGGATCATCTTGGTAGTGTCGCGGAGATTACCGATGCCGCTGGCGGAATCGTTATCGCGGAGAACTTTACGGCATTTGGCGAGCGGCGCGATCCGACGGATTGGTCCGGTCCGATAAGCCCTGCCGACAAACTGACGATCGCGTCGATATCGTCGCGGGGGTTTACCTTTCACACAAACCTCGAAGAGAACGCCCTTGTGCACATGAACGGCCGCGTCGCCGATGCCTTGACAGGCCGCTTCATGTCGGCCGACCCCTTTATCCCGAATGCTGGCAACACGCAATCGTTCAATCGTTACAGCTACGTCAGAAACAATCCCCTGACACGTACCGATCCGAGTGGATTCGTAGACGTTGTACCGTGCGCGGACACCTTCAGCTGCGCGCTTACATTTATAGTTAGCCTGTACAAATGGGGGCGCGATAACCGTCCACCACCTCCCCCTAAAGGCTGCTGGGCGTCGGCTGCAGCCTGTCACGGTCCCGCGTCGTCCGGAAAGCTTAAGAAATTCACAAGTGACGTATTCGATATCTACGAGCGAATGCGTGGGCTTGGCACGCGGCGCTCCGTTACGCCTGGGTGGGGTGCGGAGAATGGCTACGCTTTATACTTCCAGGATCCGGCCATGGAACGATTGAATAGAATATTTGATGAGGTTCGAAAAACACATTTTGAAGATATTCCTGTGAACTTTTCGATCGTACTGCAACTTGAGGACATCGTTGATATGTTCGAAGTTAAGCAAAACGATGACAAGTCAATTGATCCGTCAGTCATTTTAGTCAATCCAAGAGTTCTTGATATAGAGACTGACGCCTTCATCGCGTTAGGAGCAGGCCACGAACTTGTGCATGTCCGAGACTCGATACAGAATCCCTACAGGGCAGGTTCACCCGAGCATTACGAGAGCGAGATCCGAGCGTATCAATGGCAGTTCGACAATCTTTCAAAGTTTAAGTTGAGTCTTGATCAAAAACTAAGATTCAGAGATCAAACTCAGGAAAAGATATTTGACATGATGGCGGAGAAAAAGGCTTCAGAAATTCTTCAGTTGCTCGAGCAGGGTGAATTGAACTTTCCTCAGTAGACGTACTGGCAATCTTTTGATTTTGGTTTTCGAGGAGTCGAGATGTGTACTTTCCGGGTTAGAAAAGGTGGCAATCCCATATCGCGGCAACTATGGGCGCTTCTTGCAGTTCTATTTTCTAACATTGCGATTTCCGATTCCTGCTTTCTGGATGCAGTCATTGATTCCCAGTCCGATCCCGATAAATTCTTGCTCGGCATCGTCGACATGGCTTTCGTAGGCAAAGCGATTGCCAATTGGTCCGAAACCGAAGAGCTCCTGAATTCGCCAACAAGAACTATACAAGTTACGACTGCATTTCATGTTCTCAGCGTAATAAAGGGGGAGATACAAAAGCGCGCGACTATTAAGGTGGTAGGTAGAACTGGTGGTTGCTCTTGCATGGCGAACTTTGAACTCGGCAAAAATTACCTTATCTACGGGGTTTCGGTGAGCGGTGAGAATGGATCGATGGAGCTCCGCTATTGCAGCAGAATACGGCAGACCGGTGACGACCAAATATGAGATCGAGGTTATTAAAAATTTGGGTCGCACCGCGGTTAGCTGTACTGCACGCCTGATACCGGAACGCTTTTGGCTGTATAGGCATTGACCGATAGCCTTGTCAGGACACCCACAATAACCGGCCCTGGATCCAAGATAGTCCACTAGCGGCCAAGCGCGACTCCGGGGCATTCTTGCCCCATGACCATTCCCCGCGCCGTGCAGATTGATTCCTCTGCCACACCTTACTACCACTGCGTCAGCCGCTGCGTGCGTCGCGCCTTCCTCTGCGGCATCGACGAACGCACCGGCTACAACTTCGAGCACCGCCGCGCATGGATCGAACAGAGACTGCACGAACTGGCCGCAATCTTCGCCATTGACCTCTGCGCCTACGCGGTGATGAGCAATCACTACCACGTCGTCTTGCACCTCAACGCGGAACAGTTGTCCGCTTGGGATGCCTCGGAAGTAGTGGATCGTTGGCAGTGCCTGCACAGGCTCCCTGACGCCTTCGAAGCCATGTGCCCGGACAGGCAAGCCGACCTTGTGGCAACCTGGCGCGAACGGCTAAGCAGCATCAGCTGGTTCATGAAGTGCCTGAATGAACCGCTCGCGCGCCTTGCGAACAAGGAAGACGGCTGCAAGGGTCGCTTCTGGGAGGGGCGTTTCAGATCACAAGCGTTGCTGGACGAGGCGGCGGTCATCCAGTGCATGGCCTACGTTGACCTGAACCCGATCCGTGCCGGCATGGCGAAGACACCGGAAGCGTCGGATCACACGTCAGTAAAAGCGCGTATCAATGGCCTTCCCGGTGCCCTGGCGCCCACGGCGGATGAACAATCAAACGTGTTTGCCTTGCCCATTGCGCTCAAGAGCTACCTGCTGCTGGTCGACCGTACCGGCCGGGCGCTTCGGAGCGGCAAACGCGGGCGCATCGACCCTGAGCTGGAACCTATCCTGCGGCGCCTGCAGCAGAAGGACACCGCCACCTGGCTCCTCGACATGCGCGATTTAACCCGACGGTACTGTCGGGCGATCGGTTCGGCGGTCTCGTTGCGGAACTACCGCGACCACCTGGGTCAGGCGAGATTGAACGGCGTGGTGGGGTAGGTCTGTCCCAGACTTGGCACCCGAGCGCTGAAATTCGCCTGGTTGCGAATCACAATCTCGACGACGCCGCCGCTCCCACGTTGGCCACTCACGCGTTCGCTGTTTTCCTCAAGAGCTATTACACGCGCACTTCAGCCGCAGGTACACCCGTGACTGCTCAACGTAATTGTGGGTGTCCAAGTTGTTGACGTACTCAACGTAATTGTGGGTGTCCAAGTTGTTCCGTCGCAAGTTGTTCCGTCGCGCAAGTGCCCGCCGCACTGCCGGCAAGTCTCAATGTCGATTGCGAATACCCGCTTGAGGCGTTGTGCCCATGACATCGCCCGTTGCCGGTCGCTCACCGATACCTCACCACGTGCCGCGGAAGCAGCGGTGCGTGTCCCGGGAACGATCCGTG
>JBATFU010000421.1:0-1812 GCA_049665065.1 Woeseia sp. | reverse complement strand
GCCGATAACGGCGACGGTCTTGCCATTGGCGGAGATCATTCGGTACGCGTTGCCGGCCGCCATGCCCCGCGTATCCCAACTCGAGTCCCAGAAGAACGGCCGTGGCGACTGTGTGCTGACGAGCTCTGACCATACCGTTTCGATCGGCGCCTTGATCAGCACTTTGTAGATCGCGCGGTCCGCAAATTTTTTATCATTCATCACTTTGCTCCCCTGTTGTTTTCTTTTTCTTCATTCCGCGCGCGCATCTCTGCGAGGTACTTGATTCGCGTGAGATTGCCGCTCCAGTAAGCGCTGTAGTCGGTCGTCCACCGTTCATAGATCATCTGGATGGGCACCGCATTGAAATACAGGCGACGGGTGCGCCCATCCTTTTCCGAGACCAGCAGGCCGGCCTGCTCAAGCACGCCCAGATGCTTCATGACCGCGATCCGGCTAACGTCGAACTCGCTGGCAAGGGCGCCCACGCCGATACCGGGGTTCTCCTTAACCGTATCGAGCATGCGCCGGCGGCTTTCGTGTGCCAGCGCCTGGAATACGGCATCCATTTCGGGGTCATCTAACATGTACCCTTATGGTTACTTATAATTCTGGCGGTGTCAAGCCGGCCCACCCCAGACGTTGCGACAGCGCTCCGTCGTCGCACCGGGCACACAGCGCAGCCAGACTGAGTTGCGACTGAAATTCGAGAATGGTGTAGCCCGTCAGCGCAACGTTAATAGAGTCGACCAGCATGGTCTCTGCCTGCGAGTAGGCCGCCGGTGGTGACGGGAGCGGAACTTCACCGCCACTGGTCCCGGTCACAAACGATTACATCCCGTTACACAATCTGGGCGGGGTAACGGGTAAGGTTTCGGCAGGAGGCTGTAGATGAATCAGTTTAAAGAGAACGATAAGGTTGAATGGTCCTGGGGCAACGGGTCGGCAAGCGGTACGGTCCGCAAGGTGTACACCAGCGATGTCGGCAAAGAGATCAAGGGCAGCGAAGTGCGGCGGGAAGCGAATGAAGATTGCCCGGCGTACACGATTGAGCAGGACGATGGCGACATCGTCTTGAAATCGCACAGCGAAGTACGGGCAGCATCATGAGTCGCCCGAAAAAGTATTCCGATATCGATTTTACGCCGCCGCAAAAAGTTGCGGAGGTTGCCGAACAAGGGCTGCGCTGGCGTCAGCAGTTCGAGCGCGGCGGGACCGAGGTCGGTGTCGCGCGCGCACGGGATCTGCAGAATCGCGTGCGGCTGATGCCTGACACGGTGCAACGCATGTCGAGTTATTTTGCGCGTCACGAAGTCGATAAGGCGGCCAGTGATTTTGGCAATGACGACAACCCCTCCGCCGGCTACGTCGCCTGGCAACTCTGGGGAGGCGATCCCGGCAGGAACTGGGCGGAAAAAATCTGTGAAAAGATGAAGCGCGCGGACGACGAGAACAAAAGTTAGTTCGAGCTAAGGGGAGGCGTGCAGGCGACAAGTTTAACGGGCAAAAACACGGGTCGCGCGGTGACCTGCGAAGCGCCGCATTCAAAACGGACTCGTGCCTGATCAGGCCCAGTGTCAGCTTTTCAAGCGAACGGCGTTACAATCACCGCGGTTTTTCCGATTTGGTCACTACAGGAGCCGCCGTGAACAACCCCAACCGGTCAGGACGAGTAGTAATTTCGATTCCTATTGTGTTGCTGTTCCTGAGCGCCTGCGCGCTGCAGGACGAGGCGCCTGCAACAGGATCATCCACCGTGTCGATCATGACGTTCAACGTCGAAAACCTGTTCGACAATGCGGACGATCCCGGCAAGGACGATCGCACCTACTT
>JBATFU010000420.1:0-15759 GCA_049665065.1 Woeseia sp. | reverse complement strand
GTCATGGCGCGCGAAATGTTTGCCGCGACGATGGTCGAGCAGCTGGAAATGAATCTGGAAGATCATGACCGGCTGGTGGCCTATGTGCTTGGCCTGTCCCACGCGTTGAACATTGCTTTTTTTACGGCGCTTGCCGAAAGCGGCGAAGCGGCGCCACGGCTTGCAAAACTGTCCTCAACGACCTTTGATTCGCAGTTGCTGGTCGCATCTGCCGTAGCTAACGAGAACCCGTATCTTTATTTCGAAATTCAGAACCTGAATGAATTCGGGCTCGGTCCGCTTGATGCACTGTGCGAATCGGTAACCAGAATCCGCAAGCTTGTGGCCGACGGCGATCAGCAGGGTTTCGTGAAATTGATGAGTACCGGACGGGAATACCTGGCAACGCGGCGCTGACGGCGCGCTGCGGCAGCGGGTTCGAGCAGCACACAAAGGGAGAGATCGATGGTGACGGCCGGCAGGTCAGCGGAACAGGAGCTGGAGGAAGAGCTCCGCCAGGCGCGCAGCCAGCTGCAGCGACTGACCCGCGAAGTAGAGCGCAATTCACAAAAACTGCGCGTGTCGCAGGAGCGTGAGCTCAAGCTGCTGAAGGCGGCAGATTTCGGCGCGCTGCTGCGCGTCATGCTTATTGACCTGAAAGAAAGCTATCGGCTCGAGGCGGTCAGCGTAGTCATCTGTGATCCGGACCACGACCTGCGGCATTTGCTGCTGGCGAGCGGCCACAGTGCCGCAGAATTTCCTGGCCTGAGCTTTGTTGACTCACTGACAGGGCTGGCACCGCAATACGTTGCACTGCGTAAACCGTGGCTGGGCAGGTTTACACGGGCGGATCACTCGCTCGTCTTGCCCGGTGCCGACGACATTCAATCGATCGCAATGTTGCCACTCCGGCACAAAGACAAGCTGCTTGGCAGCATGAACTTTGGAAGCAAAGACGAGGATCGCTTTTCCTCGTTGCACGCGACCGATATTTTCGCGCACTTCTGTGTCATCGCATCTTTTGCGCTGGAGAATGTCGTGAACAGGGCGCGGCTACTGCGTAGCGGACACACCGATTTCCTGACTGGCTGGCATAACCGGCGCTACCTGCAGTTCCGCCTGAAAGAGGAACTGGCCCGTGCCAGTCGCGATCGCTCGACGCTCGTTTGCCTGATGCTCGACATCGATCACTTCAAGCGCATTAACGATACCTACGGCCACGCGGCTGGCGATGAAGTGTTGCGCGAGATTGCCCACCGCGTGGAGTCTCAGGTGCGCGCGAGCGATGTTGCTGCGCGCTATGGCGGCGAGGAATTTGTCGTGCTGTTACCGGCAACCGACGAGAAAGCGGCCGAAGCGCTGGCCGAGCGCATACGGCGAGCAATTTCGGCCAGCCCGGTGTCGTTGAACGCCGGCGAATCAGCAACCATTACCGCCTCGATCGGCATAGCCAGTTGCGCAGCTCCTGCGCAGGGCGACGACCTGAAAACCATTGGAGATTCTCTGCTGGCGCGTGCCGATGTGGCCTTGTACCAGGCGAAGTCCGCCGGCCGCAATCGCGTCGAGTTGGGCTGACGACAAGTCTCCGCTGCAGAATTTCGCGGTGGCGCCGGCCCCCGGGCGTATGTGATAATGAGACGCATTATCATTAACTTCGTGAAGGCTCGCCCGATGACAACTCCGTTTGCCGTTCTGCTCAGGATTGCCGCGCTCGTATTTTCGCTGATGGCCCTCGTCGGCTGTTCGAACGATACGCCAGCGACAGACACAGCGAGCGCACCGCCGGCCGCGGTCGTCGTCTATTCCGCGCGCGCCGAGCAGCTGATCAAGCCCTTGTTCGATGCATACACGGCCGAGACCGGCGTGCCGGTGCAGTACACGACCGATAGCGAACAACCGTTAATTCAGAAGTTGCTGGCAGAAGGGCAGACGACGCCGGCCGACCTTTTGCTGACGGTTGATGCTGGCAATCTCTGGTATGCCGCTGAGCAGGGTGTGCTGCGGCCAATACGTTCGGAGATTCTGGAAGCGAACATACCGGCACAGTTGCGCGACCCGGAGCACCAGTGGTTTGCAATGTCGGTGCGCGCTCGCACGCTTGTCTACGATAAACGTACGGTCGATCCGACAGAGCTCAGTGACTACGCGGCACTCGCGGACGAAAAATGGCGCGGCAAGCTTTGCCTGCGAACGTCAGCGAAGGTCTACAACCAGTCGCTTGTTGCCATGCTGATCGCGCAGTTCGGCGAGCAACGCACTGAAGAGATAGTGCGTGGCTGGGTCGCCAATCTTGCGACCGACGTGTTCCCGAACGACACCAAACTCATTGAAGCGATCGCGGCAGGCCAATGCCAGGTCGGCATCGTCAACACGTACTACTTCGGTCGTTTGCAAAAAGACAATCCGGAGATTCCGGTCGCATTGTTCTGGCCGGCTGCCAGTACCGGCGGCGTTCACGTGAACGTGTCCGGTGCCGGCGTGACCCGTCATGCAAGGAATCCGGAAGGTGCGCAGAAGTTGCTTGAGTGGATGTCGCAGCCGGCAGCGCAGCGCATTCTGGGTGGCGAGAACATGGAGTACCCGGCCAATCCAGCCGTTGCTGCGGATCCGCTGGTGCAGGCATGGGGAGTCTTTGATGCGAGCCCGATGAACGTCGCGCGTGCCGGCGAAAACCAGGCAGACGCAGTCAGGCTGATGGACCGCGCGGGCTACCGTTAACCGTTGATGCTGGCGGCGCTTTCATAGTTCATGGCTGACACGGGCGTACTGTTCGCGCGAGTTTCCGGCGCCAACTCGCGATTGGGCGGCCAGTTGCAGGGTCGCGGCCTGCGTATTGCGATCATCCTTATTGCATTGATCGCGACGGCACCGCTGCTCGTCGCGCTGCTGTCACTTTTCAGTGACACCGGCGAGATCTGGCAGCATCTGTTGCGCTACATCCTGCCGCAGGCATTCACGAACACGCTGGTATTGGTCGCAGGCGTATCCCTGTTTACGGTTTTGCTGGGCGTATCGCTCGCCTGGTTCGTCGCGGTTTGTGAGTTTCCCGGCAGGCGTTTTTTTTCTGTCGCGTTACTGTTGCCGATGGCGATGCCGGGTTACGTGCTCGGATTCGCGCTGGCCGCTATTTTTGAATTTACAGGGCCTGTGCAAACCGGATGGCGCGAGGTGTTCGAGTCGACTCTGCCGTTTCCGGATATTGGCGCGGCTGGTGCATCGATCCTGACGCTGAGCCTGGTCCTGTATCCCTATGTTTTCCTCATCACCCGCCAGGCATTCGCGTCGCAGGGCATGCGTGGCATTGAGGTTGCGCAAAGCTGCGGATTGCGTCCGGTTCCCGGTTTTTTCGCCGTGTCGTTGCCGATGGCGCGACCATGGATCGTCGCCGGCGTTGGCCTCGCTATCATGGAATGTCTGGCAGACTTCGGCACCGTGCAGCTGTTTAACTACACCACGTTTACAACGGCAATCTATCGCGCATGGTATGGCCTGTTCTCGTTGCAGTCCGCATTGCAGCTATCGCTGGTTCTGGTTGTGCTGGTTTTTGTTGCGTTGTTGCTCGAACGCCGCGCCCGCGGCAGTTCCCGGTTCACCGCGATGTCGCACAGCGGCGGCGCGCGACTGCGGCTGGGTCGCCGTCGACGTTGGGCGGTGTGTGCATACTGCAGTGCGATCTTCCTGATCGCTTTCGGACTTCCAGCGCTGATGATCGTCTACTGGAGCGTGGCGAACTTCGCCCTGGAATTCGATGTTCGTTACTGGCAGCTGGCAGCCAATACGCTGCTGCTTGCCGGGGGCGCGTCGGTGTTGATAGCTGCCACGGCGCTGCTGCTGGCATTCGCTACCCGCTATTCGGCTGGCAAGATTACCGGTTTGCTTGCGCGAGTGGCCACACTTGGGTATGCGATCCCTGGCACGGTGCTGGCGGTCGGTTTTTTTGTGCCGGTTGCAGCATTGAGCCGCTGGCTCAATAGTACCGGGTTGCCAGGCGAGGGAACGGTGATTGCACTGCAAAGCGGACTTGCCGTTGTGCTGCTTGCCTATCTTGCCCGCTTCCTTGCGGTTGCACATGGCCCGATCGACAGCGCGCTTCTGCGCATTAGTCCAAACGTTGAAGATGCGGCGCGCGGTATGGGCGTTGGCGGATTGCGACTGCTGCAACGTGTGCACGCGCCGATACTGCAGCCCGCGATTGTTACGGCGTTGCTGCTCGTGTTCGTGGACGTTATGAAGGAGTTGCCGATAACGCTGATGACCCGGCCGTTTGGCTGGGACACGCTCGCGGTGCGTGTCTTTCAGCTGACCACTGAAGGTGAATGGCAGCGCGCTGCATTGCCGGCCCTGGCTATCGTCCTCGCGGGCTTGCTGCCGGTCGCCCTGCTGAGCAGGCGTCAGCGCTAATGCTGTCGATCAATAACGCAAGTCACCGCTACGGTGAATTACCCGTGCTGCAAGACGTGTCGTTCGAGCTGGCCGACGGTCGCATCGGCTGCATACTGGGGCCGAGCGGCTGCGGTAAGACGACACTGCTGCGCTGCATCGGCGGCTTCGAAGTCCTGGCTGGAGGCGAGATTCGGGCGGATGATGAGGTACTCAGTTCCACAGAGCGCCACGTGCCGCCTGAGGACCGCCGGATTGGCATGGTCTTTCAGGACTATGCCCTGCTGCCACACCTGTCAGCACTTGAGAACGTCATGTTTGCGTTGCACCGGCTGGACGCGCGCGAGGCGCGCACGCAGGCGGCTGATTTTCTGGCGCGAGTCGGGCTGGGCAAATACGGCAAGCGGTTTCCGCACGAACTTTCGGGTGGCCAGCAACAGCGCGTAGCGCTGGCGCGTGCGCTTGCACCAAAACCTCGTCTGCTTTTGATGGACGAGCCGTTTTCCAATCTCGATTTGTCACTGCGAGCACGGCTTGGCGCCGAGGTGCGCGAGCTGCTGCGCGAGCTGCGCACGACCGCGCTCGTCGCAATGCACGATCACCATGACGCTTTTGCACTGGCCGACGACGTCGGCGTTTTGCGGCGTGGCCGACTCCTGCAATGGGACACTGCGTACCAGGTTTACCATCGGCCCGCGGATCGTTTCGTTGCGGATTTCGTCGGAAGAGGGGTGTGGCTCGAAGGCAAGGTACAGGATGACAACTCCGTAGAAACCGAGGTTGGCAAAATCTCCGGTCGCATGAAAGACACGCTGCCTCCTGGCACACTGGTGGATGTGTTGTTCCGTCCGGACGATGTCGTGCACGATGACGACAGCCCCATGCAGGCGAAGGTACTCGCCAAGCAATTCAAGGGATCAGAATTTCTCTACGAGTTACAGACTGACAATGGCGTCAGGTTGCTGTCGTCGGTACCCAGTCATCACGATCACCCGATCGGTGAAGCCATCGGCATTTGCCTCGAAACCGACCACATCGTTGTCTTCCCGCGAACCTAGGACCCGCTTATTCACGCCTCGTGTTGCGACTCATCAGGTACAGGAACACAGGCACGCCGATTGCGGCAGTCAAGGCACCGACTGGCAGCTGTCGCGGTGGCAGCGCGCTGCGTGCAACGGTATCGGCAACGAGCAGCAGGATTCCTCCGGCTACAGCCGACAGCGGCACAACCAGCCGGTGGTCGCTACCTGCCAGCAAACGCACCAGGTGTGGCACCACCAGTCCGACAAAGCCGATAACCCCGACGGCAGTGACCGAGATCGCGGTCGCGAGCGCAGTAATGGCAAAAATGACGAGCCGAAAAGTCGCGACGCGCACGCCAAGTATCGATGCTTCAACTTCGCCGCGAGACAGCACGTTCAGGTGGCGGGCCGCCAGCGTGGTGCCAATCGTGATCACCGCCAGCAGCACCAGCAGCCGCCGCGGTTCGTGCGCGAAACTCAAGTCACCCATCAGCCAGAACAGCATGCCGCGCAAATGCTGGTCGGGGCTCAGTGCCAGCAACAGCGTCGTCGCTGCACTGAAGCCGGCAGCGAGCACGACGCCAGTCAGCAACAGGCGAGCCGGCGTCCAGCTGCCGCTGCCTTGCGCAATAGAAAAAACCAGCAGGTTGGCGCCCATCGCGCCGGCGAATGCAGCTGAATCGACAAGCAAGGCGCCTGCGCCCCCCGCAATCGCCAAGAGTGCAGCCACCGCGGCGCCACCGGAGGTGCCAAGTATGTAAGGTTCGGCGAGCGGATTACGCAGCAGTACCTGCATCAATACGCCAGCAACCGCGAGCAGGCCACCGACGGCAAACGCCGTCAAAGCGCGCGGCAGCCTCAGTTCCAGTACAACATTGACGTTGGCAGGATCGCCATTGCCCATCACGGTCGCAAATACCTCTGCAATGCTGATATCGGCGCTGCCTGACGAGAGCGCAACACACAACGTAAACAGCGTCAGTAGCGACAAGCCGAGATAGAGTCCGGCGGCGCGTTTCAGCGGCACGGCGAGGTAACCTGCAGTCGAGGGTCTTCGGCAGAACGATCCTGCACGACCTGAATCCAAAGGCTAATCAATGGCGTAAGATGGTACAAGGCAATTCGCCCGGCTTGCTTTACAGCACAGTTTGCGACAGGAAATAATTATTCGACCATGAGCAGCGACTTCATCGACGAGGAAGGTTACCGCGCCAATGTCGGCATCATTCTGGCGAATGACGCAGGCAAGCTGCTGCTCGCCGGCCGGGTCGGAAGCAAAGGCTGGCAATTTCCGCAGGGCGGGATGAACGAGGCCGAGAGTCCCGAAGAGGCCATGTTTCGCGAACTGGAGGAAGAGGTTGGCCTCGAACCTGCGGACGTCATGGTGATGGCGGCGACCAGAGACTGGCTGCGCTATCGATTGCCGAAAAAATACCTGCGCCATGGCAGCAAGCCCTTGTGTATCGGACAGAAGCAGCGCTGGTTCTTGTTGCGACTTGCCAGTTCCGAGGAGCGCTTGCGCTTCGATCGCAGCGACAAACCGGAATTTGACCGCTGGCGGTGGGTCGATTTCTGGCGCCCGGTCAACGAAGTAATTTATTTCAAGCGCCGCGTTTACGCCCAGGCATTGCACGAACTGGGGCCGCACCTGCACCCTGATGGCGTTCCGCCACGACCACGCTGGTGGCCGCAACGCTGGCGCGCAATGTTCGACAAGGATGTCGCGCGGGCTTCCCAGCACGCGGACAAGCCGTGACTAGACCGGCTTGATAATGGCGAGGCCGATGATACCGAGCAGAAAGATCACCGGTATTTCATTGAACCAGCGCAACCAGCGCGTGGACGCGGGTCGTTCACCACGGGCGAGTCGGCTCATCCATAACCTGCAGCGCAGGTGATACACGATAAGGCCGGCGAGCAGCAGGAGCTTCACGCGGAACCAGAACAGCATGAGCAACGCAGGATTCAGCCATAACATGATCATTCCGACCAGGATCGTGATCGCTGCGCCGATGGACATGAGTGCATAAAGGCGTCGTTCCATGACGACAAATCGCTCGAGACTGAGCTGGTCGCTGGTCTCAGAGTGATAGATGAACAGTCGCGGCAGATAAAAAATGCCGGCAAACCAGGTCACCATGAAGGCGACATGGAGCGCCTTGAACCACGGGTACCATTGCATTAGCTGGTTCATTGTCCGATTGCCTGAAAGTCACCGAAAGGCCGAAATATGCCGGTCTCACAATAGTCCGGATTCGGCAGACTTTCCTGCCAATCCGTGAAGTACCGCACTTCTGTTTGCATGGGGCACCGCGTAACATAACGTCTTTCCCAACGGGCAGCAGTATCCGTGAGCAGGCGATCTCCCGCAAACATCAGTGGTATACCGCATTGGCTGGTTCGCGCAGGCCTTGCAGTGGCGATCATGCTCGTCGCTTACCTGATCTTCGAACTGGGCCGCATGCAGGGCGGCTACAGCATTTCCGAAGCGGCCAACGAGCGCGAAGTACTGGAGCAGCAGATCGAAAATCTCGACGCGACAATCGTTGCGCACAAAGAGCAGATCGCGCTATTGCAGACCCACCGGGATATTGATCGGGCGGCCTATCGTGACGTCGAGATGAGCCTTGCTGACCTGCAGCAGAAAATTCAGGAGCAGCGCGACGCCATTGAGTTTTACCGCGGCATCATCTCGCCGGCAGACGGTGGCAAGGGACTGCGCGTACAGGATCTGAAGCTTCAGAAAGGCGCTGAAGAAGGTCTGTACAATTTGCGGCTGGTACTGGTGCAGGTGCGGCAGCATGATCGCAGCGTCAAGGGTGAAGTGGCAGTCAGCCTGGATGGTGAGCAGGATGGCGTTGCCCGGACCTACACGCTTGCGGAGTTGCTGCCGGAGAATGAAAGCAGCAACTGGCCATTTTCGTTTCGCTACTTTCAGGATTTCGACCGACAATTACTGATTCCGACTGGATTTCAGCCGGAACGCATCAATATCGAGGTCAAGTCACGCACGAAGTCGGTGGCTGGCGTTAAACAGAGTTTCCCCTGGGAATCGAGCCGGGGCTAAGGAGAGTCAATGTTCGGACGGAAGAAAAGGCATCACTTTGTCGTCGACACGCTGGTTGGCAGCAATTCACGCGTAAACGGCGACCTGCAGTTCACGGGCGGCTGTCACGTTGATGGCACGGTGAAAGGCAATGTCGCGGCGGATGCGGACAGCAATTCGGAGCTGATAGTCACGGAAGACGGCACGGTCGAGGGCAATGTTAACGTGCCTTATGTCGTTTTGAATGGCATCGTCCGCGGCGACGTGGCCGCCGCGCAGCGCGTGGAACTCGGGCCAACCGCACGAGTCATTGGTAATGTGTATTACAATCTCATCGAAATGGCGATCGGTGCTGAAATCAACGGCAAACTGGTTCACCAGCCCGAAGGGCAGGTACCGCTGCTGGGGCAAACGCACCGCATGCAGGCAGCAACAGCAGACGCCACGGGTAATTCCTGAGCGCTTTGAGCGCCAGCAGAGTATAACGACACCATGACAACCGAAATTTCAGCCAGCAGCGCGATGCCACCTCCGCCAATCGTCTTTACCGACGCGGCAGCGGATAAGGTCAGTGAGCTCATTCAGGAAGAGGACAACCCGTCCCTCAAACTGCGAGTCTTTGTGTCGGGTGGCGGGTGTTCTGGCTTTCAGTACGGCTTCACGTTCGATGAGAAGATCGAAGAGGGCGATAGCGCGGTTGAGAACCGCGGCGTCACTTTGGTCGTTGATCCGATGAGCGTGCAGTACCTGATGGGTGCGGAAATCGACTACAAGGAAGATTTGCAGGGCGCACAGTTCGTGATTCGCAATCCCAATGCGGAAACCACCTGCGGCTGCGGCCAGTCGTTTAATGTCTAAAGCCCGCTAGGTCGCTTTGCCAGCCGGGGCACATCAATAAGCGCTTTAGTAGAAAAAAAACCAGACGATGCGGCCACCGGATCTGCAGCGCCGGAAGTTATCGCTGCCGTCGATCTCGGTTCCAACAGTTTTCACATGATCGTAGGCGAGCTGCGTCACGGGCAGCTCGCCATTATCGATCGCCTGCGTGAAACGGTGCGCCTGTCCGAAGGCCTCGAAGTAACCGGCGAACTCAGCGATGCTGCCTGCGAGCGCGCGCTGCAATGCCTGTCACGATTCGGTGAGCGCCTGCGCGACATGCGTGCTTCGAATGTGCGGGCCGCAGGTACGAGTACGCTGCGTCGCGCAAGTGGCACTAATGACTTTCGCGACCGGGCCGAGAGGGCTCTGGGCCATCCGATCGAAGTTATTTCCGGTGTCGAGGAAGCGCGCCTTATCTACACCGGCGTCTTGCATAGCTTGCCGCCGCATAGCGGTCATCGGCTCGTGCTCGACATCGGTGGTGGCAGCACCGAGTTGATTCTCGGTGAGGGTAGCGCAACCAAGCGACTCGAAAGCCTGCATCTCGGTTGTGTTGCGATAACAGAACGATTTTTTCCTGGTGGCCGGATCACGCGCGATGCCTTTGATCGTGCCCGTATTGCTGCCCGCCTCGAATTGCGGCCGGTGAAAGCATTCTTTCGAGAGTTTGCGAATGTGCAGGCGATCGGTACGTCCGGCACTATCACGTCGACTGAAGCGGTCGGCCGGGAAACGGGCATTATCGAGACCGCCGGCCTGACGCCTGCAGCTTTGGAAAAGCTGATCAGTAAAGTCATTGAGCTCGGCGATATCAGTGCACTGTCATTGCCCGGATTATCGGAAAGGCGTGCGCAGGTTTGGCCTGGTGGTCTGGCAATTCTCGTTGAGCTGTTGATTGCACTGCGGATTTCCCGACTGCAAATTTCGGATGGCGCGCTACGCGAGGGCCTGCTCTACGAAATGATCGGCCGGCTGCAGCATGAAGATGCGCGGCAGCGATCAGTTCGCGCGATGGCGAGTCGCTACCACGTCGATGAATTGCAGGCAGACCGGGTTTCGCAGACGGCTGGTGCCTTGCTGGCCCAATGCCGCGTGGACTGGGGCCTCGGTTCCGCGCTGGCGGCCAATATGCTTGACTGGGCTGCGCGGCTGCATGAAATCGGTCTTGATATTTCGCATGACGGTTTTCAGCGGCACGGCGCCTATATTGCGGCGAACGCCGATATGCCGGGTTTCCCGCGGACGGAACAGACTACGCTTGCCTATCTGATTGCCAGCCAGCGGCGCTCTTTTGACCAGCGCATGATTGAAACGATGCCTGCAAGCTGGCAGCAAAGCGGTCAGCGACTGGCAATATTGCTGCGGCTTTCGGTACTGCTGAATCGTAGTCGAAGCAGCGAAACTCTGCCCGAGATCGAACTCAAGACCAACGATCAATCGATCTTGCTGACGTTCCCCGGCGCCTGGCTGAACGACAATCCGCTTACGCTGGCGGACCTGCAGCGCGAGTACGAATACCTGAAAGCGATTGGCTACACGCTGACAGTTGCGAAGCAATCCTGACAGTTACGAGATTATTTGCGTAAGTTCCCGGCGTAAATTCCGCCGAGCACGCCAGCCTCGCGTGCACCGGTAACCGAGGGCAGGTTGCCCGGCTGGCCTGCCAGCCGACAGGCGGCGAGCCAGGCGAAGGCGGCGGCCTCTATCCAGTCCGGCGCAATCCCGAACACGGCCGTGCTTTCAACCTTTACTGGTGCACAGGCCTCCCTAAGTTTCGAAACAAGATAGGCGTTGTGTGATCCGCCGCCACACACGAGGATTTCGTCGAGTTCCGGCGCGTACTGCAAAACGGCATCCGCGACGGACCTGACCGTTAGCTCACACAGAGTCGCCTGCACATCCGCCGGGTCGCGTGAGTGACTGTCGTAGAGAAAGCGATTGAGCCAGGCATCATTAAAATATTCGAACCCGGTGCTTTTCGGTGGCTTCGCAGCAAAGTAAGGATCTGCAAGCATATTGCTAAGCAGTTTTTCGTCCGCCTTGCCACTCGCTGCCCAATGGCCGTCGAGGTCATAGGCCTCACCAAGGTGCTTTCTGCACCAGCTGTCCATCAAGGTATTGCCGGGACCGGTATCGAAGCCGAAGACCGCGTCCTGGTCAGCGCGCAGTACCGTGATATTGCTAAAGCCGCCCAGGTTCAGAACAACGCGATGCAGGGCCTCGTTCGCGAACAGCCAGTGATGGAAGGCAGGTGCGAGTGGCGCGCCTTCGCCGCCCAAAGCAAGATCGCGCCTGCGAAAGTCTGCGACGGTGGTGATACCTGTCCCGGCCGCAATAATACTTGGATCGCCGATCTGCAGCGTGAACGGTTTGTCCGCTCGCGGTTGGTGTCGCAGGGTTTGTCCGTGACTGCCAATAGCGGTTACTGCCTCGGGAGAAACTTCGGCGTCCCTCAGCAATGCGAGCGTTGCGTCGCGGAAAGCTTCAGCAACGCAGTGGTCAAGTCGGCCGAGCTCGTCAAGACCACAGGCCGCAGGATCGCGACTTGCACGGTATAGCGCCGCGCGCAGCTGTTCGTCGTAAGGAATCGTGTAGGCTGCTATGACCCTGCAACTGCGCTCGCCAAGTTCTACGAGTGCGGCATCAATGCCATCCATGCTGGTGCCGGACATCAGTCCGACATAAAGATCCTGGCCAGGACGTGATTCCGACAAACGAATTACTCGCTGGTCAACGATGCAATCTGCGTACGTTTGTAGCTGTTCAACTCGTCGAGGATGGGTTGTGCTGAGGCAAGAAATTCAGCGCGGTATTCGTCTCGGATAGGATCGGCCTGCGGAAGCGAAACGGTACGTGGGTTGCGGTGCACGCCGTTTACACGATATTCGTAGTGCAAATGTGCAGCGGTAGCGAGCCCGGTGCTGCCGACGAAACCAATGGTTTGGCCCTGTTTTACCCGCCTGCCGTTTCCCGCACTCTTGGCAAATGACGACAGGTGCGCGTACAGCGTCGTAATATTGCCGCCGTGTTGCAAAATAACCGCGTTGCCGTAACCGCCCTTGCGCCCTCTGAATATGACCTTGCCATCGCCCGCTGCTTTGATCGGTGTGCCGCGAGGTGCTGCGTAGTCAACGCCTTTATGGGCACGAATCGTGTTCAGTACCGGGTGTTTGCGCCGCGGATTAAAGTTTGAGCTTATACGCGTGAAGTCGACCGGCGCTCTGACGAACGCTTTACGTACGCTGCGGCCTTCCGGCGTGAAATAGTCTGAGCGGCCTTCGCGATCCGTAAATCGGATCGCATGATTCGTGCGGCCCGCGTTATTAAATTCTGCGGCCAGGATTTCGCCGGTCGTAACAAACTCGCCATCCTGCCAAATTTCTTCATAAAGAATGTAGTAATCATCGCCCGTACGAATGTCGAGGACAAAGTCGACGTCCCAGGCAAAAATACCTGCCAGGTTCATAATCAGCTTGTCAGGTAAGCCGGCTGCAGCGGCGCTTTCAAACAACGACGTTTCAATGCGTCCGTAAGCGTGCTTGCGCCGCACATCGATAGGACGGTCGATGAGCATGGCGGCGAAGGTTTCATCCTCCCGCGAAATTTCCAGCGCTCGCGTCAGGCTTAGCTCGCGATACAGGCTGATCAACTTATTGCCGTCATGTTTTATTTCGAAGGTATCGCCCGGTCTCAACTTCACAAGATGCGGCGATGCGTCAGGGAGCCGGACAATTTTTGCCAGGTCCTGCAAGCTGATCTTGTTCTTGCGAAAGAGCTTTTCCAGTGTGTCGCCTGAACGCACCGTGTGAGTAATCGTGTCGTACTGTGGCAGCGGCGGGAGGGCGAGTGGCGGACGAAAATCATCCTGCAGCGGCGCAGTGGAGTCATCGGCCGCGACAAATGACTGCACCGGCGCGGCATCTGGACGTTGCGCTGCTACCTCGATCTGCTCATCGGGCACACTACTATTCGGGAGATTTTTTTCCGTCAGGCGCTCAACGGGCGTTTCAGCGTCTGCCAGGGCAAGAACGGTGACGGGCTCAGCTGGCACGAGTTCGGCGGTATGCTCGGTTTCTGTTGAGCCCTGCGGGTTGCCACCATCGGCGCTGCCGAACGACAGCATGCCTGTGACGATTAGCAATGGAAGCCCCAGACCGAAAGCAAACCATTGCCAGGCTCTCAGCTTTGCGGGCTGCGAAAGCGCACTCGATTTGTAGTCGTGAAGCAACGGGCTCACCGGTTTTGGCACGGTGTTTTCTCCCCCCGTGTTGACGTTGCCGGTACTGTACAGCGGCAATTTGGGATCGTCAAAGAAAAAGCTCTCAAAATCATCACGTTAATTTCTCTTTGTGAAGTGGCTTCTGGCTGTGGCCGCGCGCTTGTCGGCGGGCTATTCCGGCATCTCGAGCTTACTGAAGAACGCAGCGCCCACACAGTCCACTTTTGCATGCCGGGAATGCTAAAGTCCCGCCCCACTTACTGACGAATTCCGAACATAAACATGGTCGACAAGCAGGAACAGCTAAAAGAACTCGAGCGCGGCTGCGACGAGATACTGCCGGAGGGTGGTCTGCAGGAAAAGCTCGCGCTCAAGCGACCGTTGGTCATCAAGGCGGGTTTCGACCCCACGGCGCCCGATCTGCACCTTGGCCATACTGTGCTTATCAACAAGATGCGCCAGTTCCAGGAATACGGCCACGACGTCGTATTCCTGATCGGCGATTTTACCGGCATGATCGGCGACCCGAGCGGCAAAAACGCAACTCGCCCGGCACTTTCGCGGGAAGAGGTCGCTGAAAACGCGGCGACTTACCAGGCACAAATCTTCAAGATCCTGGATGCTGCTCGCACACGGGTTGAATTCAACTCCACCTGGATGTCCGAAATCGGCGCCGCCGGGCTTATTAAACTGGCCGCGCAGCACACGGTCGCCCGGATGCTGGAGCGCGACGATTTCAGCAAGCGCTATTCAAGTGGCCAGCCAATTGCCATCCACGAGTTTCTCTATCCGCTTGTGCAGGGCTATGACTCCGTGGCCCTGAAAGCCGATGTTGAGCTAGGCGGTACCGACCAGAAATTCAATCTGCTCGTTGGGCGCCAGCTGCAACAGAGCAACGGCCAGGCACCGCAGATTGTGATGACGACGCCGCTGCTGGAGGGCCTGGACGGCGTGCAGAAGATGTCCAAGTCGCTGCAGAACTACATTGGTATTACCGATGTACCGGACGAGATGTTTGGCAAGCTCATGTCAATCTCGGATGACCTGATGTGGCGCTATTTCGAGCTGTTGAGTTTCCGGCCTCTCTCGGAAATACAGGCGCTGCGGAAGGAGGTCACTGAAGGCCGCAACCCGCGCGACGTCAAGTTTGAGCTGGGCCGCGAGATCGTAGGGCGCTTCCACAGCGAGGCAGATGCGGAGCGCGCCCAGGGTGAGTTCGTCGCGCGCTTTCGACAAGGCGCGATGCCGGAGGAGATTCAGGAGGTAAGCGTGCAATCAGTCGATGGCGCACTGGGAATCGCTCATTTGCTGCGTGAGGCAGGACTGGTTGTTAGTACCTCGGAGGCCTTTCGCATGATCAAGGCGGGCGCGGTTCGCATCGACGGCGAGCGAATCGAGGATCGGGCCGTCGAGATCCCGGCCGGAAGCAGTCATGTATTCCAGGTGGGCAAGCGTAAATTCGCGAAAGTGAATCTGCGCTGATTCTGGCTCCAAACGCAGATGGGCCAATTTGCTCAAAATCTGCGCAAAAGCGCCCCCGGCCAAGCGGGGCAGCCAGCCGGCGGGTCGACAAAGCCAATGGCGGATCGGAGCGGCGAGGAGTATACCCCGTTCACTAAGCCCGCATTGCGCAGTGCGACTCACTGGGAGCGCCGCGAGTGTTTCCGGTGTTCCTAATTTTCGATTACACCACTTCAAGGCGCGTTGCCGGGAAAGCACTGTTTTATTAGGGAAAAGCACACTCTTCCAAGCTGTTGGCGGCGGCAAATATACCTGTATTAAGGATCAAAAATCGGTCTCTGAAATATATTTGAAATAGTAGTTGACCCCTCCGGTTTGGTCGCTATAATGCCCCGCTCGCTGAGGGAACAACGTCTCTTGGCCAGACTCCAGAATCTAGACGCAGGCGTTTCAGGACTGTTGATTGACACCTGAACGCCTGTATAATTGTGGGTCTGCTCCGCGAAAGCGGAAACGCTCTTTAACAACTTAATCAGATAATTTGTGTGGGTGCTCGCGTTGGAATTTGCTTGAGGCAAAAACAACGTGAGAACCAAGTTAAATCTTTGTAATTTGGGGATCGCGTTCTTCAATATCGAAGCTCAATGCTTTGAACTGAAGAGTTTGATCCTGGCTCAGATTGAACGCTGGCGGCATGCCTAACACATGCAAGTCGAACGGAAACGATGGAAGCTTGCTTCCAGGCGTCGAGTGGCGGACGGGTGAGTAATACT
>JBATFU010000419.1:0-2544 GCA_049665065.1 Woeseia sp. | reverse complement strand
CGGCAGGGTTAGAATTGCCGCCTCGCCTCGCCAGCACCTTTGTCACTGAGCTCGGATCCACCATTGAAAACCGATATTGCAGAACTGCTTGGGCAAGCCTTGAACAGCTTGCCCGAACTCCCCGACGCGTCCGAGTTCGGCTCCCTGGGCCAGACCGTTGAGCGCACGCGCGATCCGCAGCATGGCGATTTCGCCAGCAATATCGCGATGCGCCTCGCCAAAGCGGCCGGTCGCAAGCCGCGCGACCTGGCGGCCGCGATCATCGCCGCCCTGCCCGAGAGCGAGCTGATTGCGAAGATCGAGATCGCGGGCCCCGGCTTCATCAATTTTTATGTTGGCCAGGCAGCGTTTCATCGCGAAGTAAAAGCGATGTTAAAAGAAGGTCACAACTACGGACGCCAGGCCGAACGCGCCGGTCCGCGTGTCCTGCTTGAGTTTGTCTCGGCAAACCCGACCGGTCCGTTGCACGTCGGCCACGGCCGGCATGCCGCATACGGTGCAACGCTTGGCAATCTGCTGACAGCCGCCGGCTACCCGATCAAGCGCGAATACTACGTGAACGATGCCGGGCGCCAGATGGACATACTCGGTGTCAGTGTCTGGCTGCGCCTGCTTGCGTCCAAAGGCATCGTCGTGCCGTTCCCGCAGGCCGGTTACAAAGGCGAATACATCCGCGACATTGCGGCATCGATAAACGTTGCTGGCCTGCGCGACGTAACGCTCGCGGACGTCACCGACAATTTGCCGGCTGACGAACCGGATGGCGACAAGGAAGCGCATATCGGTGCATTGATCGATCGTGCCGAGCAGCTGCTGGGTACCGACGTCTTCCTCGAACTGCGCCAACAGTCGCTGCAATCCATTCTCGACGACATTCGCGACGACCTCGCTGAATTCGGCGTTGAATTTGATCGCTGGTTCTCGGAGCGCAGCCTGACCGATGACGGTCGCATTGATGAAGCACTCGAGGTGCTGCAGCAGCGCCGCATGCTGTACACGAAGGATGGCGCAACCTGGTTTCGCGCCACCGACTTCGGCGATGAAAAAGATCGCGTCGTCGTGCGCGAGAACGGCAAGAAAACCTATTTCGCGTCGGACATCGCTTATCACTTCGACAAGAGAAAGCGCGGTTTCGACCAGCTCCTCGACATTCTTGGCGCAGACCATCACGGCTACATCGCACGCGTACGTGCGGGTCTCGAAGCGATGGGCTACGGCGCCGATGACCTTGAAGTGCAACTGGTGCAGTTCGTTACGCTGTACCGCGGTGGCGAGAAGATGCAGATGTCCACGCGCTCGGGCGAATTCGTCACTTTGCGCCAGCTGCGCGAGGAAGTGGGCAACGACGCCGCACGCTTTTTCTACGTGATGCGCTCGAACGATCAGCACCTCGACTTCGACCTCGAACTTGCCAAGAGTCGCTCGAACGACAATCCGGTGTATTACATCCAGTACGCGCATGCGCGCGTCGCGAGCGTGTTTCGCCAGCTCGAAGAACGCGAGCTTGCGTTCGACGAAGCAGATGGCGTCGGCAATCTGGCGTTATTGACCGAAACACATGAAAAGTCATTGATGTCCACCCTCGGCCGCTATCCGGAGATCATTGAACTGTCCGCAAGCAATCGCGCGCCGCAGCACCTCGTGCATTACCTGCGCGACCTGGCGAACGAATTTCACACCTATTACAACGCCCACACCTTCATCGTTGACGACACCGCGCTGCGCAATGCGCGGTTGGCGTTGATCAGCGCGACGCGCATCGTGATTCGCAGTGGCCTCGACATACTTGGCGTGTCTGCGCCGGACGCGATGTAAGGCCATGGCAGGCAAACGCAGAAGACGCAGTAACAAGAAACCATTGCCAGGCTGGTTGTGGATGCTGTTTGGTTTATCGATTGGCCTCGCCGTTGCGCTCGCCGTGTTCCTGCGCGATGCCGACGCGCCACGCCAGCAGCAGGCGAGTGCGCAACCGGAGGCGCGGCGGGCGCCGGCATCAAGCGCGTCGATGCTCGATGACAACAACGAGAATCCCGCCATCGCACCACTGGAAAAGCGGTTCGACTTCTACGACATGCTGCCAAACTTCGAGGTCATCATTCCGGAACAGGAATCTGACGTGGTGAAAGATCGGCAGCCCCAGTCAGTCGTCGATCCCGGAGTTTATATTCTCCAGGCCGGCTCATTCTCGCGCTATGAAGATGCCGACCGGCGCCGCGCGGAGCTCGCCCTGCAGGGCATTGAATCGACCATTCAGCGTGTGGCCATTGATGAGCGTACCTACCATCGCGTGCGGATTGGACCGATCAGCGACCTGGATGAACTCAACCTGCTGCGAAGCCGACTGCGTGCGGCCAAAATCGACGCGCTGCGTATCCGTGTTGCAGAGTAACGACGTGCGGCTCGCCGCGGTGATGCTCGCGGCGCTGTTGCTGGCAGCCTGCGCCACTTCGGAAACTCAACGCGCACCTGCTGAGCAGCCGACGGCGCGCGATGGCGTCGCGGCACCTGTCGAAACACCCGTGGCACCACGTGCCGCAACAGCGC
>JBATFU010000418.1:0-18050 GCA_049665065.1 Woeseia sp. | reverse complement strand
GAATGATGCTGCCGTAGAGCTTGTCGCGCATCCAGCGAGCACCGTCGGCGGAACGCAGCGGACCAAGGCCGACGAGAAAATACAGTTTCTCGGTCAGTCCGTGAGCCGCGAGCTTTTGCATGTAGCCACTGAGCAGGTCCATGTCATAGCAGTATTGTGTCTGCACGAAGCGCGCACCCGCTCGTTGTTTGGCCAGCAGCGCTTCCGGAATCCAGTCGTCGGGCGCCGCAAATGGCATATCAGCGGTGCCGCAAAAGAACTGCGGCTTGACGGTCAACTGCCCGCCGGCAGCGGTGCGGCCGTCGCTGCACATCGCCTTTATCGAGGCGAGCAAAGTGCGTGAGTTAAAGTCGAAAACGGGCGTTGCATCGTCACCCTCCTGCACGCTGTCGCCGGTTATCGCGAGCAGGTTCGTGATGCCGAACGCCGCGGCGCCAAGCAAGTCGCTTTGGATGGCGATGCGGTTGCGGTCACGACAGGTCATTTGCAGAATCGGTTCGATGCCCTGCTGTCGCAGGTGAATAGCGGCGGCGAGGCTCGACATCCGCACCCTCGCGCCGGCGCCGTCAGTCAGATTGACTGCCGTCACCGCCGGCTTCAGCAGGGCCGCGGCCTCTGTTAAGGAAGCAAGCTCAGCGCCGCGCGGCGGAGTCAGCTCGGCGGTGATGGCAAAATGCCCGGACTCCAGACAATGGCGCAGGCGATTCTGGATCACGTCCGCTGACTCATCAGGGTTACATCGTGGGCATCGAGAATTCTGCGCCTGCGCGAATACCGGTGGGCCAGCGTGACGTGACCGTTTTGAGGCGAGTATAAAAGCGGACGCCCTCCATGCCGTAGATCGAGCTATCGCCGAACAGCGAACGCTTCCAGCCACCAAAGCTGTGGAACGCGAGCGGCACGGGTATCGGCACGTTGATACCGACCATGCCCACCTGAATGCCGTGCACGAATTCGCGCGCCGCATCGCCGTCGCGCGTGAAGATTGACGTGCCGTTGCCGTATTCGTGCGAGTTTACGAGCGCGATGGCCTCATCGAAACTTGCCGTGCGCACCATCGTCAGCACCGGCCCGAAAATTTCTTCGCGGTAGATACGCATGTCCGCGGTCGCATGATCGAACAGGCTGGGGCCAAGGTAGTAGCCACTGCTTTTTGTGATGTCATGCGCACGCCCGTCGACGACCAGCGTCGCACCCTCTTCCACGCCGATATCGATGTAGGAACGCACCTTGTCGCGATGTTCCGCCGTGATCAGCGGGCCCATGTCGTTGTTGTTGTCCGTGCCGGGACCAACGCGCAGTGCCTCGATGCGTGGTTTCAATGCGGCGAGCAGCGGTTCCGCCGCATCACCGACCGTAACGACCGCCGAGATTGCCATGCAGCGCTCGCCGGCGGAGCCGTAAGCCGCGCCGACCAGTGCATCGGCCGCCTGCTCCATGTCCGCATCCGGCAATACGACGAGATGATTCTTGGCACCGCCGAGCGCCTGCACACGTTTGCCGTTCTGCGATGCCGTGCGATAGACATGCTCAGCCACGGGCGTGGAGCCGACAAAACTGACGGCAGCCACTTCCGGTGCTTCGAGCAATGCGTTCACTGCAACGTGATCGCCCTGCACCACATTGAAGACACCGTCAGGCAAACCGGCTTCGCTTAACAGCTCCGCCCACTTCAGCGAACAGCCAGGATCTTTTTCGCTGGGCTTAAGAATGAATGTGTTACCGCAGGCGATCGCGAGCGGAAACATCCACAGCGGCACCATCGCAGGGAAGTTAAAAGGCGTGATGCCAACGCATACGCCGAGCGGTTGCCGCAACGAGTAGGTGTCGATGCCCGTGCCCACCTGCGGAGAAAACTCGCCCTTCTGCAGGTGCGGTATGCCGCAGGCAAACTCTACGACTTCCAGACCGCGCTGTATGGAACCCTGCGCATCGTGCAAAACCTTGCCGTGTTCTTCCGTGATCAGTGCGGCGATCTCATCGCGGTCACGCTCGATGAGCGTTTTCAGGCGGAACATGACCTGGGCCCGTTTCATAACCGGCGTCTGTGACCAGCTCGTGAATGCCTGCGCGGCAGCGGCAACTGCGTCAGCTACGTCGGCCGCGCTGGACATTGTGACCGTTGCACAGCGCTTGCCGGTTGCAGAATCAAACACGTCGCCGGTTCTTGCAGATTCTGCTGACGTGGCGTGTCCGTTAATCCAGTTCGCGACGTGGCGCATTGATTTCAGTGCGGATGCTTTTTCTGCCATAACCTTGGTCCTGTTGCGTTTGTGTGGCGCTCAGGCGCGTAGCGCCTTGCGCACGGTCTCGACGAGCGTTTCAATTTGTTTGGCGTCAATGATCAGCGGCGGCGAAAATGCCAGCGTGTCGCCCGTCGTGCGAATGATGACGCCCTTGTCGTAGCAGTCGCGGAAAATACTCATCGCGCGCGCGGTCGGCTGACCGTCGATCGGTGTCAATTCCACCGCGCCGAGCAAACCGTAGTTGCGCACATCGATCACGTTCGGCTCACCTTTCAGGCTGTGCAGCCCGTCTTCCAGCACTTTTTCCATGGCGAGCGCGTTGTCAAACATGCCTTCGGACTTGTAAACGTCCATCGTCGCGCAGCCAGCGGCGGCAGCAAGCGGATGGCCCGAATACGTATAGCCGTGAAAAAACTCGATCGCACCGTCCGGCCCGGTCATAAACGTGTCGTAAATCTGGCCCTTCGCGAGCACCGCACCCATCGGCACGGTACCGCTTGTCAGGCCCTTCGCACAGGTCATGAGGTCCGGCGTTACGCCAAAGCGTTCTGCACCGAATGCCGCGCCGGTCCGGCCGAACGCCGTTATGACCTCGTCGAAAATCAGCAGGATGCCGTGCTTGTCGCAGATCTCGCGGAGCCGCTTCAGGTAGCCGACAGGCGGCAACAACACACCGGCCGAACCGGAAATCGGCTCAACAATAACGGCTGCAATGTTGGACGGGTCATGCAGCGCGATAATGCGCTCCAGTTCGTCGGCGTAGTGCGCGCCCCATTTCGGCAGACCGTGCGAATAGGCATTGTGTTCGAGGTTGTGCGTGTGCGGCAGGTGATCAACGCCCGGCAGCATCGCGCCAAACATTTTGCGATTCGGCGACATGCCGCCAACGGAGATCCCGCCAAAACCGACACCGTGGTAACCGCGTTCGCGACCAATGAAGCGGGTGCGCGTGCCTTCGCCCCGCAGGCGGTGATAGGCGAGCGCCATCTTCAGTGCGGTATCAACGGCTTCGGAACCTGAGTTCACGAAGAAGGCGTAGTCGATGCCTTCCGGCGCCATGCCTACAAGCCTGTTGGCCAGTTCAAAAGCGGTGGGGTGGCCAAGCTGAAAGGCCATCGAGTAGTCCAGTTTTTCCGCCTGCTGCTTGATCGCTTCGACAATCTTCGGGTGACAGTGACCGGCATTGCAGCACCACAGGCCGGCGACCGCATCCAGCAGCTGACGACCGTCGTGCGTGTGGCAGTACATGCCCTTCGCGGAGGTAATCATGCGCGGGTGTTGTTTGAAGTAGCGGTTGCCGGTGAACGGCATCCAGTACGCCTGCAGGTCGGGCAGCTCCGGCTGCAGCTGTTCGGCAGTATTATTCGACATAAATCCCCCTGAATTCAGTAGCGCGGGGCGCTAACAAGATGGCCTGAGCAGATAGTAATGCACCGGGCACATTAACGGGTACCGAAAAAGCGCTGCGTGCCGATCGCAGCCTCGCGTTTAGTCGTTGTCGCGGGCCGCATACAGGCCGATGATTTCCATCGCGATACTGGCGCCCGCCAGCGCCGTGATTTCGCCCACATCATAGGCAGGCGCGACTTCCACGACATCGCCGCCAATGATCGAGATACCCTGCAGTCCGCGCAGAATACTGATGGCCTGGTGCGTTGTAAGCCCGCCGCATACGGGCGTGCCGGTGCCCGGCGCATAGGCAGGATCAAGACAATCGATATCGAATGTTACGTAAACCAGGCGCTCGCCGAGGATCGCGCGGGTGGCGTCAATGACGTCATCAATCCCGTTGTCCTGCACCCAGGGTCCATCGAGAACATGGAAGCCGAGCGTGTCCGGATTGCGCGTGCGCAAGCCGATTTGCACCGAATGCTCCGGATCGATCAGGCCTTCCTGCGTGGCGTGATAGAACATCGTGCCATGATCGATGCGCCCGTCTTCATCCGCCCAGGTATCGCTGTGCGCATCGAAATGCAGCAGCGACAGCGGCGCGCCGAATTTCTCGGCATGCGCTTTTAACAAGGGATAGGTAATGAAGTGATCGCCGCCCAGTGAAATCAGGCCCGGCCCCTGTTCGATAATCTGCAGGGCGTGATCCTCGATTGCAGACGGTACGGTCTCGGGGCGGCCAAAATCGAAACGGCAGTCACCGTAGTCGACAACTGCCAGTCGGTCGAAAGGATCGAAATCCATGCCGTAGGGGCGTTCCCACGCCAGCATCGACGAAGCCGCACGAATGGCCCGCGGCCCAAAGCGTGCACCCGGACGGTTAGTCGTTGCGGTGTCGAGCGGCACACCGGTGACAACGAGATCGACATCCGTCAGATCACGGGTGTACAGGCGTCGCATGAACGACAGCGCGCCAGCAAAGGTCGGCTCGGCGGTCGTCCCGCAAAGGTCATCGCGCAAGAACGCGAAATCACTTTTTTCCTTCTCCACGGACACGGACTCCTTCCAGAGTGCAGCAGTGCAATGGCGCGCTACGTGCCAGCGCAGCGCGCCATGCCGGGTTCCTCAGGGCTTTCTGAACAGAAAGGTAAACCGATCGGTGTTGCCGGTGACTGTCTTACGGCCAACTTCATAGCGCAGCTCGTCATCGGGACGGTAATGCAGGTCGCTGTAACCAACAAATTCGAATCCGGTGTCCAGCGCTTCCTTGACGATTTCAACGGGGTCCGCACGACGTCGATTCTCCCGCGTCATCGGCTCCATGTGCCGGCGACTGTGATCCACAACGCCATAGACACCGCCAGAGCGCAGCGACTTGAAAACAGCCGCGTTGATATTGGCGCGACCAGCCGGCGTGAAGTTATGCATATTGCGAAACGTCAGGACCATATCGAGATTCTTCACACCAAAATCGAAGGGGCCGATGTTGTTGGTGCCAAATTCGCCGTCACGACTCAAGGCCGCATCGATTTCAAGCGCTTCAACCTTGTCGAATCCCGGCTGCGTCAGCAGGTTCTCGCTGACGCCGCGCGTGCCGATCGAGACATACAGCTTGCCTTTGTCGCGCAGCACGGGCGCCAGCAGCTTTGTGTACCAGCCGCCGCCCGGCAGAAGTTCAAGGACTCGCATGTCGTCCTGCAAACCGAAGAACGCCAGCGTTTCGACAGGCTTCCGGTTAGCGTCACGGTCCACTTCAGCGGCGGTGCGAATCTCACTCGCCATGGCAGCACGAACTTTTTGTTCAGTTTGCTCATCGGCCGAAGCCGTGCCGAACGCCAGCGAAAGAACTACGAGAAAAACTGTGTATCGCATCATGCACTCCTGATTTTTCAGAACTTGTTGGTGGCCGCAGTCTAGCGGATTCCGGAGTTTGCGTCGCGGTTGGCAGGGATGTCGGCTGGCGTAACTTGCTATGCTTGAGGCTACTAAAAGGAGGAATCGCGATGGCGATGTCGTTGTTTGGCTATTACCGCTCCAGTGCAAGTTACCGCATTCGCATCATCCTGAACCTGAAGGGCCTGCCCTGGCAATACGAGACTGTGCTGCTGAATCGCGGCGAACAAACGCAGGCGGACTTCCTGGCGCGCAATCCGTCAGGGCTCGTCCCGGTACTGGATACCGGCAGCGACTCTTTGTCGCAGTCGATCGCGATCGCGGAATACCTGGAGGAAGCGCACCCGAGCCCTGCCCTGCTGCCAGAAACTGCAGTGTCGCGGGCGCGCGTGCGCGAGATTATGGCGATCATCAGCTGCGACGTGCATCCGCTGCAGAATCTGCGTGTTCTGAATTACCTGCGGCAAGAATTCGGCGCCGACGACACCCAGGTGAACACCTGGATTCACCGCTGGATCAACGGCGGCTTCAAGGCAATCGAGGAATTACTGGCCCGGCATGCAAGCGATGGCAGGTTCTGCGTGGGCTCGACCGCAACGCTTGCGGACGCGCTGTTGATTCCACAGGTTTACAACGCACGACGCTTTGCAGTTGATCTCACGCCGTACCCGCTGATTTCTGCCATCGATGCTCACTGCCAGTCACTGCCCGCGTTCGCGAAAGCCGTGCCCGAGCGGCAACCGGATGCCCCACAGCAGTAACGCGAATCGGGAGCGTGCTGCTTAAGGCAGAATGGCGCGAAACAGGAAGAAGAAAATAATCGCGAGAACCGCGCCGACCGGTATCGTCACGACCCACGACAACATGATGCGGCCAACCACGCGCAGATCGATTGCATCAATGCCGCGAGCCAGGCCTACACCGAGCACCGCACCGACCAGCGTATGCGTCGTTGAGATCGGGATGCCCGTGCCGGATGCGATCACGATGGTGGTCGCCGCAGCCAGCTCCGCAGCGAAGCCGCGACTGGGTGTGAGTTGCGTAATGGATTCGCCGACCGTGGCAATCACGTGACGGCCGTAGGTTGCGAGACCGACGACGATGCCGGCACCGCCGAGAATCAGCACCCAGATTGGTACTGCCGATTTCGCGCCAACCAGACCGGTCGTCGCAACGCTCAGGACCGCAGCGAGCGGGCCGATTGCGTTGGCGACATCGTTCGAACCGTGCGCAAAGGCCATGGAGCAGGCGGTGATGATCATCAGGATGCCAAACACGCGCTCAACGGTGTAAAAATGCTGCTTCTTTTCGGCTTTCGGGTCGGACTTGACGCGCATGATGGCGAAGCGCCCGATCAATGCGATAAACAATGCCACGCCAGCCGCAAAAAAATAGCTTTGCTGTACCGACACGTCGAGACCCACGTTTTGCAGGCCCTTCATAATCGTCACTAGTGAAATCGTGAAGGCGGCCAGGAACATGTAGAACGGCACGTAGCGCTTCGCGCGCGCTAAAGGGTCTTCACGGCTCAGGATCAGCCAATGCACGCTGCTGAATATCAGGTACGCGATGAATCCGGCCAGCACCGGGGACACGACCCAGCTCATCGCAATCGTGCCGACCTGGCCCCATTGCACCGCCTCGACTCCAATTCCAACAGCCGCAAATCCCACGATCGCGCCAACGATGGAATGTGTCGTCGAGACCGGCCAGCCGTTGCGCGAGGCAATCAGCAACCAGGTGCCGGCAGCCAGCAGCGACGCCAACATGCCGTAAACGAGGAGCTCAGGGGTATCGCTCAGCAGATCGACATCCACGATACCCTTGCGAATGGTCGAGGTTACGGCACCCCCGGCCAGCACGGCGCCGAGAAACTCGAATACAGCCGCAACCAGGATCGCCTGCTTGATGGTTAATGCACGGGAACCCACCGAGGTTGCCATGGCATTGGCGACGTCGTTCGCACCGATTCCCCAGGCCATAAACAGGCCAAACGCCGCCGCAAGGGCGATGTAGATAACTTCTGCTTCCATTAGTGGCTTCCCCGTTACCGCCGCAGATTGATTTTGTTGTCTAGTTAGAAAGCAGAACTTCGAGGCGCCGCCCGACCCGTTCTGCCATATCAGCGATCTCGCCAATAATCACGATGACCCTGTAAAGAAACACAGCGTCCACCGGATCAAGCGACTTTTCGATTGCGAAGACAGAAGCCGACAAATTTGCCTGGCGCTGGTCCGTATCGCTTTCAATCTTGTCCAGTTCCTCGATCAGGCTGTCAACAAGCTTCGCTTCGGCGCCGCGGAAACCGCTTGTGAACAGTTCGTCAAGCTCGCGCACACTTTTGCGCGCCTGCTTGGCGGCATCGACGTTGCGATCTACAAACTCGAGAAACTCCGTGGCAATTACTTCCGGAATCTGCATCTTGCGAAACATGACAAGGCCGCTGACATCTTTTGTACGGTTGGCGATGCGATCCTGTACCAGCAGAAGTTGCAGCAGGTCTTCGCGCGGCACCGGCATGAACAGGCTCTTCGGCAAATGCTGGCGAATCTTCTTCTTGATTTCGTCCGCCTCGTTTTCGAGATCGGTGATCTTCTGGTGCACGGCAGCAGCGCCGTCCCAGTCACCCTTGATAGCGGCCGCAAAAAAACCCGGGAGTTGTTTGGTGCACTGGTACGCGATATCGCAATGCCGTTCCAGCGGCTGGACGGGCGACTTACCAAAAATATTCGCAAAAGTGTGGGCCAAGTGCAGATCCTCCCAATGGTTGCTGTGCACAAGGTACGGCAGCGGCGAGACTGAGGCATACCATTGCAGCGCGCCGGGCGTACAGGCGGGAAATACTAGCACGCCGGATACATGGCTGCTTCCTGCCCGATCGAGGCATGCTAAACTCGCGCGCTTTGCGGCTAACAGAGGAGCAAGGGTGGGCTACTGGCTGATGAAATCCGAGCCGGATTCTTACAGCATCGACGACCTGCAGCGTGATGGTCGCGAGCGCTGGGACGGCATTCGCAATTACCAGGCGCGCAACATGATGCGCGACGACATGCGGGTGGGCGACTCTGTGCTCTATTATCATTCCAGCTGCAAAGTCCCGGCGGTCGTCGGCATTGCGCGCGTCGCGAGCAAACCCTATCCCGATCCAACCCAGTTTGACCCGAAATCAAAGTATCACGACGCATCGAGCAACAGGGACGAGCCGCGCTGGATACTTGTCGATATCGAATACCAGCGCCACACTAAACGCCCGATTCCGCTGAGTGAACTGAAAGAGCATCCCGCATTGGCCGACTTCCAGCTCAACAAGCGCGGCAATCGCCTGTCAATTTTCCCGGTCGCCAAGGCGCACTGGGATCTGATACTTAGTCTCGAATAGCAGGCCCGTATGTTGCGTCGCTTCAGCCAGATCGCCGGCCTGATTGTCTTAGCGCTCATAGTCGTCGCTTTGTGGACCTGGCCGACAGCGCCAGAACTCGTCATCGAGCCACCCGTCATTGACGCTGCCGCGGACGGCTGGCTCGCCGCGAACGAAACCCTGATCGATAACGAGTTTGGTATTTATGCGGCGACCGAGAAACGCGTGCGCTGGCAGGTTGGCAAGGCAGGCACGCAAACCGAATTCGCCGTTGTCTACCTGCACGGATTTTCTGCAACACGCCAGGAGATAGCGCCGGTCAGCCGCAAGATTGCAGATGCGCTTGGCGCCAACCTGTTCGAAACGCGGTTAACGGGACACGGCCTTAAGTCCCACAAACTCGAAAACGTGACGGCTGAAGACTGGCTGATGGATACCGCCGAAGCGCTGGCAATCGGAAAAAAGATCGGCAAACGCATCATCCTGATTGGCACATCGACCGGCGCGACGCTGGCGCTCGCGGCAGCCGAAGTTCAACCGCAGGATGTCGCAGCGCTTATTTTGATCTCGCCGAATTTTTCCCCGCGGGATGAAGGCGCTGACGCCATGCTGTGGCCGGGCGGCCCGATTCTGACGAGATTGTTCCTCGGAAAAACTCACCGCTGGGAACCTGCCAACCCGATGCAGGCACGTTTCTGGACATCGGAATACCCGACTGCCGCGATTATCGAAGTCATGCGGCTCGTGAAAGCGATTCGACTGAGCCTGCCGCTGCAGCTGCAACAGCCGTTGCTGGTATTCCTGTCGCCTGATGACGACGTTATCAATGTTGATCGCGCAATCGATAGCCTGGCGCAAATATCAGCACCGGCCAAAGAAATTGTGGAAGTCAAAACAGAGGCGCCAGCAAACCACGTGCTCGCCGGCGATATTCTCGCCCCATCGCAAACTGACCCTGTGGTGCAAAAAACGCTCGAGTTTCTCAACACGCGCCTTCCCGGCAATGTGACGAATTCGGGACTATAATTACGGCACACCCGGCTATACGCCGGCGCGGCACTGCCGCAGGGGGATTACCATGAAGATGCAACGCACTGCTGCGCTACTGGGCGCCGCAGGACTCCTATTGTTCATTGCCTGTTCCGATAAAAAGCCGGATGCGGCCGCAATCGTCGATGATGCACAGCTCATTGCCGTTGCAGGTGCGCCCCTGTTTGACGGCATGGGCGACCATCAGCATCCCATTACCACGCGAAGCCCGCACGCCCAGCGATATTTCAACCAGGGCCTCATTATCGACTTCGCGTTTAATCACGCGGAATCCGCTCGTTCGTTTCGCGCGGCGCAAAGTCTCGATCCGGAATGCGCGATGTGCTTCTGGGGCGAGGCGCTTGCACTCGGACCGAACATCAATGTTACAAGCGACGGCAAGGTCGTCATGTCAGATGACGAGCGACGCATGGCGTTTGCCGCGATTCAGCAGGCGTTAAAACGGAAAGACAACGCATCGCAAAAGGAACGTGACTACATCGATGCCATGGCGGTGCGCTACAACGGCATGCCGGACACGCCGCGCGAACCGCTGGATGCCGCATACGCCAACGCGATGCGCAAGCTGTACCAGAAATATCCGGACGACGACGATGCGGCAGTGCTGTTTGCAGAATCGCTGATGAACACGATGCCATGGGACTACTGGCTCGACCCCGAAAACCCGAAACCGGCAACCACAGAAGTTATCGATGCGCTGGAGACCGTGCTGGCGCGCACTCCGGATCATCCCATGGCGATTCATCTGTACATCCATGCGGTAGAGGCATCATCGACGCCGGCGCGCGCCGAGCCGCACGCCGATACGCTGCGCAATCTTGTGCCCGGTGCCGGCCACCTGGTGCACATGCCGTCGCATATCTACTGGCGGGTTGGGCGTTATCACGACGCGTCAAGCGCCAACGAACGCGCGGCCGCCGTTGACGAAGCTTACATAGCGGCATGCAATGCACAGGGTTTCTACCCCGCCGCATACTACCCGCACAACATTCATTTCCTGTGGGCTGCGTCCAGCATGGAAGGCCGCAGCGCGGTGGCTCTGGAAGCCGCGCGCAAAGTGGCCGCCAATGTACAAATGGAAATGATCGAGGCGTACCCGGGTGTCGAATTTTTCAAAACCATTCCGCTATTGGCGCTCGTCCAGTTCGGACGCTGGGATGAGGTATTGAATGAGGCAAGACCACCGTCCGAACATGAGTATTCGACTGCGATCTGGCATTACGCACGCGCGATAGCCCATGCACGTCTTGGCGATCTCGCCAAAGCCCGCGAAGAACACCTGGCATTGCTGCCACTGCGCGAATCGCCGGACATCCTGTACCTGGACAAAATTCAGTATCCCGCGTCGATGCTGCTCGGCATTGCGGACGATCTCACGCAGGGCGAAATCGCGATGGCAAGCGGCGATCATGAAACCGCCATTGCGCACTTCGAGTCCGCTGTGGCAACGCAAGATGAGCTGCCGTACACGGAGCCGCCATTCTGGTACTACCCGACGCGCCAGTCTCTGGGCAAAGCCTTGCTGGCTGCGGGCGATGCAGAGGCGGCTGAAGCGGTCTACCGCAGGGATCTTGAACTGTACCCACGCAATGGCTGGTCAATGTACGGACTCTTGCAAAGTCTCAGACAGCAGAACAAGGATGCGAGCGAAATAGAGCAGCGCTTTGCTACAGCCTGGCAGCAGGCCGACATCGAACTGACTGCGTCGCGTTTTTGAGATGGATCAGTACTGACAGACGGCGTCGCGCAGTCAGCTCGCGGCTGTAGCCAATTCGGCAAGCCGGGCGCGCACGCTGTCAGCATCTGCGAGTGCGAGCATGATGATGAGATCGCCATGCTGCGCACGTGTGAGGGCCGCTTCAAGCGACTGCATTTCAAATTCGTGATGTTCGACTTGTGTTGGGCGCGCACCTTCTTGCAGCAGTGCTTCACGGATCAGGCCGAACACTTCGCCTGGCTCGCGGCCGCGCGCATACTTTTCCAGTTCAGACACGATCACGTGATCGAGTCCGATCGACCAGGCGCTGGCTGCAAGCTCGCGAATTTGTTCATCGGTGCGATCGCCGGCCTGGCCAAAAGCCAGGATGCGACGCTGCGCGGGCAGCGCTTCCGCCACGTCAAATAAAGCCTGCAGAGCGTGCGGGTTGTGCGCGAAATCAACGAGGACGCGGCAGTGCGGCAGTGTGTAGACATTGCAACGGCCCGGGTTCATATCCTGCGAAACGCTGCGCAATCCTGCGGCAATTTGCTTCAGCTTCATGCCGAGCCTGCGACAAACTGCGGCGGCGGCCAGCGCGTTTGCGACGTTGTGGCGCGCCGCGCCATCAAGTGTGATTGGAATTTCGTCATCGCGACAGATAACGCGCTGTGTTGCCCCAGCCACTTCGACGAGGTCGTGATACGACAACACAAACGCAGTTCCGCCCGCCGCCACATGGTGCCGCACTATTTCGTTATTCACGTCCAGGCTGAACCAGCATATGCGGCCTGCGTAATCGCGCGCCTTGTGGACCAGCAGAGGATCATCAGCGTTCAGCACGAGCGTGCCCGCGGCCTGCACCGCGCGCGTTACGATCCACTTGATATCGAGCAGTTCATTGAGATTACGCGAGCCGAAGTCACCGAGATGGTCTTCAGCGATATTGGTAATGACTGCAACGTCAGCGCGTTCAACGCCGAGTCCGCGGCGCAACAATCCACCGCGCGCCGTTTCGAGGATGGCAATGTCGGCATCGGCGTGGCGCAGCACCTTGCGCGCACCGCCCGGGCCAGACCAGTCGCCACGATCGACAATGGTCTCACCGACTGCGATCCAGTCCGTCGAGCTAAGGCCCGGCGCCAGGCCGGCGGAAAGCGCGATATGACGGACAAGTCTTGCGGTGGTTGTTTTGCCGTTCGTACCGGTTACGAGCGCAAGCGGGATATCCCTGAATGAATGGAAATCAAGCGAATCTGCCCTCGGCAGTTCACGCGCACCCCAGGTTCGCGCGGACGCGCCCATGCCAAGCGATACCTCGTCGTCATCCCACAGCAGCGTGACACCATGCTGCGACGCTGCGCGCTGTAACGACAGCAAAGCTGCGTTGGATTCCTCGGCTGCGGACGCGCGAATTTGCGCCAGGCACTCGTCATAGTCAGGTGTCGCTTCGCCAGTTAGTTGAGCAACACTCGCATTGAAGGCCCATTCATTGACTTCGGTTGCGGCATACAAGGCATCGATGGGCGCGCTGCAGGCGAGACTCAGTCCGCCGTTCAAGGGCCGATAGCAGAGCGCTGGGCTTTTCCAGCCGAGGTCGGCTGCCATGCGGCGCACGGCGGTGCTCCACAGTGGCAGCAGCGCATCGCCCTCGGCTTTACCGCAGGCGACATCCAGAACGGATCCGGGCGGATCCATCAGCACGTTCGGACCGGTCAGGCGGCGCGCATCAAGGCATTCCATCACGTGGACCGTCAGTCACCGGCCTCGCGCGCGATCCGCACGCCGCGCTCGTCGCTGATGATCTCCAGGTCGGAATCCAGCTGAAAATCTTCGGCATCAGGCAGGTTGATGGTGACGGGAGCGCCCTGTTTTTCATCGTGTGCGTGCGCGCCGGCCTTGAAATAAATAATCTGTTTCCAGCAGCGCTTGATGTTGTCACCAAGAATCAGCAGCAGGTCGCCAGGCTTTGCGATCTCCAGTCCGCGCAGCGTTGCTTCCTGTTCGTCGGTTACGACCTCGATATGGGACGCAGAAACGTTTAAGGACAACAGTTTATTTTTCAGCATCACAGCGACTTCATCCGGACCACGACCACGCCGATGGTCATCGCATTTACAGATGTAGTGATCGAAGTGACCTGCAGCGGCGGCGGCGATATCTTCTATATCCTGATCGCGGCGATCGCCAGGTGCCGATAGCACTATGATTTTTTTACCCTTCGGTTCGAAACGATCAACGACGCTCGCCATAGCGCGCACCGCCGCCGGGTTGTGGGCGTAGTCGAGAATGACTTTGAACGGATGCTCATCGAAAATGTTCATACGACCCGGCGCCTGGAAGAACGTCGAACCGAAAGTCCGCAACCCCTGGCGGATGTCTTCCAGACCGACATCCATGTTGTAGGCCAGCGCCGCTGCAAACATGGCGTTTTGCACGTTGTGCAGTGCGCGGCCCTCCACGGTAGCCGGGATCAGGTGCGTCCACAGCAGCGGCCGATGACTGCCATTGTCGTAGATCGTAATCATCTGGCCGTTCATGCCGTCTTCGAGCACGAAAGCCTGGCCGCCCGCTCGAATGTGTTCTTTCACGAGACCGTGCCCGGGATTCATCGTGACGTAGCAGAGCCGCTTGGCTTCAGTGTAGTCCGCCATTTGCAAACACAGCCTGTCATCGGCATTCAGCACCGCGGCGTCCTTCGCGACTTCGATTGGCACGCGCTTGACTTCGGCCAGTTGCTCCAGCGTGTCGATGCCGCGCAAGCCGAGATGATCGGAAGACACGTTGATACACGCGGCAACATTGCAGTCCTGGAAGCCCAGCCCACCGCGCAGCATGCCGCCGCGCGCGGTTTCCATCACCGCAGCATCGACCGACGGATCGCGCAGAATCATGCGCGCCGACGCGGGGCCTGTCATATCCCCGGGAACGGACAGCTGCCCGTCGATGTACACGCCTTCAGTCGAGGTCAAGCCCACGCGAAAGCCGCTCATCTTGAGAATGTGGGCGAGCATGCGTGACGTGGTGGTCTTGCCGTTGGTGCCGGTAACTGCCGCTATCGGAATTCTGCTGGGCTGGCCCGGCGGAAACAGCATGTCGATCACCGGACCGGCAACATCGCGTGGCGTACCTTCGCTCGGCGCGACGTGCATTCTAAAGCCGGGGCCTGCGTTAACTTCGCAGATGCCGCCACCCGCTTCGCGATAGGACAAGGTGATGTCCTCGGTCAGGAAATCGACGCCGCCGATATCAAGACCAATCGCATTGATCGTCCGCTCCGCCATCTCGCGATTATCCGGGTGAATGGTGTCGGTTACGTCGATGGCGGTTCCGCCGGTAGACAGGTTTGCCGTAGACCGCAGATAGACGACATCGCCAAGCGGCGGTACGGTATTGCGGTCATAGCCGAGCTTGGCCAGCAGGCGTTCTGCCTGGTGATCGAGCTCGATGCGCGTCAATACTTTTTCATGCCCGATGCCGCGACGCGGGTCCTGGTTCACCGCGTCAATGAGCTGCTCGATCGTGTGGACACCGTCGCCGACGACGTGACCCGGCACGCGCTTGGCAGCCGCTACCAGCTTGCCGTTAACGACGAGCAGGCGATGGTCGTAACCTTCGATGTAGCTTTCGACGATCACGTTGCGGCCGTGTTCCCGCGCTTTGGCAAACGCGACTTCGACTTCTTCGGGACTGCGCAGATTGATCGACACGCCGCGCCCGTGATTACCGGCGAGCGGTTTTAATACGACGGGATAACCGATGCGCTCGGCGGCGCGCTTGGCGTCACTCGAACTGCGCACCATGCGCTGGCTGGGAACCGGCAGGCCGAGATCGCGCAGGATGTGATTGGTCTCTTCCTTGTCCGATGCCAGTTCAACAGCGATATTGCTGGTGCGACCAGTGGTCGTTGCCTGGATGCGCTGTTGATAGCGGCCGTGCCCGAACTGCACGAGGCTTTGCCGGTTCAGGCGTATCCACGGTATGCCGCGCTCTTCCGCTGCGCGCACCAGCGACGCGGTGCTCGGGCCGAACTCGCGACGCTGCGCGTACAGCACAAAGTGCTCGAGCTCTTCCTGGAAGTTCCAGTCAGCGCCGGGCGCATTTTCCGGGCGCAACTCCGCGGGCAACAGGCTGTGCAGCAGGGCGAGTGACAAGCGGCTCGCCTCACGGCCGACGTCGGCATCATGGTATTCGAACACCATGTTGTAGTGGCCGGGCTCGCTGTCGATCGACCGCGTCCGGCCAAAGGTAACGTTGGACCCGGCAACGTTTTGTAACTCGATCGCCACGTGTTCCATGACGTGACCGAGCCAGGTGCCGTCGTCTTCCCGCAGCCGCCGCACAAAACCGCCGGGCTCGCGGTAGGAGCAACCATGCTCGTGCAACCCCGGCAGTTTTTCGAGCAGGGGCTCAATAAATGCGTTGCCGAGCCGTGCACTGGGCCATTCTTCGAGCGCGCCAAGGTCGAGGACGTGCCGGATGACCGGAAAGTGGGCGTAGATGTTTGGCCCAACGTAGATGTTGGTAGAGACAATTTTCATGACGTCAGCTCCGCGGCGTCGTTGTTGTAGTACGGAGATGCGGGCAAAGCCTGCGTCGCGTTAGGCGAATCCCGTGGCTGGCGCGCTCGCCGTTCAAGTGTACACGCCCGCCCGCCCGCACGGCGCGACTAATGGTCGGTCAGACCGCGAATTGCTTTGCCGGCATCGCCTTGCGAGTCTCGATTTCGAAACGACCGCCGGATATCAGGATGTGCAGCTTGATGTCGATCAGGCTAACAGGGTCGCCGCGGCGCGCGATATCCATCGACGAGTAGGTCAGATCGCGCGGGTCAATGATCGTGACGCCGCCGCTGCCGACGACCTCGAGCGAATCATCCGGGCCGATAAACGCGGCCGTATCTTCGTCGAGCCCGATGCCGCAGGCGAACGGGTTGTAGGCCAGTGCCGTCAGCAAGCGGCCAAGCCGGTCGCGCTGGCGAAAGTGCTGGTCGATGATGAACTTGTTGGTCAGGCCGAGTCCCGGTGCCAGCGTGGCCTTGTCCGGACTCGGGGTGCTGCCGACATCGCCACCGGCAATCATGTGTTCCGGCATGAACGCGGCGCCCGCCGAGGTGCCGGCAACGTGCATGCCGGTTGCATTGCGGCGGCGGATCATTTGCGCGACAGGCGTACCGCCCAGCGTGGTTGACAGCCGCAGCTGGTTGCCGCCGGTCATAAACACACCGTCGGAACGACCCAGGTAGTCGAGGTACCTTTCATTCTGGCAATCGGCACGATGCTGGATGTCGAGCACCTTCACATGCCGCACGCCCAGTTTGCGAAACAGCTTCTCGTAATTGCGACCGGTATCTTCGAGCTCCGATGCCGTCGGGATAATGGCGATGCGCGCGGGCTTGCCGCCGCAGATCGACACGAAGCGATCAAGAATCTGCGGATTATTGAGTTTTTCCTCGGCACCGCCGATGGGAATGATGAAGCCGTGCTGGCCTTTGTCCTTGGCACTCGATGGGCTCATGGGGTGTCAATCGCTCCTCTGATGTGTCGCAGTTTCGTAGCGGCCAAAGATTATTTGCGCGCCTTCCCGCCGGTGCCATTCACCGCCAATCATCACGTCGTCAATAGCGTGCTCGTCATTGAGGACCAGCAGGTCGGCCGCGTGGCCTGCCTGTATGCGACCGCGATCGCGGAGGCGCAACAAGTCGGCAACGTTGCTAGTGAAGGCTGGCAACGCCGCAGCCAGCGGCACGCCGCGCGCCAGTAATTCGATCAGCGTTTCAATCAGTGAATGCGGTTTGCCAATGTCCATTGACAGCATTTCGCCCTGCTCATCGAAAACCGGCAGGCAGCCGCCACCATCGGAGCTGACCGTGACCTTGTCGGCAGGTTTGTTGCTATCGAGATAGCGCGACACTGCGTCTGCGGCAGACCAGGCATCTTCGTCGTCTGCGACAGGAAAGGCCGTGATATCGATCGTGACGCCGCGTGCGGCCAGCGCGAGCGCTTCTTCGAACAGGGCCTTGCGTCGATTGACGTGCGTCGGATTGAATACGCGCGGCGGCAGTTCGGTGTCGTCCAGCGCGCGGCGCACAAACTCGAGGCCGCGTGCACCGTCGCCGAGATGCAAATGCAGAATGCCCGCCTTGCCAGTGATCAGACCTGCGACATGGGCGTCGCTCGCAACGCGCAGCAATTCCTCAAAGGTCGGCTGACTGGAGCGATGATCGCTGATGGCGACTTCACCAACACCGATGACCGGATCGAGATGCACTATGTCGTCGCGCACGCTGCCGGTTAGCGTGACAGGCGGCAGGTGATAACCGCCGGTATGGCACCAGGCACCGAGGCCTTCTTCACGCAGGGCGCGCGTCTGCGCAAGCAATGCACGGGTGTCACGCGTTGTGTCGTCGGTGCCGAGC
>JBATFU010000417.1:0-26654 GCA_049665065.1 Woeseia sp. | reverse complement strand
CAACTCACTCTATGCGCCGGTGCAGATTCGGCTGTTGCCGGACGCCGCCGGCAAACCCGGCGGCTTTGCCGGTGACTGGCTGGTGCCCGCCGACAGCAGTCAGGAGCTGCTCGCCGTGGAAGTTGGCACGACGGCCGCACGGACGATGAAACGACAGCGCTTCATGTGGCTGTACGGCGATCCGCAGGCGAAGCATCAACCCACAGAGCCGTACCGCGCGCCGTTCCCGGCCGCGGTCAGCTACGCGATCTCGCAGGCCTTTCCGCAAACCGTGACCCACACAACGCCTGACAGCCTGCATGCGGTGGATATCGCGATGCCGGTGGGCAGCAACGTGCTCGCTGCGCGCGCCGGAGTTGTTGTTGAAGTGGCGTCAACAAATTTTCGCAGCAGTTTGCAGCCGGGACAGGCGGGTGCCCGCGCCAATCTCGTGCGGATCATGCACGACGACGGCACGTTTGCGATTTATGCGCATCTCAACTGGAACTCGATTCGCGTACGCCCCGGCGATCACGTAGCGCGTGGTCAGTACATCGCCGATTCCGGCAACACCGGTTTCTCTACCGGTCCGCACCTGCACTTCGTCGTTGTAAAGAACGTCGGCACAAGGCTTGAGTCGCTGCCTGTGCGCTTCGCATCGGCCGAGGGTGGCGACGTTGTGCCGGCAACAGGAAGTGTCCTAACGGCGTACTGAGCGCGCGCCAGGACCTGGTAGCGCACCCGCCGCAAGGCAGTCGACTCTCAAAACGGGCTGCACGCCATCCAGAACGTGATCCAGAACGTGATCGTAACCTCAGGATTCGCGCAATACGGCCGCCAGCGCTTCCCAGCTTGTCATTGGCAATGAACAGACGCTGCCGGTGCAACGCCACGCCACCGTCTCGCCCGCTCTTGCGACTCGCTCCGCCAAGGCGCCCGTCAAAACGGCATCGCTATCAATGGCGAAAATGAGCCGTTGTGGCGCGTAAATGCGCTGCGCAGCGTCGCGCCATTGACGGCTTGTGGCGGCATCGCCACGAATGATGACGATCTCCGGATGTTGCAGGTATTCCTGCAGGGCATTCAGCAAACTGACGTGCCCGTGGGGGTACTGCACAAGCGTCGGCCAGGCGTGCTGCAACGTCCGCTCGGCCGCGTCGAGGTAGCGGGTTTCGCCCAGCATGAAGCCCAGGCGTTGCAGGGCCAGCGCGGCGACACCGGCGCCAGAGGGCAGGGCTTCGTCCGCCATCGAGCGCGGCCGCATGATCAGCTCTTCGTGATCGCTCGCGGTGAAGTAAAAGCCGCCGTGTTCCGCATCGAAAAAATACTCAAGCAATAGTTCGGCGAGAGTGATGGCGAAATCGAGGTCCTCGCTGCGCCAGTCGTTTTGCAGCAGCTCGAGCAGCGCGTCGAGCATGAAGGCGTGGTCATCGAGGTAAGCCGGGAAGCGGGCGCGATCGTCCATGTAGCTGGCCAGCAGCCGGCCATCGACCAGCATGGTGCTGCGGATGAAGTCTGCGGCCCGTTGCGCAGCCTTCGTCAGCTCCGGTTCGTCGAGCGCGCGCGCCGCGATGGCAAGACCGCGTATCGCCAGTCCGTTCCAGGCGGTCAGGCGCTTGTCGTCGCGGCCGGGCGGTATGCGATGCTCACGTTCCGCGAAGAGTTTTGCACGCGCCGCTGCCAGGCGCGCATGCAATTCGGTTTTGTTGATGCCGAGCTCATGCGCCAGGGCTTCCGGGTCTTCCTGCACGGTAAGGTGCCAGCGGCCTTCGAAATTGGCAGGGCTGTCGAGGCCGTAAAAGCGCGCCACGGCGGCATACTCGTCGTCGTCAAGCACAGCGCGCGCGGTATCCGGTGTCCAGACGTAGTACAGGCCTTCCTCGCCTTCGGAATCGGCATCGAAGCTTGAATAAAAGCCGCCGTCAGGCGCCTGCATCGAACGCAACAGCCAGGCCGCCGTTTCCCGGGCGATGTCATGAAACTCGGTTTCGCCGGTAGCCAGTGCGGTCTGGGCGTAGACGGCGAGCAAGGGCCCGTTGTCATACAGCATTTTTTCGAAATGCGGAATCTGCCAGTAGCGGTCAACCGAATAACGGCAAAAACCGCCCCCCACGTGATCGCGTATACCGCCATCCGCCATGCGCTTCAGTGTCAACGAAACGAGGTACAGGGCGTCGACGTCGGGTTCCGCTTCCTGCGCACTCGCGCGCCACAGGCGCAGCAGAAATTCCAGCGTCGCCGGGTGCGGAAATTTTGGTGCGCCGCCAAGCCCGCCGTAGTCGCGGTCAAATTGTTCGTTCAGTTTGTTGCGCGCCGCCGCCAGTACCGTGGAATCCGGTTTGACAGACCTGCCGCCACCTGCGGGCTCAAGACGCGCGAAAATTTCGGTTAGCTGCGAGGTCTGGTTCGTCACTTCCTCGCGCTGCTCGGTGTAGTACTCGGCAACCCGCGTCAAAATATCGCGGAAAGCCGGCATGCCATAGCGAGCCTCGTTCGGAAAATAGGTGCCGCCGAAAAACGGCCGCTGATCGGTCGGGTCGAGAAACATCGTCAGCGGCCAGCCACCGGGTCGCTGCGTCAGGAGCTGTTGTGCCAGTTGATAGATGCGATCGACATCAGGCCGCTCCTCGCGGTCGACTTTGATGTTGACGTAGCGCTCGTTCATCAGCTCCGCGGTGGCCGCGTCCTCGAACGATTCGTGTGCCATGACGTGGCACCAGTGACAGGACGAATAGCCAATCGATAGCAACACCGGCCGGCCCGTGTCGCGGGCCAGGGCAAAAGCCTCGTCGCTCCAGGGAAACCAGTCGACCGGGTTGTCCGCATGCTGCTGCAGATACGGGCTCGTTTCCCTGGCCAGCCGGTTGCGGCCGGAAGATTGCGTCATGAGATTGCCGGGTTCAAAACAATGGATCTGCACTATACCGGAAAGGCCTGCAGCGGCTGGACTCGGGCAGCGCGATTAGGCAAGCTCGCCCCCATGCTGACCTACCCCGAGTTCGATCCGATTATCTTCGAGATCGGCATTTTCAAAGTGCGCTGGTACGGACTGATGTACGTCCTGGGCTTCCTGTTCGCCTGGTGGCTGGCGCGCCTGCGCGCGGCGAAACCCTGGTCGCCGATCCGGCCTGAGCAGGTCGACGACCTGATCTTCTATTGCATGATCGGCGTGATTATCGGCGGGCGCCTGGGCTACTGTCTCTTTTATGGCTGGGATCAGTTGCGGAGTGATCCCCTGTATGTCTTCAAGATCACGGAAGGCGGCATGTCGTTTCACGGTGGCCTTAGTGGTTTGATGGCGGCAGTGTGGATCTACGGCCGCAAGCTGGGCCGGCGCTTCTGGGAGATGGGTGATTTCGTCACGCCGCTCGGGCCGCTCGGGCTCGGCTTTGGCAGGATTGGCAATTTCATCAACGGCGAACTCTGGGGCAAACCGACCGACGTGCCCTGGGCCTTCAATGTGAACGGCGTGGGACTCCACCCGTCACAGCTGTACGAGGCCATTCTGGAGGGCTTCGTACTGTTTGCGATTATCTGGGTTTATTCTGCCAAACCACGTCCTTACCGCGCGGTGTCCGGCCTTTTCATGTTGGGTTACGGCGTTGTTCGATTTTTCATCGAATTTTACCGGGTGCCCGATGCACACCTGCAATACCTCGCGCTTGGCTGGGTCACGATGGGGCAGATACTGTCGGTACCGATGATTATTCTCGGCGCGGTTCTGCTGTGGCTGGCATACCGCGATGGCGCACCGCAGCGGGCGAAGGCATGACATGAAGCAGTATCTCGACATGATGCGAAAGGTGCGCGAAGAGGGCGTACGCAAAGACGACCGCACCGGCACCGGTACCTTGAGCCTGTTTGCACAGCAAATGCGTTTTGACCTGGCCGCCGGCTTCCCGATGGTCACGACGAAAAAACTGCATCTGCGCTCCATCATTCACGAATTGCTGTGGTTCTTAAGCGGCGACTCGAACATCGGCTACCTGCAGGACAACGGCGTCTCGATATGGAATGAATGGGCGGACGAGCAGGGCGAACTCGGGCCGGTATATGGCGTGCAGTGGCGCAGCTGGCCGCGTGCGGATGGCGGCACGGTTGACCAGATCAGCGATGTGCTCGAACGTATCAAGCGCGATCCGGATTCACGCCGGCTGATCGTTAATGCCTGGAACGTCGGTGAACTCGAGAAGATGGCATTGCCGCCGTGTCACTGCCTGTTCCAGTTTTACGTCGCCGACGGCAAGCTGTCGTGCCAGTTGTACCAGCGCAGTGCCGATATTTTTCTGGGCGTGCCGTTCAACATCGCGTCGTACGCATTGCTGACGCACATGATGGCGCAACAGGCTGATTTGAAAGTGGGCGAATTTGTCTGGACCGGTGGCGATTGCCACCTGTACGTGAACCACCTCGAACAGGCGGACGAGCAATTAAGCCGCGAGCCGCTGCCGTTACCCACGCTTGCGATCAAGCGCCGGCCCGACAGTATTTTCGATTATCGCTTTGAAGATTTCGAAATCCTGAATTACCAATCGCACCCGCACATCAAAGCCGCTGTCGCGGTCTGAGCGCAAGAGCGTGCGCGTATCCATCATCGTTGCTGCCGCGACCAATCACGTGATCGGCCTGCGCGGCGAACTGCCGTGGCACATCTCGGAAGACCTTAAGCGCTTTCGCAAACTAACGACCGGCAAGCCGATCATCATGGGCCGCCTGACGCACGAGTCGATCGGTAAGCCACTGCCAAACCGCCGCAATATCGTTATCAGTCGCCAGCCTGATTACCGCGCGGCCGGTTGCGAAGTGGTTGCGTCACCTACCGCTGCGCTGGATCTCGCAGCCGACGCCGAGGAAATCATGGTGATTGGTGGCGGACGCATCTACACACAGCTGCTGCCACTGACGGATCGCATTTACCTGACGCGCGTGCACGCAAGTCCTGAGGGCGACGCGTTTTTTCCGGAGCTGAATGCCGGTGTGTGGCGCACCGTTTCGATTGAAGAGCATCCTGCCAGCGATGCGCAGCCATTGGCGCACAGTTTTGAGATTCTTGAGCGGGTTGTTGCGCGGGCTTAGTTGGCCTGCGGTGTTGGTGATCTTTGCTCGCTCGTGGTGGGTGTCGTCGATGAGTTTCTCGCCAAGGCCTTGCGTGACGTTACCGTTCTGGTCGCAGGCGAAGAAGGTATCTGGCAAACGGAAAACAAATCAAACCGGCGAGCTAAAGTCTGACGAGATTCTTGACAATCCACGGTTGCAATATTCTGTAGTTGCAGGTGCCAGCCTCGAGGTTGGCAATCAAGAATCGATGCGCCTCAATATTGTCTACGGACAGTTTCCAGCCATTCAAGCGAAGGAAGACATCTGTCGCAAAGAATGCAACTCGCTTGTTGCCGTCTATGAATGCATGGTTGAGGAGCAGGGATTCGAAAAGCGCCGCGGCCATCGATGCAAGATCATTGTAGTAGCCGGTCTGGGGACGATAAAGCGCGCTTTCGAGCAAGCCCTGATCGCGAATGCCTGCAGGTCCGCCGAAGCGTTCGACGAGTCTTTCGTGGATGGCGATGACTTCATCGACGGACAGAAATTTAACAGCGTTACTCTGCAAGCCGGCGGCCGAGCTCTTCGTTTTCTTCTATCGAGACTTCCAGGTGGTCCAACACCACCGGGCGAACCCGGCGCCGTCTAACGTAGTCCGTGATGGCCTCGGTCAACAACCCGGAAATACTTTGATGGGATTCCCGGGCAATATCCTGCAGCGCCGTCCACGCGGCCTGTTCGACTTGAGAGCTGATCTTGATGAATGCCATGGTCCGGCATTATCTTGATATTTCATGAAATGTCAAGAAACGGCCAATTTGTAGCAGTTTTCAGCGTTTTGGGGCCGATTAAGGGCTCTTCGTCCGCGATAAAGGAACGATCGCATGAACCAATGGCCGAAATAAGCAAAACGATAATCGGGACCGAACCGCGATTGCGCTGTGTCCAAGATGGAAACCTCGGTTTGACCCTGGTTTCTGCGCGACCACGAATCGGCTCAGAATCGGCAAAATCTGGACGTGCATTTGCTGGTAAATGGCGCACCCTTGAAGAGGCATGTTCTATAGCAAAGGGACGCCCTTGACATGTTATCGAATACTGATAACCTAGTAACGTGATTGAGACCTTCGGAAACGCTCTGGCCGAGGATCTGTTTGATGATCAGCGGACCCGGGATACAAGGGGGTTCCCGCCAGAGCTTCGTCGGGCGGCTCGACGTAAGCTATTGTACTTACACGATGCTGCCGAACTGAAAGATTTAAGAGCGCCGCCCGGGAATCGCCTCGAAAGTCTCAAAGGCAACAGCAAAGGATTGCACGCGATTCGAATCAATGATCAATGGAGAGTGGTATTTCGCTGGCAACGCGGTAATGCTTTCGACGTTAAGGTTGTTGATTATCACTAAGAGGCGAGGCGCCATGGCCAGGCAACCGAAAAACCCGTTCCATCCCGGCGAAATCCTGCTGGAGGAATTCCTTGAGCCGGAAGGCCTTACCCAAACAGCGCTCGCAGAAGAGTTAGGCTGGACCAGGGCGCGCCTGAACGAACTCATCAAGGGCAAACGCGGTATCACTGCCAGCGCCGCTCTGGATCTTGCTGACGCGTTCGGCACATCGGCTAAACTCTGGATGAACCTTCAGGCTACATTCGATCTGGACAAGGCGACTAAGGCGCGGGAAGTGGCCTGACGGAAGCCTGTGCAAACAGGGGTCGAACCGAGGTTTCTCTTGCCGGCAAGCTGAAAAAGATATGAAGCTGCAGTTCGATCCTTGATTACCTGTTTATGTCGGGCGCCGCGTGCTCATCGGCCTGGCAACTCCGGCAACTGTTCCTCAACTCGTGCAACCGCATGATCAATATCGATCTCATCAATACTGGATGCACCCAGCGAGAGTTCGCGTAGCAGAGCCTGTTGTTGCGCGCCGCGTTTTTGCGCGACGGCGTAGGGAATCTCCGGGTGGAACATCACCATTGAGTAGCGCGGGATGAAGCGATTCGGCAGGCGGCGTTCCAGCTCGAACGCGAGTTTTTTGTGCAGCACGAAGTCCGGGTCGCGTACGCGATCGCGCATCTCGATGTAGTTGTCGAGCGCCATGTCGGCGATCGCGTTGGCGTTGGCAAGCTGTTGCTGTTCGAAGTCGCTGAATACCTTTTGCCAGGTGCTGCCGTGCTGTTCGAAAAGCTGATCGACCAGCACGCAATCTTCGAATGCCAGGTTCATGCCCTGGCCATGAAACGGCACGATCGCGTGCGCGGCATCGCCGATCAAAAGTACATTGCCGTCATGCCAGGCTTTGCAGCGCACGGTGCCGAGAATGCCCACCGGGTTGCGCGCGAACTCTTCGGTCAGCTTCGGAAGCAGCGGGACCAGGTCTGCAAATTCTTTCTGAAAAAATGCCTCCACTGCTGCATCGCTATCAAGTTTGGCAAACGACACAGCTCCGTCGTTCGCGAGGAACAGCGTCAAGGTGAAATCACCACCCGGGTTCGGAAGCGCAATCATCATGAAGCCGCCGCGCGGCCAGATATGCAACGCATCGGGCGATAACTGGAACGAGCCGTCCTTCGCGGCAGGCAAGGTCAGTTCCTTGTAACCGTGTTCAAGCAGCGATTCACCTGGCGCAATGCGACTGTCAGGACCGTATGCCTGGCGTACCGCGGAGCCGGCGCCGTCGGATGCGATGATCGGCTGATCTTGCAGCAGCGTCTGTTCGCCGCTTGTCGCATGTTCCAAAGTCAGTTTGCCGTTCGCGGGATCAAAAGCTTTCGCGATCTGTTCAAAGCGTATGCGGACGCCGTACTCCTGTTCGGCACAGTTCAGCAAAATGCGATTCAGCTCCGCGCGCGATACGGAATAAATTTCTTCGCCTGCCTTGGAGCCGTACGGCTGCATTTCCTGTTCGCCATCCGGGTGATGAATCATGCGGCCGCGCATCGGCACCAGCAGTTTTTGCACCGGCTCGAAAATGCCGGCATGTTGCAACGCGCGAATACCGCGCGACGCCAGCGCGAGATTGATCGAACGGCCACCAACCAGTGAACGCTTGCGCGGGTCCGCCTGGCGTTCCCACAGCGTGACATCCAGACCGCGACGGGCCAGCAGCACCGCTAACAGGCTGCCGCACAAGCCGGCGCCAAGAACATCAATCGTTTTTGCGTTACTCATTCATTGCATCCAGCAAACGCTCCGCGAACTCGAAGACGTCGTCGAAACTATTGTAAAGGGGCACGGGCGCCACGCGAATCACGTTCGGTTCGCGCCAGTCGGCAACGACATGCCGCGCCTCGAGTCGTTCGAAGACTGCGCGCGGCTGCCGGTTCTTGTCGCGCACCGTCAGCGACAACTGGCAGCCACGTGCTGCGAGTGGTGTGATCGAGCGCACGCGATCCTGCAATTTCTGCGCAAGCAGAAAATCGAGATACGCCGTCAATTTCTCCGCTTTCGCACGCAAGGCAGTCATGCCCGCCTGTTGAAAGAGTTGCAGGGAAGCGACGACAGGTGCGAGCGCCAGAATCGGCGGATTACTGAGCTGCCAGAGTTCGGCGGTTTCTGCCGGCTCGAATTCCGGCGCCATTTTGAAGCGGGTTTTTTCGCGGTTGCCCCACCAGCCGAGCAGCGTCTGCGACGCATCGCCGCCGAGGTGCTGTTCATGAACGAATGCGCCGGCAATCGCACCCGGGCCGCCGTTCAGGTACTTGTAACTGCACCATGCAGCGAAGTCGGGCGCCCAGTCATGAAGCTCAAGCGGCACGTTGCCAATGGCGTGCGCGAGATCAAAGCCAACGCGGCAACCGGCGGCGCGCGCCAGCTTCGTGATTGCGCGCATGTCGAGCACCTGCCCGTTGTAGTACTGCACACCGGGCAGCAGCATCAACGCGAGTTCGTCGCGATTTTCATTAATGAGCGCCTGCAGGTCGTCGAGGTGCAGTTGTTCATCGTCGCGCGGTTGCCATTCGAGCAGGGCATCCTGCGGATCGTGGCCGTGAAAGCGCAGTTGCGATTCACAGGCGAATCGATCAGACGGAAACGCGGTGGATTCGATCAGGATGCGATGTCGCTGCCCCGTCGGCCGATAAAAACTGGCCATTAGCAAATGCAGGTTCACGGTCAGCGTGTTCATCGCGACAACTTCGGCGGGCTTCGCACCACACAGTTCGGCGAGGCCGTCGGTCGCCTGGCGGTGATACGGAAGCCACGGCCGGCGTGCCTTAAAGTGTCCCTCAACACCCAACGCGGCCCAGTCGTCGAGTTCTTCGCGTACAAATTGTGCGGCGCGCTGCGATTGCAGCCCGAGCGAGTTGCCGCACAGGTAGATAACGGGTTTGCCGTTGTCGTCGCGGGGGATCAGGAACTCGTTACGATAGCTGCGCAAAGGATCAGCGGCATCAAGCGCAGTGGCACAGTCACGACCCGTCGCAAACTCTATGCTCATGTGCGCAACAACCGCGCGCGTGGATCATCGAGCGAGCACAGCGCGGAAGCGGCTAGCGGCCGTTTGCGTGTCTCTTTACAGAGATTCGCCGATTCAGGCAATGCCGCCGGCTGCAGCCCGCCGGCTACATATGTTTGTAAATCGATTTTCAGCATAAGTGCGCTATTTTCCCGGCGCCGCCATCACTGTGCCGCAGTCGTCGCAGGTGCGATTCTCGATGGAACCAAAAAAGCGCTCGAAGACCGGCGGCAACTGGCCGACGATGTCGTCGACGTACAGGTATTCCTCGTAGAGCTTGTTGTCGCAGTTCTCGCAAAACCACATGAAGCCGTCGAGTTCATCGGGCAGCCGTTTGCGTTCGATGACCAAACCGACGCTGTTCGCAAACCGCTGTGGCGAATGTGGCACGCGCGGTGGCAGCAATAGAATTTCTCCGGCACGAATCGGCAGATCAACGCGCTTGCCGTCCTGCATGGTCTTCAGCAGCATCTCGCCCTCGAGCTGGTAGAAAAATTCCGGCCCTTCGTCGAGGTGATAATCCTTGCGTGAGTTCGGGCCGCCCACCACCATGACAATAAAATCGTCTTCTTCGAAGACCTGCTGATTGCAAACGGGCGGCTGCAGCAGGTGCCGGTGTTCATCGATCCATTTTTGAAAATCAAAGGCGTGCAGTGCTTGCATCAGAGTTTCCCTGGCGTGCGGATATGCAGTGGTGTTCGGGCGCAACCGGCATCGGCGGCGATTGCCTTCGCGGGTCCTTCGGCAAGCGCGTTGCAGATCGAAGTACGCTGCGCAAATCGGGTTGAGTACCTAAAAAATCTTTAATATCAGATATTTAGCTTATTCTAACGCCAGGATCAGAGCAACCTGGACCGACGTCTTCCAGCATGCTTCGCACTGCAGTTGGCGCTCAAGGTTGTTTTCGCCTTTTCGCGAGCGCGCGGCATACAGTTTACTCTGCCGGACGCTGCAGCAACACCGCGCTAGCTGCATTCGACCTGGCGAAGTCTGGGCGAGCCGTCGAGGCGTACCGCGGTGAGCTGGCGTCCCCAGACGCAGCCCGTATCGATCGAGACAATGTCTTCATCAACAACCAGCCCCAGCGCGGACCAATGCCCGAACACCACCCGGGTTCCGGCCCATCGAGCCTCCGGCGCCTGGAACCACGGGATGAGGCCTTTCGGCGCGCTGTCGGGCGGTCCGCTATAGCTGAAATCGAGCCGGCCATTGGCAGAGATCATGCGCATGCGTGTCAGGCAATTGACGATGCAGCGCAGTCGCTCATCGCCTTTCAATTTTCCTGACCAGCGGTCCGGTTTGTTGCCGTACATCACTTCCAGGAAATCAACAAAGTCCGGTCCGCGCAGCACCGCCTCAACTTCTGCGGCGCGCAGCAGCGTTTTTTCACAGCTCCATTGCGGTGGTATGCCGGCATGCACGAGCAGCGTGTTGATGCCTGCGTCGTAATGCGCCAGCGGCCGGCAGCGCAGCCAGTCGATGAGTTCATCGCAATCGTCCGCCGCGAGAATCTTCCACATCGAATCGAAGCGATTCGTCTTGATGCCGATGTCATGCGCCAGCGCGATCAGGTGCAGGTCATGATTGCCGAGTACAGTAATTACTGAGTCGCCCAGGGAGCGCACGTAGCGCAGCGTTTTGCGTGACCGCGGGCCACGATTGACGAGGTCGCCCGTCAGCCAGAGTCTGTCGATCGCCGGGTCAAACTTGATGTTGTCGAGCAGGCGCCGCAGCGGGTCATAGCATCCTTGCAGGTCGCCGATGGCATAAACCGCCAAGAGAAACGGGCCTAGTCGGTCAATGCAGCACGCCAGGTACGGCGAGCGTGAACGGTGGGATCGGCGCGTAAAAATCTGCACCGCCGTCAATCTGCATCAGGTAGCGGCCCTGCATGGCGCCTACGGGTGTTTCCAGTACTGCGCCGCTTGAGTAACGAAAGGATTCGCCGGGATTCAGGTGCGGTTGTTCGCCGACAACCCCGTCACCACTGACTTCCTGCACCTTGCCGTTGGCGTCGGTGATGACCCAGTGACGACTGACCAGGCGGGCCGCAACGCCACCATTATTGGCGATCGTAATTGTGTAGGCGAAGACATAGCGGCCGATGTCGGGCTCCGACTGCTCCCGTACATAGTTGGTGGCGACTTCTATGCTGATTTCACAGGTGTCGGTGTCGCTGCTCATTGCGGGTCTTTTAGGATCCTTCAGTGCGTTTACGGTTCACTATTCTACATGACTGAAGCAGCGAGCGGCGCTGCCGGCTTATTGCTCGTGCAGTTGATTGGCAAGTTCGATCCACTGCGCGATTGCCACCTGTTCGGGGCGTGTGCCCGGGTCGATCCCGGCCGCGACTAGCTGTGCCTCGTTTGCGTGCTGACGCAGCGCGTTGCGAATCGTCTTGCGGCGCTGCGTAAAAGCCTGCGATACCAGCTTTTTCAGTACCGCATGATTCGCTATGCGAAAGGTCGACGCCGGCAACGGCGCAAGCCGTACAACGGCTGACATGACCTTTGGCGGTGGGCTGAACGATTCGGGAGGCACGTCAAACAAGTGCGCAACCTGCATGCAGCAGCCGAGCATGACGGTGAGTCTGCCGAAGTCGCGCGAGCCCGGCGGCGCCGCCATGCGCTGAACCACTTCCTTCTGCAGCATGAAATGCATGTCCTGGATCTGCTCGCGGTAGTCGATCAGATGGAACAGGAGCGGGGTCGAAATGTTGTAGGGCAGGTTGCCGACGATGCGCAGCTTCGCGCCCAGCTGGCCAAAGTCAAAGCGCAGGGCGTCGGCTTCGTGAATCGTCACGCTGCGGCTGTCCTGGTACTGACGGCGAAGCGAGGCGGCCAGATCACGGTCAAACTCAATGGCATGCAGGGTGCCGGCGAGACGCGCCAGCGGGCCTGTTATGGCACCCTGGCCGGGCCCGATCTCAACCAGCGTGTCGGTCGCATCTGGCGCTATCGCGCCGACAATATCGTCGATTACGCCGTGATCGTGCAGGAAATGCTGGCCAAATCGCTTGCGGGCACGGTGCATCTGCCTAGCCGCCGGACAGGGTTGCGGCGAGCTCGATAGCGGCGACCAGGCTGCCCGGGTCCGCTTTGCCCTTGCCGGCAATATCGAGGGCCGTGCCGTGATCCACCGAGGTGCGCACGATCGGCAGGCCCAGCGTCACGTTCACGCCGTGGCCAAAACTGGCGTATTTCAGCACCGGCAGGCCCTGGTCGTGGTACATCGCGAGCACGGCATCCGCCCGGCCAGCCGCCGGCGTGAAGGCGGTGTCAGCAGGCAGTGGTCCGCGCAGCTGCATGCCGGCCGCGCGGCAGTGTTCGATCGCCGGCGCGATGACATCACGATCCTCGGTCCCGAGGTGGCCGCCTTCGCCCGCGTGCGGGTTCAGGCCGCACACATTGATGGTCGGCTTGCCGATGCGGAATTTCTGCTGCAGATCCCGGTGCATCACTTCAAGCACTGCCTGTATGCGTTCTTTCGTCAGGTAAGCCGGTACCGCGGAGAGCGGCATGTGCGTGCTGGCCAGCGCAACGCGCAGGTCTTTCGCGACCAGCAGCATGACCGGCGTTGGCACGTTCGTGAGCTCGGCGAGAAATTCCGTGTGACCGCTGAAAGCGATGCCGGCGTCGTTTATAACGCTCTTCTGTAAAGGCGCAGTGATCATGGCGGCGAAGCGACCGTCGCGGCAACCCTGTACGGCCGTTCGCAGTGCCTCGAGCAGTGCTTCGGCGTTGGCCGGGTCGGGTTTGCCGAGTACGTTGCGTCGCGCGAGCGCCTGCGGCAAAACGGTCAATGCGCCCGGTCCGGAGGGTTTGCCGGAGCCGAATTCATGGATTTTCAGCGGCAGGCCCAGTAACCGTGCACGTTCGATGAGTAACGCAGGATCAGCGATAACCACCAGGCGTTCGGTGAGCTTGGTTTGCGCGATCGCAATACACAGGTCCGGGCCAATGCCGGCCGGTTCGCCCGCCGTCAGCGCCAGCGGCTTCGCGTTAAGTTTGGCAGTCACCGACGGTTACCGTGCACGGCCAGACGGCGCGCGCTGCTAGATACGGGTTTCGACGAAGGCCTCGTCGCGCAGGCGTCGCAGCCACAGCTCGGATTCATTCGCGAGCTTGCTGTTGCGGATGCGCTCGATGCAGGAATTTTGTTTCAGGTCGTCAGTGTTGTCGTAAATGCGCTTGCCAGTGACTTCGAGGATGTGCCAGCCAAAGCGGGTCCGGAACGGCTCGGTGACTTCGCCAATTTTCGCGTTCTGCGCCTGCTGTTCGAACTCTGGCACGTACGTGCCCGGACCCTGCCAGCCCATTTCACCGCCTTCATTGGCGGAACCCGGATCATCGGACAGCAGCTTGGCCAGCTCGGCGAAGTTCTCGCCGTTGCGGATGCGTTCTACGGCGTCTTCGAGCCGCTGCTTTGCGGTCTCGTCGTCAATGATTTCGTTCGGCGTAATAAGAATATGCCGAACGTTCATCTGCTCGATTTCGCTTTTCTTTGTCGCGCTGCGTAATTCGTTGATCTTGACGATATGAAAGCCACTCACCGTGCGCATCGGTTTCGAAAATTCGCCCTCGTTGAGGTCGCCGACGATATCCGAGAACAGGGTCGGCAGCTGGTCGCCTTTGCGCCAGCCCAGGTTGCCACCCTCGAGTCCGGTCTGGCTGTCAGAATAGCGGACCGCCATCTCGCCGAAGTTCGCGCCGTTTTGCAGTTCCGCATAGACTTCGTTCGCGCGCGTTTCAGCAGCCGCGAACTGCTGTGCTGTTGCTGCTTCCGGCACCGAGATCAGGATGTGCGACAGGTTGTATTCAGAGTTGCCGACGACGTTATTTTCGAGGTCGCTGATGCACTGTTCGATTTCGCGCGGCGATGCCGTGATGCGGCCGATGACATCGATTTGCCGCAGCTGTTCAAGCGTCATCTGCTTGCGAATGTCCTGCCGGTACTGGACGTAATCGATGCCGTCCTGCGCCAGCACTTCGGGCATGCGCTCAAAGGGGATGTTGTTCTGCTGCGCGAGTCGCGCGATGGCGCCGTTGACCATCTGATCGGAAATCTGGATGCCGAAGCGTTCGGCACGCTGCAGCTGAATCTGCTCAATGACCAGCCGCTCCAGCACCTGCTCCTCGAGAATATTGGCCGGTGGCAGCTGCAGATTCTCGCCGCGCGCGCGCATGCGTATCAGCGCCGTCGCGTCGCGCAGTTCGCTCTTCAGCACCACACCTTCGTTAACGATGGCTGCGACACCGTCGATGAATTCGCCGGTTTCCGACAGTTCCTCGGCCGCCAGCTGAGGGGCGAGACTGGCAAGCGCTGCGAGCGCAGCAATATTTTTAAGATTACGCATAGAGTGTCTTGATCTGGTCAGGATGCAGCTGCTGAGAGGGCTGCAGGATTATTACAGGTCGGGAGAATAACCGAGAATACCACGTTCCAACAGCTTGTCCGCGGCGGTACCCACGCTCGTCATACCCTTCAATACCAGTTGCAGACCAATAGAAGAGTCGCGGGTTCCGTCGCGTGTGGAGATGTGCCGGCGTGATACCAGCCGCAGGCCCCAGCAACAGCTCTCGTACTCCAGCCCGTAGAACTGCTCGAGCGCCTTGCGGTCACGCATCGAGTAGTTGTAGCGACCAACGAAGCGCCAGCGTTGCGCTAGCGGCCAGGACCAGGAAAGGTCGCCCTGTTCGAGGGCGCCGCGACGGTAGCGATACGCGAGATTCAGTACGCGATCCTGGGCCGGCCGGTACTGCAGTCTTGCCTCGGACTGCGTTGTGCCGTTTTCACCGGTGCCCCACTGGTGGCCGAAGTCGAAATTAACGTGCTCATAAAGCAGGCAGCGCATTTCCGCGATGTAATCCGAAGACTCGCCCACGTCGCTCGTCTGGTCCGGCAGGCGCACGCCCTGCTGGCTCAGGTACAGGGCCTGGCCAATCGTTGCGGTCACGAGTTCCTTGCCGCTGCTCGCATTCAGAATGCGCGAGGTCACGCCGATGCTGAGCTGGTCGGTATCGGTAATCCGGTCAGCGCCGAGAAACCGGTTGGGCCGAAACAGCTGCACGAGGTTCAGGTCCGGAATGATCGTATCGAACACCGGCAAGTCCGACTGCTCGCGGTACGGGATGTGCACATAGCGGATGCGCGGTTCGATGGTTTGCAGCAGGCCGGCGCCGCTGACCTGGCGTTCGAGCACCATGCCTGCGTCCACGCTGCCGATCGGCAGGGTTCTCGACGGGCTCGTTGCCACCGAGCCTGCCGTGTTGCTCAGGCCGTATTGCGTATGCCGCAGGGTTACCGACGGGCTGACATACCAGCCCGGGCGTTCCAGCGGCCACTCCACCTGCGGGGACGCATCGAAACGCCAGCCGGTCGTACCGATATCCCGATCGAAATAGGTCAGTTCGCCGTCAAACAGGTAGCGCAGGCCGAGACGCTGTTCCGGCCAGGTGCCGCGCACTCGCAGCTGCGGCAAACGCCTGTAGGGACGATCCGTAGCGATGATCGCATCGTCAATCGTCTGGTAGTCCTGCACGCGCGCGAGCAGCGACCAGTTTTCACTCAGGTAGTCGAACGCCATGGCGCGATTCAGGTGCGTCGTGCTTGACGCGCTGAGACTGCCACCCAGGTCTTCGAAATACTGGCCGTCGGAGGTTTGCCGGAAATTGATGCGTTGCCGCCAGCTATTGCCAAAATAGCTGCGGTGATCGAAGGCAACGAGCAGCCGGCTGTCACCGTACAGGTCATCGTTGGCGAGGTACTCGACCTGGGCTGTGCCTTCGTTGTCGCCGAAGAGGTAACGAAATTCATTGCCGAGCTGCAGGCCGCGGTCGGTCAGCAGGCGCGGCGTGAAGGTCGCGTCGTAATTCGGCGCGATGTTCCAGTACCACGGCACACTCAGCTCGTTGCCACTGCGGCCGGCACTGCCGATCTCCGGTGTCAGCATGCCGGTCTTGCGGGCGTCGCCCAGCGGAAATGACAGGAACGGTGCATACAGGATTGGCACGCCCTGGAAGCGCAGCTTGACGTTGCGTGCGGTACCGTTGCCGCTGTCGGTGTCGATGTCGATATTGCCTGCTTCAAGCAGCCAGTCGTTGGAGCCGGGCGGGCAGGTCGTATAACTGACGTCTGCCAGCGACAGCGTGCCGGCCCTGCTGATTTCCAGTACCTCGGCCGCGCCGCGCGCGCCATTCTCGCCAAGTCGAAACTCAGCGCCTTCGAAGGTGATGCGTCCACTGGCGTACGAGAAAACGGCCGAGTCGCTCTGGATGCGCGTGTTCGGATCGCGGTATTGCACGTTGCCTGTCAGCAGGACAGCGAGATCGTCAGGGTCGTAAACCGCAGAATCCGCACCCGCCATGCGATCGCCACTGGTCAGGCGCACACCCTCTGACAGCTTGGCAGTCGGCGCCGGGCCGACACTCGCTTCAACCTTGCCGGCTTCGAATACGATGGTGTTGTCATTATTGGCCGGCAGCTGCCAGTCCGGGAAGCCGTCGTCTACAGTACCGCTGGCACAGGCCATGCGCTCATCGGCAGCGACGACCGTCGTTGCGATCAGGAGCAGAGTCGCGCTGCAAATTGAGGTCAGGTATCTGGGCAATGCTCTGTGCTTTTGTTGGAGTGTCCGGGCTGCCATTACAGGCCTTGGAAAGTTCGCTCGCCTGGTTGCTTTTTCAGCATATTCATTAACAGGGGCAGGCTGTCAGGCATTCCTGATGTCATCCCACCGATTGATTTGATACCTTCGCACAGTTTCCCGTAACCCGCATCTGTGGACAGCCCGCAACGCAGCTGCAAATTTCCACGACGAGGTCAACGATAGTGCCTGACAGACCGGACGCACGACGCGCCGAATTGCTTGCATGGCTGACTACTGAGGTGAGACTGGTCGTCAGTGGCATGGTTCCTGCTTCCAAAGACGCAAGTTTTCGCCGCTACTTTCGGGTCCACTCAGGCGACGCGCAGTATATCGCGATGGATGCACCGCCGGACAAGGAATTGAGCGAGCCGTTTGTGCAGGTTGCCGGCTGGCTAGCCGAGATGGGTCTCCACAGTCCGCGGGTACTGCATAAGGATCTGCAGCAGGGGTTCCTGCTGCTGACAGATCTCGGCGACCAGCAGTACCTCGAGGTGCTGCTTCGCGACCCGGATAGTGCGCCGCAACTCTATCGCGACGCGCTGCACGCACTGGACCGGATGCAACGCGCGGGTGTGCAATTCCAGTCGCAGTTGCCACCGTACGATCGAGCCCTGCTGACGCGCGAGCTCGGTTTGTTTCGCGACTGGCTGTGCGATACGCATCTGCAGCTCAAGTTCAGCGCCGCTGACGAATCCCGCTGGCAGGCGACCTGTGAATTTCTGATCACTACAGCGCTGGCGCAGCCCCGCGTATTCGTGCACCGCGACTATCACTCGCGCAACCTGATGGTCTGCGCCGCTGATAATCCGGGCATACTCGATTTTCAGGACGCCGTTGAAGGCGCGCTTACCTACGACCTCGTTTCCCTGTTGCGCGATTGCTATGTCAGCTGGCCAGCATCCTTTGTAACTTCCATGGCGCAGGAGTTTTATCGTTTGTGCGCAACGCGTACGCTGGATTACAGCGAGCAGCAGTTCCTGCGTGATTTCGATTTGAGTGGCGTGCAGCGACACCTGAAAGCGGCCGGCATCTTCGCCCGGCTTGAAATCCGCGATCACAAGCGCGGCTACCTGAAAGACGTGCCGCGCACGCTCGCCTACATTCTTGAGCTCGCTCCACGGTTCCCTGAACTGCAATTCCTGCAATCCCTGATCGGCGAGCGCGTATTGCCCACGCTCGAGGCACAGGCATGACGGTTATGGTGCTGGCAGCCGGTCGCGGCGAACGCCTGCGGCCATTAACCGACGAGTTGCCAAAGGCACTCGTGGAAGTTGCCGGCATCAGTCTGCTGGAGCGGCACCTTGAGCGACTCGGCAAGGCCGGTGTCAATACGGTAGTCATCAACCTGGGCTGGCTCGGCGAGCACATCGTCAGGCGAATAGGTAGCGGCAGTCGCTTCGGCTTGCAGGTCGTTTACAGTCCCGAATACGACAACGTTCTCGAAACCGGCGGCGGCGTGCATCGCGCCTTGCCACTGCTCGGCACCGCTCAGCCGTTCTGGGTTATTAATGCGGATATCGTTTGCGATTTCGACATCACAGCAACGGCGCTGCCAGACAATGCGACCGCTCATCTCATACTGGTGCCCAATCCTGCATACCGCGACAACGGCGATTTCGCGCTCGTCGACGGTCGGGTTACAAATGATCGCGAGGCCCCGTTAACCTTCAGCGGTATTGCGCTTTACCGCGCGGAGTTTTTCGACGGCTGCAAAGCAGGGCGTTTCAGCGTGGTGCCTTTGCTGCGTCGCGCGGCCGACGATGGTCGCGTCAGCGGCGAGATTCACCATGGCGTGTGGGCCGACGTTGGCACGCAGGAACGATTGGCCGAGGCCGATCGACTACTTCAGGACGGCAGATCCCCTGCGACGTAGCGCGGTGCGCTGTCGAGACCCAGTTCATCCAGCAGGTGCTGCAGGAGTTTTTGTTCCAGCGTCGCACGCGTTTCGGCAACGCCGAGGTCTGCGAGATTCACGACTTCGAGACCTGCGAAACCACAGGGGTTGATGCGTGAGAACGGCGCAAGGTCAGCGTCAACATTCAGCGCCATGCCGTGATAGCTTGCGCCCCGTCGAATGCGCAGTCCGACAGAGGCAAGTTTCCTGTTGTCCACGTACACGCCGGGTGCATTCGCGCGGCATTGCGCGCTAATGCCGAACTCTGCCGCGAGCCGAATCGCCGCTTTTTCGAGGGCTGTGACGAGCGGACGTACGCCAATGCCGGCGCGGCGGATATCGATTAACGGGTAAATCATGATCTGGCCCGGACCGTGATAGGTGACCTGGCCGCCGCGATCAATCTGCACAACGTCAATGTCACCCGGTGCCAGCAGGTGTTCGCGGCTCGCATTAAGTCCAAGCGTGAAAACCGGGGGATGCTCGGTAAACCAGATCTCATCCGGCGTGCTGGCATCGCGGACGTCGGTGAAGCGCTGCATGGCCCGCCACACAGGCTCGTAGGCCTGCCGCCCGAGTGAACGAATCGTCAGCGTGGTTTCGCTCTCGCCTGACAGTGCGATGCTCACAGCGCTACCAGTATCTCGTTATGGGCGCTGAGATCCATGTAGATTGCATCGAGCTGTTGCTGGCTTTCCGCGCGGATAGTAATCGTCAACGAAATAAAACGACCATTGCTGCTGCTTGCTGCACGTAGCGTGCTCTCGTCAATCGATCCTGCGTGTTGCTCGATGATTGCACGTGCCGCTTCGTGAAACGGCGGGTGGTCCCTGCCCATCATTTTGATCGGAAAGTCGCAGGGAAACTCGAGCAGGGTTTGATCGTTGTCGGCCATCGCTGAATCGGAGCTTACTCGAACCAGAGGCTGACGCTGTCTGACGCACGCTGCCAGAACGAGCCTGCCGGGTTGTCGCTCAATGCGCGCAATGGTTCGGTGACGATTGCATTGCCGGCCAGGCTTACCTGCAATTCGCCGACGGGCTGCCCTTTTGCGAGTGGCGCCATAACTGTCGCCGGCATATTCAGCACCGATTCAAGCCGGTCATAGCTGCCGCGCGGGACAGTGATGTACAGGTCTTCCGGCAGTCCGAGCGGCGTCATCTCGTTGGCGGCCTTCCACACCCGCGCCTCCGCGATTTGCTCGCCGGCGCTGTATAACCTGCGGGTTTCGAAAAAGCGAAAGCCGTAATTGATCAGTGCCTGGCTGCCGTCGACGCGGGCTTTGCTGCTGGCAGTGCCCATCACGACAGCAACGAGGCGCATACCGTCGCGCTCGGCCGACGATACTAGGCAATAGCCGGCGTCGTCTGTGTGTCCGGTTTTAATGCCATCAACACTATCGTCGCGCCATAGCAGCTCGTTGCGATTCGGCTGCTTGATGCCGTTGTAAGTGAATTCGCGAACTGCATACCAGCGGTAGTAATCGGGAAACTCGCTGATGATGGCGCGCGCGAGAATCGCCATGTCCCGCGCCGTTGTGTAATGCTCATCGTCAGGCAATCCGGTGGAATTCTGGAAACGGCTGCCGGACATGCCGAGACGGGTCGCGTAACGATTCATCATTTCTGCGAAAACGGACTCGGTACCTCCGATGTGCTCGGCAAGCGCGACGCTGGCGTCGTTGCCTGATTGCACGATCATGCCGAGCAGCAGGTCTTCGATCGTCACGCGTTTGCCGACTTCGATAAACATGCGCGAGCCGGGAGTCCGCCAGGCCTTTTCGCTGATCGTCACTTCATCCGCAAGCGCAACCTGGCCTTCCTTCAGCGACGCGAATACCGCGTAGGCGGTCATCAGCTTTGTGAGGCTGGCCGGTGCCAGCCGTTCGTCGGGATTGAGTGACGCGACCTCAAAGCCCGTCGTGTTGTCGATGACCAAATAGCTTTTTGCGCCGATCACAGGCGGCGCAGGCACCGGCAGGTCGATGGCCAGCGCGGGTGACGACAGGGTAATGAGCAGTGCAGAAATTACGAGGGCAAATAAACGCATATTGAGATTCAGAGACTACTGGGGGCCGCGTATTGTAACGCCTTGCAAAAAAAATGGGGCGGGCAGTGGCGAGCTGCCGCCGGTCATTCCGTGACGATATGCGATTCTGTTATGCCGAGGTCGGCGAGCTGGGCTACCAGCAGATCGTAGTCCTCAACGTCGGCAAGCGGTCCGATGCGCACGCGGAACAGCGGTTTTTCTGCTCCAGGCTCCTCGACTACGAACGCGCCGCTGATGCCGTTGCCCGCAAGCAGCTGATGCCGGCGTTCCGCGTTTTGCCGCTCGCCAAAAGCGCCGACCTGCAGGAAGACACGATTCTCATGGGGCGGGCTCGTCTCCGCTGCGGCACTCGCCGCATCGACGATGGATTCCGGAACAGGTGGCGGCGGTGCGTCGAAACTGATTGCCGTGACTTCAACAAGGCTCGTGCCATCCCGCACCATATCGAGCCGGCGAGCGGCAGCGTAGGAAAGATCGATGATGCGATTGTCGACGAACGGGCCCCGATCATTAACGCGCACGATGACAGTCTTGTCATTCCGCAGATTGCGTACCTCGACGTAGGTTGGCAGCGGCAGCGTCTTGTGCGCTGCCGTCAGCTGGTGCATGTCATAGGGTTCCTGGCTCGAGGTCATGCGGCCGTGAAATTTGCTGCCGTACCACGATGCAACTCCGCGTTCCCGGTAGCCGTGACTGCTGTCCATGACCTTATAAGGACGACCGTAGACTTCGTAGATTGGCCCGTTGCCGTAGCGACTTGGCGGCTCGGCCCGCGGCACCGGATTGTCCGGCAACGTGGGCGGTATTGCCGAGCCCGATCGCGGGGCGCTGTCGACGACCGGCCGCGCCGCGCAGGCGCTGAGCAGCGTTGCCAATGCCAGTGCTGCAAGGGCCCTACTGCTCATTGCGCCTCACCGCCATGGCAATCTCTGCACCGAGCTGGTGAGCAGCAAGTGCATACATGACGCTGCGGTTGTAGCGCGTGATCACGAAAAAATTGTGAAAGCCAACCCAATACTCCGGGCCATCTACGCCTTCCAGCAGCAACAGTGAGGCGCGCGCATCAGCGTCCTGCTCCGTCGCAAACATCACGCCGCTCTGGCTCAGTGACGCAACCGTTTCTACAAGCTTCAGCGAATTCTGCGGGGTTTGCCCGGTCCAGTCGCTGGCGAGGCTGGCATGTGCAACCACTTCGGCGTCGCGGCGCCAGCCGTGTTCGACGAAATAATTTGCCACACTGCCGATGACATCAGTCCAGTTGCTCCAGATGTCACGACGGCCGTCATCGCTGGAATCAACAGCGTAAGCGCGAAAGCTGCTCGGCATGAACTGTGGTGCGCCCATCGCGCCGGCGTAGGAACCGGTTGGCGTTGCGGCCTCCATGCCTTCCTCGCGCACCAGCAGCAAAAATTGCGCAAGTTCCTTGCGGAAAAACTTCGAGCGCGGCGGATAGTCAAAAGCGAGCGTCGACAACGCATCGAGAACGCGATAGTTACCGGTAATGCGACCGAAGTAGGTTTCGACGCCAATGATACCCACGAGCATTTCGCACGAAACGCCTGTTTGCTCGCTGATCGTGCGCAGGGTGGCCTCGTGTTCGCGCCAGAAATCGACGCCGGCATTTATGCGTTCTTCGGTCAGGAATATCTTGCGGTACTCGGTCCAGTTCAGCGTGCGTTCCGCCGGGCGACTGATTGCATCGAGTATGGTTTGCCGGGTTTTCGCTTCGCGCAGAGCATTCACGAGCACCTCACGGTCATAGTCGTGTTCTGCCACCATCTCGTCGATAAATGCGCTGACGTCGGCGCGCGAGGTGTCGAGTGCAAAAGCGGGGAGGGTGATGCTGAGTAGCGCGCTGGCGATGGCAAGCCGGGAGGCAATAGTCATTTTCGGGAAGGTCACTTTCGTCGGGTTAATGGGGCAAGAACTTCTTGTGCGTATGAATGGACATCAGAATACCGAAGCCAGCCATGAGCGTCACCATCGAGGTGCCGCCAAAACTGACGAGCGGCAAGGGTACGCCGACAACCGGCAGCAGCCCTGTCACCATCGCGGTATTGACGAAGACGTAAACAAAAAACGTCAGGCTGATACTGCCGGCGAGCAGTCTTGAGTAGGTATCGCGGGCTTCCATGGCAATGTACAGGCCGCGGCCGATAATAAACACATAAAGTCCGAGCAGGCTCAGCACGCCAAGCAGGCCGAGCTCCTCACCCATGACTGCAAAAATAAAATCCGTATCGCGCTCGGGCAGGAACTCGAGTTGCGCCTGGGAGCCGTTCGTCCAGCCCTTGCCGAACAGGCCGCCAGAGCCGATCGCAATTTTCGACTGGATGATGTTATAGCCGGAGCCGAGCGGGTCGGAGTCGGGGTTCAGCAGCGTCAGCACGCGCTGGCGCTGGTAGTCCTTCATAAAGTTCCACAGCACCAGCGCGCCGGGAATCGACAGCAGCCCCAGTACCAACATCAGTCGGATCGACAGGCCGGCGAGGATCAGCACCAGGAAGCCGGACGCCGCAATCAATAGCGCGGTGCCAAGATCCGGCTGAATTGCGATCATGACAGCCGGTACAGCGATGAAAATACCGACTAAAAAAAGGTGTAAGGGTTGCGGCGGCACGGGTCGGTCATGCAGCAGCCACGCGGCCATCATCGGCACGGCGAGTTTCATGATCTCGGAAGGCTGGAAGCGTACGCCGAGGTCCAGCCAGCGCTGCGCGCCCTGGCCGACTTCACCCAGCAGCAACACCATCGACAGCAGTGCGAGTCCGAACAGGAAACCCCAGGGCGACCAGCGGCGCAGCAAATCAGGCGGCAGCTGCGCAACAAACATCATTGCCGCGAGCGCGACACCGAGGCGTACGCACTGCGAAACCCACAGGTCAAAGTTCCGCCCGACTGCGCTATAAAGTACGACAAGGCCGAAGCCTGAAGTCAGCAGCACTCCGCTCAATAGCGGGCCGTCGATATGCAGGCGACGCATGATGCGCCCCATGTCGCCGAGCGGCGCCGCTTTGCGCTCGATCAGTCGTTGCGTGTCACTGAAGCGCATTGGCACCGTACCCGAGCGCCTGATCCATCAGCGCTCTCGCAATCGGTGCGGCGACGCGACTGCCGCTGGAACCGTTTTCGACGATGATCGCGATGGCGATGCGCGGCGCTTCAATCGGCGCGAACGAGATAAACAAGGCGTGATCGCGCAAGCGTTCTTCAAGATCCTCTTCGTCGTACTCTTCTTCCTGCGCGATTGAGAAAACCTGGGCTGTGCCGCTCTTGCCGGCCATCGTGTACGGCGCGTTGCGACCTGCCGCTCGTGCTGTGCCTTGCTCGCCCTGCAGCACGTCATGCATCGCCTCGATCACGCTTTCCCAGTAAAACTCGTTCTTGATCTCAACCGGGGAAAGCGGTTCAACAGCCACAGCCGTGCGTTCACCGGTCAATGGGTCTTCGACGGCTGTTACAAAGTGTGGCCGAAAGCGCTCGCCACGCATCGCGAGCGCCGCCGTTGCGCTCGCGAGCTGCAACGGGGTGGCGAGCATGTAACCCTGACCTATCGACGCGATTACCGTTTCACCCGGAAACCAGGTCTGGTTCTCGCGGCTGCTGAATGCGCCACGCTTCCAGGCTATCGACGGCACGAGGCCGCCCAGTTCGCCACTGATATCGAGGCCGGTGGGGTCGCCTAGGCCGAATGCGGTAAGGTAGTCGTGCATGCGGTCTATGCCGATATCGCGACTTATTTCATAAAAATACACGTCGCAGGATTGCGCAATCGCATCGTGCAGATCGACCTGGCCGTGACCTTCCGGCTTCCAGTCACGATAACGGTGTGTACTGCCCGGCAGCGTGTAATAACCGATGCACATCTTGCGTCGCGTCAGGTTTGTTGCGCCAGTCTCAAGGGCGGCCAGCGCGAGCATGGGCTTGATGGTTGACCCGGGAGGGTATTTCCCGCGAACCGCGCGATTGAACAAGGGCTGGTTCGGGTCGGTCTGCAGTTCGCGGAATTCGCTGCCTGACATGCCGAGTGCAAAATCGTTCGGATCGAACGCGGGCGTGCTGACCAGCGCAAGCACTTCACCATTGCGTGGATCGATCGCGACGATCGAGCCGCGGCGGCCTTCCAGCGCGTTGGTGGCTAAGTTCTGCAGGTCAATGTCGATGCTCAGGTGCAGGTTCATGCCGGGCCGTGGCGCATCGCCCTCGACCAGCGCCTGCGACAGCTCACGCGCGTCCGCCGGCACCTGGCGACCGCGTGCATTGGTTACGAGCTGGCGATGACCGGGCGTTCCGTGCAGCCGGTTTTCGTTGAAGTATTCGACGCCTGTTTTGCCGGTATGCGCGGTGCCGGCGTAGCGTGTTGCATCGAGGCGATTGAGGTCATTGGTGGATATCGCGCTGACATACCCGACCGCGTGCGCGGCGCTTTTGCCGTGCGGGTAGTGGCGCACCAGGCGCGGCTGAAAATCGACACCCGGAAAACGCGGTCGCTGCACGGCAAAGTGCGATATTTCAGCTTCGCTCAAACGAAAGCGCAGCGTGACCGGTTTGAAGCGTGGCCCTTTGCGACTCAGGTCCTTGAAACGTGGAATGTCTTCCTCGCTGATAAGTTCGAGTTGCGCAAGTCTCTGTAACGTATCGTCAAGGTCACGCACCTGTTCCGGAATCAGTTCGAGCTGGTAGGCGGGCAGGTTTTCGGCCAGCACGCGCCCGTTGCGATCGAAGATCAGTCCGCGCGTCGGCGGCACCGCCTCGATGCGAATTCGGTTGCCATGCGACTGCTCGGCGAAGTGTTCGTGATCGATAATCTGCAGCTGCACGAGGCGCGTGACTACGGTACCAAGCAGCAGCATACCGACCACGCTGGCGATCAGTACGCGACCCGTAAACAGTCGGCGCTCTGAATGGTGGTCCTTGATAGGCGATAGGATATTCATGTGCCGAAGCCGGTTCCGTTCGTCAGGCGCGCGAGCGGCGCGTGTTTATCAGGCTGCATACCCAATAGACCAGCGGCCAGACGAGGGTTCCCGTCAGGACCGGGCCCCAGTACCTGGCACCGGCGACGCTGATGCCGGCCACACCGTTAATCCAGAACAGCAGGAACTGGTAAATACCCAGCATCGCGCAGATCGTTATCGTCAATTGCGACAGTGGAAACACGCGCAGCTGCAGATGGAAGCGCACGGTCAGGTAAATGATTGCCGACATCGTCAGCGCGTGCTGGCCCAGCAGGGTGCCCTGGGCGACGTCAACGACGAGCCCAGTCACCCACGCGACGCCGACACCGTAAAGGCGCGGCGACGTGAGTGCCCAATATATAAGTGTCAGCAGGACCCAGTCGGGCCAGTAAGGCTGCACGGCATCCGTGACCGGAGCGATCGCCAGCATCAGTGAAACGACGATCGCGACGAATACGGGCAGGCGTCGCTGCGCGGCGTTACTCGTCATCGTCAGGCTCCGCAATTACCGGCGTTGCCGACCAGATCAACATGATCTCGCGCACCTGGTTCAGTCGCGCAGTCGGTATTGCCGAGACGCGCGCGAACGGCTCCTGCGGCAGGCGCTCGACGGTGTCGACGATCGCAACCGGGTAACC
>JBATFU010000416.1:0-3431 GCA_049665065.1 Woeseia sp. | reverse complement strand
GGCGCACATGTTTCTTGGCATTGTACTGTCACAAAACAACCAGCATATCGAAGCGCGTGCCATGTTGCGTCGTGCCCGGGAGCTCGACCCGCTGTTTCCGCTGATGTTCGCCAATTCGGCAGTGGTTTCGCTGCAAGCGCACGAACCGCAGGAGGCGCTGGAGTTCGCAAGACAGGCGATTGCGATCAACCCCGAGTTTTGGGTCGGGTATTTGCATCTCGGCAGCGCGTGGCTCGCACTCGGCGACTACAACGCCGCACTACTGGCATACTCAACCGCAGAAAAGCTATCGGGCGGCAACTCGACACGAGCTGCTGCAGCTCGCGCCTATGTGCTGGCGCAACTCGGCCGGGTTGATGAAGCCCGCGACATACTTGAACAGTTGATCGAGCACGCTAACGAGTTCAATGCCCCTCGTTACTATATTGCAACTCTCTACGCAGGGCTTGGTGAGCATGACACAGCATTTGCGTGGCTGAACCGAGCAATGGAAGATCGCAGGACCCCGTGTTTGATGCTGGCAAGTGATCCTATGCTCGATACCCTGCGCAGCGATCTGCGTTTTGCATCACTCATGAAGCGATGCATTTTTGCACCGGAGCTGGACAGCGTGAGACAGTCACAGTTCGCGGGCTAACCAGCGAGGATCGGAAATTCCAGGTGCGCTCACGTAAATGTATGACGAGCCGCCAATAAACGCGGGAATATTGCGAATTCCCGCAGTATTTGAGCGCACTGGCGTAGAACGGTCTCCCGACTGGTCCGTTCGTTGATCTAGTTCTTTCTTGCAATCATTGCCGCCGTTCCGCCGGAGATAAGTTGTGATGCATCCAGCAGCGCGGCGGGCAGATTCAGCCAGCCACCCGGGCAGGCCAGGTAGCGTGGCTGCCATTCCGGATCGAACTTCTCTTTGTAGCTCCGCAAGCCTTCAAAGTTGTAAAAGTTCTCGCCATGGCTGAACACCAGGTGCCCAAGCTTGTGCCAGAGTGGCGCCAGCGGTCTTTGCTCAAGACCGGCCAATGGCGCCATGCCAAGGCAGAACCAGCGGTAGTTATTCGCCGACGCCCACAGCATCAATTCCACGAAAAGGTAATCCATCACGCCTTTTGGCGCGCGCTGGTCGTAGCGCATCAGGTCGATTGACAGTTCATTGCCTGCAGGTGCAGGCCAGAGATTCGCGAACGCGACGATCTCACCGTTCAAGCGAACCACGGCGCAATCAAAGTTCTGCAGGTATTCTTCGGAGAACGCGCCAAGCGAGAAGCCCTTTTCGGCGGTGGATTTATCATTGAGCCAGCTGTCGGAAACACGGCGTAATTCGGCGGTGATCGCTGGCACGACGGAGCGCGGCAATACTTCAAACACGGCGCCATTCTTTTTTGCCTTGTTGTCCGCCTGGCGGAGCTCCGCGCGCTGGCTGCCCTGCATCGTGAAGCCTTCGAGAGGAACGCGGCCTTCTTCGCCCAGTTTTGAGAGCGTCAAGCCCAGATCAATATAGAGCGGCAGGTAGGCATCGCTGACTTCATAAAATACCGTACGACCATCGTGCTGATCGACGATTTCGCGGAACGCCCAGACAAGCTCTTCACGATATTCTGCCGGGCCAACCGGGTCGCCGAGTGCAATCCAGCTGCGCCCGCTGACCTGGTACATGATGAATGCCTGCCGATCAGCAGACCAGAGAAAGCGCTTGTCGCCGATCAGCGCGGCGTTCGCCGAAGCATGCATGGAGCTTGCAACGACCAGGCGGGCTTGTTCAATGTCGTCTATGGTTGCGTTCGCAACCCGGAGTTTGGTTCTGCTACGGAATGACTTCCATAGCGCGAAACTGAGGGCGGTTATCGCCGCGAGCAGTGATGCCCTCAGGAAACGCGGTGCTTCCGCACTAAACGCAAACTGCCACCACAGACGATCCGCGTATTCGACATGACGAAAGCTCAACAGGCCAACCCAAAATGAAATTATCAGGATAGCTACGATTGCTGCAATCCAGCGCACCGAGAATGGCTCGTCACCGATAGACTCGAGTCGGTAAAACTGTTCGCGAGACAGCCATAACGCTGTCGCCGCGCCGGCGAGAATGAGAGCCACTTCATAATCGAGCCCCTTGATCAACGACACGACGATGCCCGTCACAATCGCTGCAAGCGCTGCCAGGTATGCGCCGTGCAGGCGGCGGTACAGACCCTGGGCCAGGATCAGCAGGCCGGTGCCGATAATGCTGCCAGAAAGATGTGACACTTCCAGCAACGGTAACGGTAACGCCTTACTTATTAGTGCGAGTCGCGACTCCACTGCGGGGCTGGCGCCGGACAGCAACAGTACCAGTCCCGCTAGAAAAATAAGGACGCTGATTGCTTTCGGTGTCAACGTCGTAAACCAGCCGCCGGCCCGACTCAACGTCGGCCCAAGTACGTGCCGGTGCAGCCGCGCTTCATGCGTAACCATCAGAATGAGCGCCAGTACGAGCGGCAAAACGTAGTAGACAAGGCGGTACACGATGATGGTGCCGAGCAGCGCCGTGGGCTCGACCTGCGGAAGAGCGGCTACCAGCACAGCTTCGAAGACGCCAATACCACCGGGCAGGCTGCTGACAAGACCCGCGCCCAGCGCGAGCAGGTAAATACCGAGAAACGGGAAGTAGCCGATGTGCAGTGCCGGTTCCAGGAGTATGTACAGCGTTGCCGAGGCGAACATCATGTCGATGACCGAAACGACAACCTGGCTCAGCGCGATGGAGGGTTGTGGCACCGCGACTTGCCAGTCCCGAAAGTGGAAAGGTTCGCGACGCATTATTGCGAGCGCCGCGTAAACGCATGGTACTGCGAGAAGTAACACCCCTGCGCCCTTCACAAGCAAAGTCGGTAAACCAAATATCGCAGTTTGCGTTTCCGGCATTAACAGGAGCGCAATGCCGAGTAGTCCCGCGGCACCGATAAAGAACGTCGCCGAAACGAACACGACAAGCCGCGCGATTTCCGACCCGCCCAGGCCCGCGAGCGAATACATGCGGTAGCGGATCGAACCGCCGGACAGCGACACAAAGCCAACGTTGTGGCCGATCGCGTACGCCATGAACGAGGTGAGCGCTACCTGCCCGTAAGGAACTTTACGATTGAGATAACGCAACGCGGTTGCATCGTATCCGATCAGTACAAGGTAACTGCAAAAAGCAAAACCAGTCGATGCAAGCAGTGTCCAAAGAGGGATTGCAGTGACGTGATCGAGAATCGCAGCCTTCGACAGTCCGGCCATTTCCCTGTGCAGGAACCATAGCGCAACGCCAAATACGACGACGCTTGCTACGGCGCCCAGCGCCGCACCAAGGTGCTTGGCCTTATTATCTGCAGGTGACGGACCGGCGATTGATGCCTGCGGTTTGTCGGACATCGTTAAATTATCCTGGGCCTGGCTTACGGTCCGGTAAAGAC
>JBATFU010000415.1:0-13615 GCA_049665065.1 Woeseia sp. | reverse complement strand
GCACAGATGCTTGAAGATCTTTCCGATCCGCACCTGCATCACAAGTTCGTCTCGCAGGTTGAAGAGCGCGCGCCGGGAGCCAAGATGTACCGCAAGTCCGGCACCTGGAAACAGTTTCACTCAGACGCGATCATGGTGCGCGGTTCCTATTGGCGCGACTATGTTCTGGTTGCGCTCGTTGAAAGTGAAAAGGGCGAATCGATCATTCGCAGTGTCCTGCCGGCGGTTGAAGAGCTGATCGTACCGAACGAGTTCGCGGAAAATCCCACCGCCATGTGAGTTGCGGCAGCCCCGCAGCCTTTGTTCAGTTCAGCACGGCACGTATCTCGCAAGGTACGTGCCGTGTTGCTGTGCATTCGGTAGACTCGCAGTTCCTGTTGAGCGGAGCACATGATCATGCGCAAGTTTTTTCTATTCCTCTTGTTGCAGCCTGTTGCTGCGTTTGCGCAAGGCAATGCACTGATCGACTGGGACGTCGTCGGCGAAGAGTCCATTCGCTATCTTGTGGACCTGGTGCGAATCGATACGTCGAACCCGCCGGGCAACGAAACGAAGGCCGTTGACTACGTGAAGGGCGTGCTCGCAAAAGAGGGCATCGCCTCCGAAATTTATGCGCTCGATCCGACTCGTGCCAACCTCGTAGCACGTTACAAAGGCAATGGCTCGAAGCGGCCCCTGTTGATCATGGGGCATACCGATGTCGTCGGTGTGCAGGCCGATAAATGGAGCGAGCCGCCATTCGGCGGGCTACGCAAGGACGGCTACGTCTGGGGCCGTGGCACGCTGGACGACAAAGACAACCTGACGGCAGGGCTGCTCGTCATGCTGATGCTGCATCGCCTGGACATAGAAATGGATCGCGACATCATCCTGCTTGCCGAATCCGGCGAAGAGGGCACGCCTGACGTCGGTATCAACTTCATGGTGGAGAATCACTGGGAGGCAATCGCTGCCGAGTACGCGCTTGCCGAAGGTGGCTCGATGCAGGAAGTTGACGGTCACGTCCATGTCGTCGGCGTGCAGACGACGGAGAAGCTGCCGCGCCGCGCAACATTGGTCGCACGCGGAACCGCGGGCCACGGCTCGCGGCCGCGTAATGACAATGCCGTTCTGATGATTGCCGAGGCAGTCGCGAAAGCAGGCCGCTGGCAAACACCGGTGCGGCTGAATGACACAACGAGTGCTTACTTTGAACGACTGGCCACGCTGTCCGAAGGCGAGGAAGCGTTCCGCTACGGCAACGTGCAGAATCCCGAGTACCAGGCGGACATCGACGCCTGGTTTCGCGACAACGATCCTTTGCACTATTCGTCGTTGCGCACGTCGGTCGTGCCGACAATTATCGACGCAGGCTTCAGGAAGAACGTTATCCCGTCCGAAGCCAAAGCGGTGCTCGATATCCGCATGTTGCCCGATGAAGATGTCGATGCTTTCTACAAGGAACTCGCTGCGGTGATTGGCAACCCGGCCATCGAAATCGTGCCGGAGGATATCTACCGCCCGGCAGCAGTGCCTTCTGGTATCGACAACGAAATGTTTGAGGCAATCGAAACCGTTGCAAAGCGCATGTACCCGGACTCGACGACATTGCCGTTGATGGCAACGGGCGCCACCGATATGGCACAGCTGCGTGCGAAGGGCACGCAGTCCTACGGCATCGGGCCGAAGCGCACGCTGGAGGAAATGAACAGTCGTTTTGGTGCGCACAGCGATGATGAACGCATTGCCGAGGAATCCATGAAAGAGATGGTGCGGTTTCTGTGGAATATCGTGATGGAGATTGGCGCCGCAAAGTAGTTGGTTTTTGGCCGCTCTGAAGCAGTAACGGCGCCCCCATCAAACCAAAAAGGCCCTCTTGCGAGGGCCTTTTCTTTAACTCGGTTCGATGGCTACCGCAGCCTTGATTTTTTTCACTCGTCGTTTGAAGAAACGCGAGATGTCATCAGCGATCATGATGTTGGTTGGAATAAGTACCAGCGTGATGACCGTCGCGAACAAAATGCCGAAGCCCAGCGAGATGGCCATCGGGATCAGGAACTGCGCGGATGACGATTGATCCGAAAGCAGCGGCAACAGACCGAAGAAGGTCGTCAATGACGTCAGCATGACCGGCCGGAACCGCACCACACCTGCGCGCTTCACGGCGGATTCCAGGTCCTCGCCTGCCGCACGATGCCGCTGGTTGATGAAATCGACGAGCACGAGGCTGTCGTTAATGACGACGCCTGTGAGCGCCATCAGGCCCAGCATGCTCAGAATTGTCAGCGTCTGACCCATGATCCAGTGACCGATCACAGCACCAATGATGCCGAATGGAATGACGGTCATCACCAGCAGCGGCTGCGTGTACGATTTCAACGGCAGCGCCAACAGGCAGTAGATTGCAAACAGCACAACCATAAGGCCGATACCCAGGCTGCCAAAGGTTTCCTGCTGACGCCGTTGTTCGCCTTCCAGCGTGTACGTCACGCTAGGGTATTTCACCAGCACCTGGTCAATAAACTGCTGCACGTCGTTCAACAGCACCGCCATGTTCGTATTGTCCTTGTCGACGTCTGCCGTAACGTTCAGGACGCGGTAGCCATCGATGCGGCGAATCTCGGATGGCCCCCGGCCGGGCTTGATTACCGCAACGTTTGACAGCGGAATCTGCCGGCCTTCCGGTGTTGTGATCAGCATTTCATTCAGCGATGCGATTGTGCTGCGTTCCCCGAGCGGGAAGCGCACCAGCACCCGCACGTCATCGCGACCACGCTGGATGCGTTGTGCCTGCAGGCCTTTGAAGGCCTGGCCAACCTGACTGACGATGTCGCTGCGGGTCAGGCCGATCAGGTGCCCCTGCGGACTCAGTTCGATCTGCAATTCTTCCTTGCCGTTCGACAGGCTGTCGCCGATTTCGAATACGCCGGGGTAAGTTGTGAGACGCGCCTTCAACTCTTCACCGACCGCACGCAGCGTGTCGAGCGAGTTGCCGCTGAACTGTACGTCGATGGGATCACCCGCGCGAAAAAACGACGCGCGAAAGTTCAGGCTCTCTGCGCCCGGGAACTGGCCGACCATGCGCCGCCATTCGTCGTTCATGTCAGACACCGAGAACGGCATCGTGCGGTACTGGCGCGGCACCGTTTCAATCTGCACGCGAGCTGAAGTGCCGACGTTCGTCAGGATATTGGTGATCATGCTCTCGCCGGTTGCCGGGTCGACGTATTTGTCGCGCAGGGTTTCGGCCGCCTTGCTGATTTTTTCGGCATGGCGATTGGTGACTTCGAAGGGCGTCCCTGCTGGCATGACCAGCGTTGCGGTCGCCGTTTCGCCTTCGATGCGCTGGAACGCGACGAAGCGCGTCCAGCCGCTCGTGATCAGCGTCACCATGATGATCAGTACGCCGAGGAACACGGCCAGCGTGGAGTAACGGTGATGCAGCGCCTTATCGAGAAACGGCCTGTAGTGGCGCAGGATGAAATTCTCGAAGCCGTCGGCAAAGCGCGTCTGCCAGGCCTGAAAGCCGGATGCGGCCTTGTCGTTCTCGTGCAGATTGATGTGCTTCAGGTGTGACGGCAGGATCAGCTTGGACTCGATCAGCGAGAACAGCAGCACCGGTATGACGACGGCCGGAATCGGCGCAAAAATCTCGCCGAGCCGCCCTTCGATAAAGGCCAGCGGCCCGAAGGCAGCAATCGTCGTCAGGATGCCGAACGTCACAGGTATCGCGACTTCCTTCGTACCCTGGATGGCAGCGGCCACGCCGCTGTCTCCGCCGCGCATTCGCGCATAGACGTTCTCGCCGGTCACGATCGCATCGTCCACGACGATACCCAGCACCATGATGAAGCCAAACGCGCTCATCAGGTTCAGGCTGATGTCGAAGATGTACATGATGATGAACGCGCCGAAGAAGCTGATCGGGATGCCGAGAAATACCCAGAACGCGATAGCGGGCCGCAGGAATAGTGAGAGCAAAAGGATGACGAGCACGCTGCCCTGGATCGCGCTGCTGGTCATGATGCTGAGACGATCTTTCAGCCGTGCCGAATCGTCGTCCCAGTAGCTCAGTTCCAGGCCAACCGGCAATGTAGTCTGGCGTGACTCGATGTAGTCCTTCACCTTTTGCGAAATGTCGATCGCGCTCTGGCTGCCCACACGCGACACGCTGACGAACGCCGCGTGCTTGCCATTGAAACGCGTGCGCATTGCGTCTTCGACAAAACCGTCGATAACGGTGGCAATGTCATTGACCCGCACGATGCTGCCATCCGGGTTGGTCTTGACGACGATCGACTCAAAATCGCCGCGCCGGTAAGCCTGGCCTTTCGAGCGGATCAGCACGTCGCCGCCCTCGGTGCGAACGTTGCCGGCCGAAAGGTCTACTGAGCTTGAGCGAATGGCCTGCGCTATGTCGGCGAGCGTCACGTCGAACTCACGCAGGCGGTCCGGAGAGACTTCGATCGCGATCTCGTATTGTCGCACCGCGTCGAGATCGGCCTGCGTGATGCCCTCGACGCGCAGCAGTTCGTCGCGCACCTGCTCTGCGAACATGCGGATTTCACTTTCGCTGTAGTCGCCGGCAACGACGACGTCGATCACGCCAAAGCTGCGCGTGCGCAGGCCGATGATGGGTTTTTCGGTATCGGCAGGGAAGGTGTTTATCGCATCAATGCGGCTCTTGACGTCGTCGAGCAATTCGCGCGGGTCGTAACTCGGGTCGATCTCGATTTGCACATTCGTGCTGCCTTCCGACGACACGGAGAAGATGCGGTCAATTCCTTCGAGGTCCTTGACGGCTTCTTCAATGCGTACCGCGACGCCCAGTTCGATGTCTTCTGGCGTTGCGCCGCGCAGCTGCACGCCGACGGAAATCGTGTCGGGATCGGAGGGCGGAAAGATTTCGAGGCGCACGCCGTTCTGCATTGCAAGCGCACCGCCCGCGACGATCGAAATCATCAGCAGGTTCGCGGCGACCGAGTTTTTTGCGAACCAGGCAATCATTGTGAATCACCGTTGGGGTTCTGGGCCGGCGCTGCCTGCGTGGCCGGGACAGGGGCGCCGCGACCGCCGTCAGCGGAGCGCGGCTTGTCGTTTTCACCGATGATCGAGACGCGGATGCCGGACGTCACCTGGCCGAGCGCCGTAGTAACCAGTTTGTCACCTGCCTCAAGGCCGGCAGCGATAATGGCTTCTTCATCGTTTTGCCAGGCAATGTCGATGTCGCGGCGGCGCAAGATGCCGTCTTCCGCAACGTAAACATAGCTGCCCTGGTATATCGTCTGGTTTGGTATGACGAGTGCGTTCGGCACCGCGTTGCCCTGCAATCTTGCAGTGACATACTGGCCAATCTTCAACGGCGTAGCGGATGACTCATTGCTGTCAAACGGGTCATCGATCCTGGCAATGACATGCAGTTGCCGCGCGGTTTCATCAATTGCGCCCTCGGTACGAACGAGCTCCGCATGCCATTTCGCGTTGCCGGCGAGTTCCGACTGAATTTCCACGATCGCACCGCTGTTCTCGATGCCATCGGAATCCCGGTAAGCCTCGGGCAAATCGATAAAACGCAGGTCGCGATTGCGCAGCGGCAGGCGAATCTCCACGGCATCCGTCGCATAGATCTCGGCGATCTGCGAATTCATGCCGACAACCTGGCCGAGATCGACAAACTTTCTCAATACGCGGCCGGCAAAAGGCGCTTTGATACGCGTACGCTCGAGATCCAGTTTTGATTTTGCGAGCTGTGCCCGCGCCGAGCGTACCCGGGCTTTGGCAGCTTCGAGTTGCGGCACGCGCAGCACGAGGTCCGGCGCGGTGCCGGTGTTGCCCAGCCGCAGCCAGTCTTCGCGAGCCTGCTCTGTACGCGCCTCGGCCTCGGCCAGCGCCTGCTGTGCGTCTGCCAATGCAGCTTCCGAGATGCTTACGTTGGCAGCGGCATCGCGATCGTCGATCGTGACGAGCACATCGCCGCGCTCAAAAAATCCGCCGTCGCGTACGTTCGGATTAACCGACACGATCTGTCCGCTGACCTGCGCCACGAGCATGCTGCGCGTGCGCGGCTGCACGGTGCCGTAGCTTTCGAGCATGATCGGGTAGTCGCGCGGTGCCAGCGTCACAGCTTCGACGGCGAGCTGCGGTCCGACAAAGTCAGTGCGCTGGCGCGTCTCCGGCGGATTCAGCTTGATAACAGCTGCGACCAGTAAAAGTCCGCCAAGAATAATGGCCGGGATAATCTGTCGTTTCGTCAAAGTCATTTTTACTGGCTCACTGAAACTCGCCACCCAGTGCCAGGTAGAGAGTGATGCGATTTTGCAGGCGCTGGTTTCTGAGCTGCACGACGGTGGTTTCGGCGTCGAACGCCTGCCGCTGTGATTCAAGAACCGTTGTGTACGTTACGAGACCGCGCTGGTACTGCTCGAGCGCGAGCTCAAGGGCCGCCCGTGAATTTTTTTCGGCTTCGACCAGCGCGTTGTAACGCTGCGTTAGTGAAGCCGATCGCGAGATCGAATTCTCGACATCCGCAAACGCGCTGTAAACGAGGTCGAGGTATTGCTGCTCGGCGATGCGGACCCGCGACAAGGCCTGCGCCTGCGATGCCTTCAGACGGCCGGCATTGAAAAGCGGCTGCGTCAGGCCGAACGTCAGCGACCAGGCGGACGCGCCGTTGCTCAGCAAATCGGAGAACTCGGTCGATGTCACGCCGTCACTGCCCACGATCGTCAGGTTCGGGAAGCGTGCGCGATGCGCGGCCGCAAGCTCGGCGTCTGCGGCCAGCATCGTGAGCCAGGCTTCCTGGATGTCCGGGCGCCGCGTCAGCAGGTCTGACGGCAGTCCTGCCGGGATCGCGTCATCGATAATCGGCAGCTCGCCGGCAATCTGCATTTGTCCGTCCGGGTAGCGCGCCAGCGACAGCTGCAGGTTGGCCACGGCTTCGAGCTGTAACTGCTGCTGCTGCGCGAAGTTGGCCTGCTGGCGTTCGAGCTGATTGCGGGCGAGATACAGGTCGAGGGCATCGTTCAGTCCCTGGCGGTAACCGCTAGAGACGATGTCGTGACTTTCAATGGCGTTGTCGAGACGGCGTTCGGCAACCTGCAGTAACTGCGTGGCTTCCATTACGTTGAACAACTGACTCGCCGTTAAGCCGGCAATGTCCCGCTCGACCGATTCCAGTCGCGCGCGCTGCGCGGCCAGCGCCAGCTCGGCGGCTTGCTGTTGCTTCGAAAGCCGGCGCCAGATATCGACATCCCAGCGGCCGGACACAGACGCATCGAAAGATTCCGTGACGAAGCTGTCGCCGGCAGTATCTTCCGAGCCGCGCCGCTGCCCGTCGATGGAAACGTCCAGCACGGGCAATCGGTTCGAGCGCGTTATCGTCACGCCTTGCCGGGCAAGCTCAAGGCGTTCGCGTTCCTGCTCCAGGAAGTAGTTGCTGGCGATGGCTTCGCCGACGAGTCGTTCGAGTTCCGGATTATTGAAAGTGCTGAGCCAGTTCAGTCCAGCCATGCCCGCATCGCCGCCACGTGCCCACGCTTCCGGCACGGCCGGGTTCGTCGCGTCGGGCGTTACACCGGACACGCTGCAGCCACCGGCAAGTGCGGCAGCCGCGAGCAGAAAGGCAGTTATCTGGCGGTGTTTCATGCTGACCCAGGAAGGTGGCGGGATCAGGCATTCAGACCCGGCGCGCCCGCTCTCGTTCTATCGAATTCAGAGCCGCAATAAAGCACTGTTATCAGGCGTTTGCAAACGACTTAAGGAAAAATATGTTTCAACTGGAAACAGCGAAAATGCAGGCTTTCCCGCGGTCATTCGTCCGCCACGGCGACGCTCATTCGTAGCTGTCGAGCAGCAGGTTCGTTTCGGTCGCGGTGACGCCGTCGATCAGGCGCAGATTGCCGACAATCGTATTGAAGCTGGCCAGCGAATCGGCGTGAATCTCGGCGATGAGATCCCAGCGGCCCGTGGTGTGATGCACGGCGCTGACGTGCGGGTTGCCACGCAGGCGCCTGATGACATTGGCCTCATCCGCGTTTTCGGAGCTGATGCTCATCAGCGCGCGCACTACCGGCCGCTCCTGGTCCGTGCCGACTTTGACCGTGTAGCCGCGAATCACGCCGTCGCGCTCGATCCGCCGCAGCCGGTTCTGCACCGTCGCTCGCGAGATGCCGAGCTGGCGGGCGAGCTCGACGACCGGCAGGCGGGCGTTGCTGCGGAGCAGCGATAACAGGCCCTGATCGGTGGCATCCATGACTGGTTTCTCCAGGGTTTGTACAAATTGTGATACGGAGGTTCGCATTATGCTCGTTTCTGGTCAATTTGTGCACTGTTTGCTGCCTGTCACTTAGCTCAGGAACTGCCTACCATTTGCACTTTGCACAATCACTGGATTCCCGAATGACTCGTTTCGTAGATGTACCGACGCTGTGCCGCATGGTCGACAAGATCGGCATGGAAGATTTCCTCGGCCGGATCGCCCGCCAGATGCGCAAGGATTTCGCGCGTTGGGAGGACTTCGACAAGTGCGCCCGCGTGGCGAGCCACAGCGACATTGGCGTGATCGAGTTAATGCCGGCGGCAGACGCCAGCCGTTATGCGTTCAAGTACGTGAACGGCCATCCGGCGAACGCAGCTCGCGGTGTTTCGACGGTCATGGCCTTCGGTGCGCTGGCGGACGTCGATACCGGCTACCCGCTGCTGTTGTCCGAGCTGACGCTGACCACGGCGTTTCGCACGGCCGCCTGTTCGGCCATCGCGGCCGAGGCGCTGGCGCGTCCGGATTCGCGCATCATGGGCATGATCGGCTGTGGCGCGCAGAGCGAGTTCCAGGCGATGGCATTTCACACGCTACTGGGTATCGAAGAACTGCGCATCTACGACATCGACGCGCAGGCGATGCGCAAACTGCAGCAGCACCTCAGGCGCTTCCCGAAACTGAAAGTTATCGCGGCAGCAACACCGGCGGCGGCCGTGAAGGGCGCCGATATCGTGACGACCTGCACCGCGGACAAGGCCTGGGCAACCATCCTGACGCCGGACATGGTCGAGCCCGGCATGCACATCAACGCGGTTGGCGGCGACTGTCCCGGCAAGACCGAACTGCACATCGACGTGTTGCGCAACGCCAGGATTTTTGTTGAATTCGAGCCGCAGACGCGCATCGAAGGCGACATTCAGCAACTCCCTGCGGATCATCCGGTGTACGATTTGTGGCGCGTGATCGCCGGCACGGCCCCCGGTCGCGACAGCGATGAGCAGATCACCGTGTTTGACTCCGTCGGTTTTGCGCTCGAAGATTTCTCAGCATTGACCTGCGTGTACACGCTGGCATGCGAACTCAATGCGGGTGAGGAGATCGACCTTATTCCCGAGCTTGACGACCCGAAAGATTTGTTCGGTCGCCTGCTCGACAATGCCGTCGGCGAAGTTGCAGCGAAAGCTGCCTGATTATCGAACCAGTCAACGAGATCACCATGGTTAATGCAGCTCAGCCAATTCACATCATCAATGTACCGCTGGACCTCGGCGCATCGCGCCGGGGAACCGATGCCGGTCCGTCGGCGTTTCGCGTGGCAGGCCTGAGCGCCGCCCTGCGGCGTCTCGGTTACACGATCATTGAAGAAACAGACATCGCCGTGCCGGCGATGGAAACGCGTAAGACAGAGAACACCAACGCGCGCTTCAAGGACGAGATACTCGCGGTCTGCACCGAGCTCGCGGAAAAAACCCGATCGGTGATGGACGCCGGCCATACGCCACTCGTCATCGGCGGTGATCACTCCATAGCGATGGGTACGGTCTCTGGCCTGTCGGCGCACTTTCGCGAGAAAAAGCAAAAGCTGGGACTGATCTGGTTTGATGCGCATGGCGACATGAATCTGCCGGACAGTTCACCGAGCGGCAATATTCACGGCATGCCGCTGTCGCATTTGATTGGCATGGGCGACTCCGACCTCAACAGCATTCTTGGCAGCCACCCGGCGATCGACGTCAAGAAAGCCGTACTGATTGGCATACGCGATATCGATCGCATCGAACGCGAGATCATCAGGAAGTCGGGCATCACCGCGTTCTCAATGCGCGAGATAGATGAAATCGGGATGGCGAAAGTCGCCCGCAAGGCGCTTGAGATCGTCAACGACGGCACGGCCGGATTTCACGTCAGTTTCGACCTCGATGGCTGCGACCCGGACGTGATTCCCGGTACCGGCACCGCCGTACCCGGTGGCGTCAGCTATCGCGAGGCGCATATGTTGCTGGAGGAATGTGCGGCGCATGGCGGCATGACGTCCATGGAAGTCGTCGAGCTGAACCCGTTCCTCGATCATCGCAACGTCTCGGCCGAGCGCGCGGTGACCCTGATTCAAAGTGCCTTCGGTCGCAGCATCCTCTAGGACGCTGCAAACTCGCATCGCGCAAGGGCTGGTTCTGGCGCAGGGCCACTCGAGCTGGCCAGGCTTGAGCAGCTCTCTTTCTCGTAACAACCGCTGGAAAAGCATCTGAACGGGGCGGCGGCGCCATTGTCGCCTCCCGACATTCCTGAACTATTCGCGTTGAAGCTGTCATCATGTTGCGGTCCGGTGTCTGATCTGGTTGCGTCACTTCAAAATGCAGTTCCCTCGTTTCATGCTGGCTCTTTGGCTTCTGCTGCCTGCCGTTGTCAGCGCTGAAACGACGGAAGTTTCTGCCTCCGTTGCACGGATCGACGCGGCTGACTGGCATCTTGAAAGACTCGACACGGTGCTCGAATTTGCAGATTCAGGTGTGCGCGCTGTGATCGGCATTGGCCGGGTAGCGCTGGTCGCAACTGACATGACCTTTGACGACACGCGCATAGATTGCGGCCGCGTCCTGTTAAGTCGCGGACATTTTCGTTGCGAGGATGCGCTGCTGGCGGCCGATCTCCCGGGCGTGGGTCGCGTTTCCGTAGCGGCCGAGTTTGATTACGAACGCGACAGCGGCATCACGCACTTCAATCTCAAGCGACTACCCGTTGCCGGTGGCGAGATCGACGTTCGCGGCAAAACCGGCGACACGGGTACCGAGGCAAACTTTTCCGGAAGGAATCTGCAGGTTGCCGGCTTGCTGGCGGTGGCCAATGCGCTCGGCATCGGGCCGGGTGCGATGGAGGCTGCGGGTACTTTGGATCTTACGGGTTCGTTCAGTACCAGGAGTGACGGCAGATTGCTTGTTCAGGCGGAATCAACGCTGCACGCGGTGTCCCTGTCGAACGAACTCGGCACGCTGGTAACCGATTCGCTTAACGGAACACTGAGTGCCAACGCTGCGAATGATGGGAGCGGCTGGCAGCTCGACTTCGGATTCCGCGCGGATCACGGTGAAGCCTACGTTGAGCCGCTTTATGCGAATTTCGCCGAACATGCCCTGGCATTGCGCGCCAACGGTGTCAGCACTAAAGACTTCCAGGCTTTCACGATCAGGGAATTCCGCATAGAGCAGGACACCCAGCTCAGGCTCGAAGGCAACGCGCGAATCGTTCTCGCCGCGACTGAGGCAGAGAAGTTTTCATTCAGCGGCGCCATCGACATCATCGATACGTCGCTCGAAGCAGTTTACGTCAACGTGCTGCGCATTCTCGCCGCGGGAACACTACTGGGCGATCTCGAAACAGACGGTCGCATAGCCGGTCACATCGTCGTTGCAAACAACGAACCGCAGTCGGCAACACTGGAATTGCATGACCTGATTCTCGACGACCTGAAGCGTCGCTTCGCGTTGTACGGCATCAACGGCACGCTGCACTGGCCCGGACCGGACGCCAGCCCGGGCGCCGCGCCGGCGAGCCAGCTAAGCTGGGACAGCGGCAACGCCTACAACGTCGAAGTCGGTGCCTCGCAAATCGATGCGCGACTGGGCGGCGACGATTTCGAACTGTTGCAGCCGCTGCGTATCCCGACGATGGGAGGAGCGCTCCTCGTTAACCAGCTCGTGGTTAATGATTATTTCTCGAACGATACCAACGGTTTGCTGGACGCCGAACTGGAGCCAGTACAGCTTGGCCAGCTTAGTGGCGCCTTCGGCTGGCCGGCATTCTCCGGTTCGCTTGCAGGGCGCCTGCCGTTGCTGCAGTACCAGGGTAACGCGATGACCGTCGGCGGCACCCTGACCGCAAACGCGTTTGGCGGGGCTATCGAGGTGTCCGGCCTGCGCATCGCCCAGCCTTTTGGCCGGGTGCCACGGCTGGACGCGAACATTACCCTGCGCGGCCTCGATCTCGAGCGGCTGACGAACACCTTTTCCTTCGGTCTCATTCAGGGGACGTTAAGCGGCGACGTGACAGGCTTGTCGATGATCGGCTGGCAGGCGGCGGCAATGGATTTGCATTTGTATACGCCTGAGAAGGACCGCACGCCGCACCGCATCAGCCAGCGCGCCGTGGAAAACCTGGCAAGCGTCGGCGGTGGCGGCGCGGCGGCCGCGCTGTCCAGCGGCTTTCTGAAGTTCTTTGAGGTGTTTGCATATGACCGGATTGCCTTGCGCTGTGTGCTGCGTGACGGCATCTGCGCGATGAGCGGTGCCGGTGAAGCGGGTGACGGACCGCTCGGCAAAGGTTTCTATATTGTAAAAGGTAAGGGTATTCCGCGGATTGATGTCGTGGGTTACCGCAGCAAGGTAAGCTGGGCGTCACTGGTACGGCAGCTTGCAAACATTACCCGCAGTGAAGCGCCGGTTATTAACTAGTCGCCTCGCGGGTTGGCAGGATTACTGGAGTTCTACAGTCATGAAAAAAGTAAGCGTAGCAGCGTTGTCACTGTTTGCTGTGTTCGTTGCAGCCTGCGTCACGATCAACGTGTACTTCCCGGAGGCCGCAGCAGAGCAGGCTGCGGATCGCATCATCGACAAGGTGCGCGGAGAAACAACAGATAACACTTCTTACCTCAGACCGGCTGGTGGCACACACGAGATGCCGGTGATGGTCGCGTTCGCGCATGGCTTCGTGGGTTTCTTTGTAAGCGCTGCCGAGGCGCAGGGCACTGTTAACTTCGATCGCCCGTCGCCGGAAAAAGCCGCGCTCGAAAATTCGCTGGCGGAACGCTTTCCGCAACTGAAGCCATACTACGATTCCGGCGCGATTGGCCTGACAGATGCCGGGCTTATCGATATCCGCGATCGTGGCCTGATTCCGCTGAAGGATCGCAACACGGTCGTGCAGCTCGTGTCCGCCCAGAACAATGACTGGAATGCCTTGTACGCGGAGATCGCGAAGTTGAATGATCACCCCGAGTGGCAGGACAGCATCCGGCGCACGTTCGCTGAGCGCTGGATCGCCAAAGCCGATACGGGCTGGTGGTACCGCGAAGCTGGCACCTGGAAGCAAAAATAAAGTGAGGAGTGCGGATGCCGCCCGGACGCGGCATCCGTTCGATCCTTACGGAGCGGTGGCCTTGCCGTCACGTACGGCGTGCACTTCGATCTTGCCGTCCGTCGTGACGTGCAGTATCTCGTAACGCTGCGGGTTCGGTCCTTCCATGCCCGGTGAGCCAATCGGCATTCCGGGGACCGACAAGCCGGCAATGTTGTCCGGCTTGTTCTTCAGAAGTTCGACGACCAGGTCGGGCGGCACGTGTCCTTCAACCCAGTAGTCGCCAACTTTCGCCGTGTGACAGGAACGCAG
>JBATFU010000414.1:0-1859 GCA_049665065.1 Woeseia sp. | reverse complement strand
ATGCATATCGAGCATCGAATTAAACGGCTTGAGATTGGTGCCGCCCGTATCGAAGATGATGCCTTTGCCGATGAGGCTCAGCACAGGCTTTTTCACCTTCTTGCCAGGCCGGTAGCGCAGCCGCACGATTGCTGCGCTGTCGTCTTCGTTGCCCTGTGCCACCGCAAGAAAAGCGCCGGCTCCTTTTTTCTGCAGTTCGGCCATGCCGTACTTCTTGTATTCCCAGCCTTGTTGCCGGGCAAGGGTCTTCAGCAGGGCGCAATACGCGGGAGCATCCAGTTTATTGGGTGGCAGGCTGGTTAACGAGCGCGCCAGGTTGTTGCCGTGCGCTTCGGCGATCTGTCGCGAGTAATCCTGTTTGCGAGCAACGCCAATGAGTTTGATCGTGCTGAACGGGGCTGGCAGTTTTTTAGCTTTGAACGCCGGCGGAACATGCGCTGCAGCAAGCGCCGCTGCCAGCATGTTTTCGGTGAGTTGTTCCGTATCCGCCTTGTTGAAACCGACAACCCAGATGCCGATCGTGCTGATTTTCTCCGTCACGACATGTGCAAACATCTTGCGTGCAAAGGTCAGGCGTTCGAAAGTTTCGGTGGCAGGATCGATTTTGCCGAGCGCAACGCCGGTCTGGCGCTTGTTCGCCAGGCGGCTCGTGATGGCCGGTACGCGCTTTTTCTTCGCGCGCGCCAGTAAAACTTTGAGATCTTCTCCCTGCGGTAAGGTTTTCCAAACGCTGGCAGGTGTTTTCTCCGGCACTACGATCAGCACCTGATCAACACTGTCGAGGCTGCTTTTGCTCGCCGCCACGGTCGTCTGGATTAGCTTGAGTTGGTTACCAATGAATTTGTTTACTGGAAGGGCGGGCATCGAGGTACTAACCTTTGGCGTCTGCTTAGGCCATAATACGCGCTGCGCCGATGAGTGCGTCGCGTTGCATCATTGAGTCGCGGCTGGTGCGAATGAGCGGTGATCCTAGCAGGACACCACTGCAATATCACGCTGGAAAAGAATGCCGAAAGTTCTCTGGCATGCGCTGAATTTTAAGCGCGGACCCGGATGAGTCGATTCCCACGATCACAAGACGAAAGCAGGTACGTGGACAGTTTATGAGTGAATTCAGCCGATTTGACGATCTAGATCCAACCGAAACGCGGGAATGGCTTGAGTCGATTGACTCGGTGCTGCGCACCCACGGCCCGGAACGGGCGCATTATCTGCTCAACCAGATGATCGATTTTTCGCGCCGCTCCGGTGCGTACCTGCCGTACAGCCCGAACACGGCCTATCTGAACACCATCAACACGGCGCGCCAGCCGGAGTACCCGGGCGATCGTTCCCTTGAACGTCGCATCGAGGCGTACATTCGCTGGAATGCGATGGCCATGGTGGTCAACGCGAACCGCATTACCACCGAATACGGCGGTCACATCTCCAGCTATGCCTCGTCAGCAACGCTGTACGAGGTCGGTTTCAATCACTTCTGGCGCGGGTCCACGGACCAGCAGGAAGGCGACATGGTGTTTGTGCAGGGCCACTCGGCGCCCGGCATTTATTCACGCGCCTTCCTCGAAGGGCGGCTGACAGAGCAGGACCTCAACCGCTTCCGCCAGGAAGTGGGTGGCGGCGGCCTGTCGTCGTACCCGCATCCCTGGTTGATGCCTGATTTCTGGCAGTTCCCGACGGTGTCGATGGGCCTCGGCCCCATGATGGCCATCTACCAGGCGCGCTTCATGCGCTACATGGAAAACCGCGAGATGATCGCGCCGTCCGATCGCAAGGTCTGGTGCTTCCTCGGCGATGGCGAGATGGACGAGCCCGAGTCGATGGGCGCGATCACCATGCCGGTGCGAGAAGGCCTCGAC
>JBATFU010000413.1:0-5564 GCA_049665065.1 Woeseia sp. | reverse complement strand
CGCCGATGCTGTGGTCACGGCCGGCATAGCTCGCCACCCCGCGCAGCAAAAACTCCTGGTTGCCGTGCTTGACCAGGTCGCGCGTTCCGGCACCGCGAAACGAGCGACCACGCCCGAGGTACGCGATCGCCTCCAGCAGGCTGGTCTTGCCCGACGCATTCGGGCCGGCTATGAGGGTAAACGCCGGGTGCGGCAGAAGCTCCGCAGCCGTCAGGCAGCGGAAGTCACGGCAAGAGAAGGTTTTCAGCGGCAAACGACCGCTCGCGGCCTACAGCCGCATGGGCATGACAACAAAGCGGCAATCATCGCTGTCGGGCTCGCGCAGCAGGCAGCTCGAATTGCTGTCCTGCACCGACACGGACACGGTATCTGCTTCAATCGCGTTCAAGGCATCCAGCAGGTAGTTCACGTTGAAGCCGATCTCGATGTCTTCGCCGGAGTATTCGACCTCAAGCTCTTCCTCGGCCTCTTCCTGCTCTGGATTGTGCGCCTGGATCGTCATGCCACTGTCGCGGATCAGGAGCCTGATGCCGCGGTATTTTTCGTTGGACAGGATCGCCGTACGCTGCAATGCGCCCTTCAGGCTGGCCCGGTCGGCAGACAGTTTATTGCTGGTGTCCTGCGGGATAACGCGCTCGTACTCCGGGAAACGGCCATCGATCAGCTTCGAAGTGAAGCGAATGCCGTCTAACTGGATGCGAACGTGGTTTGTGCCGAGCTGCAGTGTGACGGCCCCCTCGCCGGTCAACAGGCGCTGCAGTTCCAGCACGCCCTTGCGCGGCACGATGACCTGCTGCTGCTTCAGTTTTGCGCCATCCAGCGCCTGCTGGCACAGCGCCAGGCGGTGTCCGTCGGTCGCCACGGCGCGGACGTATTTGTCGCCGGTTTCCAGGAGCAGACCGTTCAGGTAGTAACGCACGTCCTGCTGCGCCATCGAGAAATGCGTTTTCTCCAGCAGCCTCACCAGGGTGCTTTGCGGGACGTCAATGCTCTGCGTCGCATCAATATCGTCAACTGTTGGAAATTCAGCCGCCGGCAGCGTCGTCAGCGAGAACTTGCTGCGCCCGGAACGAACCAGCACTTTTTCGCCGGTCTGGCTGATTGCGATCTTTGCGCCATCCGGCAACGCCCGGCAGATGTCCAGCAGCTTGCGGCCCGGCACCGTGACTTCACCAGCGCTGTCGAGATCCACATCCGTCGTTGCGACGAGCTCTACTTCCAGATCGGTTGCCGTGATCGCAAGCTGACCGTTTTTCGCTACCAGCAACACATTGGCCAGAATCGGCATCGTCTGCCGGCGTTCAACAACACCGATTACTGCCTGTAAAGGCTTAAGCAAAGTCTCGCGCGCCGCACTTAGCTTCATCTATTCCACCTGTTAATAAAAATTGGAAATATATATTTTATTGTTATTATTAAGGCCATCCACCCCTGTGGATAACTTAAAAAACCATTTAAATATCAATATCTTATGCTGTTTTCGGCACGCCGGCAGAGTCTGTACGAAACCTCGCCAATATGTGCATGACCTGTGGATAACATTCCGGGGGCACTTTATACACCGCTTATCCACATCATCCTGTCAGAGTTCTTAACAGATTCAGGTAATCCTCGTCCACACGCTTCTCCGTCTCGCGTAAACCGGCGATCCGGCGGTTCGCATGCAACACTGTCGTGTGGTCGCGGCCGCCGAAAGCATCGCCGATTTCCGGCAGGCTGTGGTTGGTCAATTCCTTCGCCAGCGTCATCGCGACCTGGCGTGGTCGTGCTACGGAGCGACTGCGCTTCTTCGACAACAGATCGGCAACCCGTAGTTTGTAGTATTCGGCCACCGTTTTCTGGATGTTTTCTATAGAGACCAAACGCTCCTGCAGCGCCAGCAGATCGCGCAACGCCTCTTTCGCAAAGTCCAGACTAATGGCTTGCCCGGTGAATTCCGAGTTTGCCGTCACCCGCCGTAAAGCACCTTCCAGCTCGCGAACGTTCGAACGGATGCGCTTTGCAATGAAAAACGCGACTTCCTCGGGCAGCTTGGTGCCCGTCGCTGCCGCCTTGCTCATCAGGATCGCTACGGATGTTTCCAACTCAGGCGGCTCAATGGAAACGGTCAGGCCCCAGCCGAAGCGCGATTTAAGCCGCTCTTCAAGGCCGACGACTTCCTTCGGGTAACGGTCACAGGTCAGCACAATCTGCCGCTGGCCTTCGAGTAACGCGTTAAACGTATGGAAAAACTCTTCCTGCGAGCGCTCCTTGCCAGCGAAGAACTGAATGTCATCTATAAGCAGCGCATCGAGCGAGCGATAAGCGCGTTTAAAGGCCGATATGGTGTTGTGCTGCAAGCCCTTCACCATGTCGCCAACGAAGCGCTCGGAGTGCACGTAGCTGACCCGCGCGTTCGGGTTGCGCGCGATCATTGCGTTGCCAATGGCCTGCATCAGGTGCGTCTTGCCAAGGCCCACGCCCCCGTAAATGAACAGCGGGTTATACGATTTGCCGGGATTTTCACCGACCTGGCTGGCGGCGGCCCGCGCAAGCTGATTGCTTTTGCCCTCGACAAAACTCGAAAACACGAAGGTCGGGTTCAGGCTGCTGGCAATGCGGTCCGCAGCGCTTTCCTGGGTCGGTGGCCGTGGCGCAGGGCGAGCGCTGGTATCGGGCTCAGACTCGCGCGAGCCGATTTCCAGCACCAGGTTTACCGAGGAATCGAAACGGTCGATAAGGCTGTGGATAAGCTCGACGTAATGCTGCTTCAGCCAATCGACCACAAAGCGGTTGGGCGCCAGCAGGCGCAGCGTGTTGTCTGCCTCGACGGCCTGCAATGGCCGGATCCAGGTATTGAACTGTTGCTCAGGCAGCTCGGCCTTAAGCTCACGGACGCAGCGGCTCCATAGCGTCGAATTGCCTTGCAACAGATTTCCCCGGGACCAGTAGATTCGGCGTCCAGACGAACGCCGGACGGCAGAGTCTATACCCTCCATTTGTGGTGCGCCAGCAAGCGCCCCGGCGGCACCCGATGCGCCGGCAGCAGCCCTTCTGTTGACAGCCAAACCGGCCCCGCGTACTCTTGCCGGCTGTTTTTTGGCTGGGCATTTAGCCCCGCCTCAACACCCTAAAAAGTTACAGGTACAGGTAGATGAAACGCACCTTTCAGCCCAGCACGCTCAAGCGGGCACGCACCCATGGCTTCCGCGCCCGTATGGCAACGAAGGCCGGCCGCCTGGTCCTGAAGCGTCGTCGTGCCAAAGGCCGCGCGCAGCTCACGCCGTAACGGCGTCGTTTTCCAGGATAAGCCGGACAGCGCTACGCGCGAATCAGACGCCAACGCGCCGTCAGCCTTACGGTTCCCCTTTAGCCGCAACGAGCGGCTGCCGGACAAGGCGGCTTTCAGCCAGGTGTTTGCCAATGCGCGTCGCAGCCGCGATCGCTCGTTCACCGTCCTCTTCAGAAAATCGCAGCGTGCAAACGCACGGCTTGGGATGGCTATCGCAAAAAAAAACTGCCGTCTGGCAGTAGCAAGAAATCGCCTGAAAAGGATAATACGCGAGTCGTTTCGCGAGCATCAGGCCACACTCGGCGGTCTCGATATTGTCGTCATGAATAACAAGGGCGCGGAGAGCATGAGTAATCTCGAGCTCTTCAGAAGCCTCGCGGCTCACTGGCAGCGCTGCCAGCAAGCCGTACAGCGTGGGCAGGAACAGAACTAGATGGATAACCAAAGACTGTTGGTGTGGGCGACGTTTGGCCTGATGGCCTTCCTTACCTACGAAGCCTGGATGCAGGACTACGGGCCGAAGCCCGCGCCGGCGACGAGCACGCTCGAAGCACCGGCAGCCTCACCGCTGGACGCTGCGGACGACGCGCTGCCTGCCATAAGCGATATCGAGGCGCCGTTGCCCTCGGTTAGCGATGCGCCGTCACTGCCGGCAGCAACAGAAGCGACTGCTACTACGCCCGTCATCCGCGTGAAGACCGACGTTCTCGAGCTTGAAATCAACACGCGCGGCGGCACGCTGCAGCTTGCCAGAATCAGCAAGTACCCCGTCGCAAAAGATCAGCCCGATACCGTGATTACGCTGCTCAGCACCGAGCGCAATGATCTGGGCCTGATCCAGACCGGCTTGCGCAATGCAGATGGTGGCGACGAAGCCAACCAGAACGCCATGTTCACGGCGCCGAAACTCGAATACACGATGACCGGCGACGAGCTTACCGTGCCGCTTACCTGGCGCAGCGAAAATGGCGTTGTCGTAACTAAACGTTATCGTTTCAAGCGCGGCAGCTACCAGATTGACGTCGAACAAACGGTGCAAAACGGCTCCGCCAGCAACTGGCGCGGCGCGCAGTACGCGCAGCTGCACCGGCGCCTGTACACCGCCGATCGCTCAATGTTCGATGTCGACTCCTATTCCTTCGACGGGCCGATCATCTACGACGGCGAGAAATCGCAAAAACTGCAGCACGACGATCTCGCTGACGATGGTCCGATGCGGATCACCGCCGTTGAGGGCTGGGTAGCGGCCATACAACATCACTTCCTGAGCGCAATCATTCCGCCCGCGGACGCCACGTTCGATTATGCCGTCGCACTGAAGAATGAAGTGGCGACAGCGAGCCTGATCGGCCGCGCTCAAAGCATCGCACCAGGCGATGAACACCTTTTTACGAACACCTTGTTTGTCGGCCCGAAGCTGCAATCGCAGCTCGAAGAAATTACACCGAGGCTGAAACTCACCGTCGACTATGGCTGGTTAACGATTATTTCCGAGCCGCTGTTCTGGCTGTTGAGCAAGGTGTTCTCGGTCGTCCAGAACTGGGGCGTTGCGATCATTCTCGTGACGATCCTGATCAAACTCGCGTTCTACAAACTAACGGAAGCCAGCGGCCGCTCAATGGCGAAGATGCGCAAGATCCAGCCGCGTATGAAGGCATTGCAGGAGCGCTACAAGGATGACCGCCAGGCGTTGAGCCAGGCGATGATGGATCTGTACAAACGCGAGAAGGTGAACCCGGCCGCGGGTTGTTTGCCGATCCTGATCCAGATGCCGTTCTTCCTGGCGTTCTACTGGGTGCTGCTCGAATCCGTTGAAATGCGCCAGGCGCCGTTCGCGCTGTGGATCACCGACCTGTCATCACGCGACCCGTATTTCATCCTGCCGATCATCATGGGCGCGGCGATGCTCGGTCAGCAGAAACTAAACCCGGCACCGGCCGATCCGATGCAGGCGAAAGTCATGCAGATCATGCCGATCGTGTTCACCGCCTTCTTCGCGTTCTTCCCGGCCGGCCTCGTGCTGTACTGGGTCACGAACACGCTGTTATCGATTGCCCAGCAGTGGCACATCAACAAGGTCGTGGAGGAAGAGGGCAAGCACAAAGGTGGCAAGAAAAAGAAGAAACAGGACGCGGCGGACGACAGCGACAGCTAGGCCAGAGCAAACCGGCTGTCCGCGACGGGCGCCCCGTACGCCGCTCTGCAAACTTCGGCATTAGCTTTTACCAGCGAGGCGCAACGGTTCACCAGCCGAAGCGTGCTACGCGACCCGCACCACGCCGGCAGCCCGCAC
>JBATFU010000412.1:0-4994 GCA_049665065.1 Woeseia sp. | reverse complement strand
AGACAAGGGTCTTGGTGGTAGCCTTGCCGCCCTTTCGCGGGACATTGAGGATCGTGACAGGCGGGATTCCGAGCGATCGGTAGCCCCGTTACGACCAGCAGCCGACGCCCGAATACTGGACTCCAGTGATCTGACGATCGACGAGGTCTGCAACATGATCCTCGATTGGGCGAGCCAGTGCCTGCGCGAGATGGAACACCGCTCGTAATACATCGAGTCTTTATGGACAGGGCAGGAGCGCCCGTCTTTTCTTGTGAGTAACCGTCGGCCGCAGGAAGTGGCTGTGCGATTGGGTTGAGGATCGAATAGATTCTCTTGGTTTAATCTAATGTCTGAAAGTTTTGCTGAGTTATTTGAAGAAAGTTTTGCCAGTCAACAAATAAAGCCAGGTGCCATCATCACGGGCACCGTCGTTGACATCAATGATGACGTCGTCATCGTCAGTGCAGGTCTCAAGTCCGAGGCCGTCATTCCCATCGAACAATTCCGTAACGAGCAGGGCGAAGCCCACGTTGCCGTTGGCGATGAGATTGAAGTTGCACTCGACGCCGTCGAGGATGGTTTCGGAGAAACGCGCCTGTCGCGTGAGAAAGCAATCCGTGCCCGCACCTGGACGCAGCTCGAAAAAGCATTCGAGAAAAACGAAGTCGTCAACGGCATCATCAACGGTCGCGTCAAGGGCGGTTTCACCGTCGAAATCGACAACGTTCGTGCGTTCCTGCCAGGTTCGCTCGTCGACGTTCGTCCGGTCCGCGACCCGGCCTACCTCGAAGGCAAGAGCCTCGAATTCAAGGTCATCAAGCTCGACCAGCGCCGCAACAACGTTGTGGTATCGCGTCGTGCTGTCGTTGAACAGGAATACAGTGCCGAGCGCGAAGCGCTGCTCGAATCGCTGCAGGAAGGCAACACCGTCAAGGGTATCGTCAAGAACCTCACCGACTACGGTGCGTTCGTCGACCTCGGCGGAATTGATGGCCTGCTGCACATCACCGATATGGCGTGGAAGCGCGTCAAGCACCCGTCTGAAGTCGTTGATGTCGGTCAGGAGATTGACGTAAAGATCCTGAAGTTCGATCGCGAGCGTCAGCGTGTCTCACTGGGCATCAAGCAGCTCGGCGACGATCCATGGCATGACCTGGCGCGCCGTTACCCGCCGCAGTCACGCCTGTTCGGTAAGGTTACAAACATTGCCGATTACGGTTGCTTCGTGGAAATCGAAGAGGGCGTTGAAGGCCTTGTCCACGTTTCTGAAATGGACTGGACCAACAAGAACATCAATCCTGCGAAGGTCGTCAACATCGGCGACGACGTTGAAGTGATGGTCCTCGAAATTGACGAAGAGCGTCGCCGCATTTCGCTCGGCATCAAGCAGTGCCATTCCAATCCGTGGGCCGAGTTTGCTGCGACAATCAATCGCAATGACAAGGTCAAAGGCCAGATCAAGTCGATTACCGACTTCGGAATCTTCATCGGTCTGGACGGTGGCATCGACGGTCTTGTTCACCTGTCCGACATCTCCTGGGATCTGCCGGGCGAAGAAGCGGTGCACAACTACCGCAAGGGCCAGGAAATCGAAGCCGCAGTATTGGCCATCGATGCTGAACGTGAGCGCATTTCGCTCGGCATCAAGCAGCTCGACAAAGATCCGTTCTCGATCTGGCTTGCCGAGCATCCGAAGAACACAGTGGTCAAGGGCACGGTGACAGAAGTCGACGCGCGCTACGCCGTTGTCGATCTCGGTGACGGCGTTACCGGCACGCTGCGCGCCTCTGAGCTCGCGCGTGGTCGGGTTGAAGACGCGCGCACGATGATCAAGGTGGGCGACGAGATTGAAGCCAAGTTCACCAACGTCGATCGCAAAAATCGCAGCGTCGCATTGTCGATCAAGGCTAAGGAAGTGCATGAAGAGGCTGAGGCACTCAGCAGCTACAATTCCGATGCCGGTAGCACCCCGGGCGGCACGACCCTCGGCGAGCTTCTGAAGGAAAAAATGTCCGGCGAGGGCAATTAATAAAAAAAAGACTGGCCCGGACCCCATGGTCCGGGCTATATTTCCTTTATAATCGGCGGCTTAGACGCAACGACACCCGAACAAGAAGCGAAGCGTGTTATGACCAAGTCTGAACTGATTGAAGTGATCGCGAAGAAGCAGAAGCATCTGCCTGCCAAGGACGTTGAACTGGCGGTGAAGCATATGCTTGATCTGATGAGCGATTCGCTGGCCAAGGGCGAGCGCATCGAGATTCGCGGTTTCGGCAGCTTTTCATTGCATTTTCGGCCGCCACGCATCGGCCGCAACCCGAAAACCGGCGAAGCCGTCGCGCTTTCCGGCAAGTACGTGCCGCATTTCAAACCGGGTAAAGACCTGCGCGAGCGAGTCAACCAGAGCCGCTCGTACCCGATCAAGGCCTGATCCCGCGCGGCACCCGACGCTGCCGCTTACCATCTCCCCGTTAAACCCATAAACTGTCACCACTGACAGCGCGCCGCCCTGAGCGGCGACAATGGAGCGGCCGAATGTTCAAAAAGCTCATAGCCCTGATAGTCCTCGTCCTGATTTTTGTCGCGATGATCCTGTTTACGCGCATTAACCCGGGCCAGGTGCGGCTGGACCTTGCGTTTGGCGTGGTCGAACCAACGATACCGATGGCTTTTTCGCTGACGTTCGTCGCGGGTTGGCTGTTTGGTCTGCTGAGCACGAGCATTTTCATGCTGAAGCTGGTTAATGAGCGCAGGCGCCTGCGCAATGCGCTCCGCAACACGGAATCGGAAGTGAGCCAGTTACGCAGTCTGCCGATCGCCGATGCCGACTGAATCAACCTTTCTGCTCGCCGGGCTTTTCCTGTTGCTGGTGGCGGCGGGCTGGGCACTGGGCAGATTCGGGGAACGGGATGAATTTGGCGAAGAAGCCCAGCCGCTCAATACCGACTACCTGAAAGGCCTTAACTTTCTTCTCAACGAGCAAACCGACCAGGCGCTGGAGCATTTCCTGAAGATGGTGCGCGTTGACGACAAGACGATCGAAACTCACTTCGCGCTCGGCAGCCTGTTCCGTCGTCGCGGTGAAGTGGATCGCGCAATTCGCATCCACCAGAACATCATTGCGCGCCCGGATCTCGCACCGGAACAGCGCGACCAGGCATTGTTGTCACTTGCCCGTGACTACCTGCGGGCGGGCTTGCTGGATCGCGCCGAGAAGTTGTTTGTGCGACTGTCACAGGGCTCGCGCCACCAGGTCGAGGCGCTGGAGCAGCTATGCCGTATCTACGAGCAGGAACGCGAATGGCAAAAAGCCATCGAAGCGAGTCAGAAGCTGGAATCGCTCAGTGGGCGCTCGCTCGGCTTGCAGCTCGCGCATTACTATTGCGAGCTCGCCGAGAAGTCGGCCGGAGCACGCGACTTCTCTGCCGCGCGGGGCTTTATAAAGAAAGCCCAAAGCGGCCGGCCGCGCACTTTCCGTGGCGCGCTGACCCGTGCCGCTATTGCCTGTGAAACCGGCGATTACAAGACGGCCATCAAGCTGTACCACCGGGTAATCGACGAGAGTGATTACCTGATTACCGAAGCGTTGCCGCGCCTGATTGCGGTACACGAGGCAGATGGCACCACAGACAAACTCGAACGCGAATTGCGGTCCATGCTGGACGCGCACCCCGGCATCAGCAAGGACCTGGCTTACACCGCGATCGTCAATAACATTGGCAATGTTCCCGTCATCGATGAGTGTGTCGAGCAATACCTGCTGACGGAGCCAACGCTGGCAGAATTTATCGACCTGCAGTCGCTGCGCGACGCGGGCGACGCCGATCGCCAGGGCAACATGGCGCGTGTGCGCGCGGCGCTCAGCAAGCTGGCGGCCTCGACCCCGCGTTACCAGTGTCGTGAGTGCGGCTTCTCCAGCCAACGCATCCTGTGGCAATGCCCGAGCTGCAAAAACTGGGAAACGCAGCGGCCGCATTCGCGCGTGCAGTTTGATTCACTGCTGCAGCGTGGCCAGGCATCGATGTAGTCCGTTTCCCTGTAAAGCGCGCAGATTTGCCCGAAGCAAGCCCAGCCATTTCAGCCTATCTTGCGATCTCCGGTCGCAGCGCCGCAAAGGTGCAGGCGCCGGTCTTTGTTAACCGTTGCAGGAGAGTCTGATGAACAAGAATCGAACCCGTTTCCTGGCATGCCTGTCAGTATTGTTGTTTCCGATGCTGGCATTGGCGGGACCGGTCAACGTGAATACCGCAAACGCCGAAGCCATATCCGCTGAATTGCAGGGTGTCGGCCTGTCGAAAGCCCAGGCGATCGTGGCCTATCGCAACGCGCATGGGCCCTTCAAGTCAGTGGATGACCTCGCGCTCGTCAAGGGAATCGGCGCGCGGACCGTAGAAATCAATCGCAAAAACATCGTAGTGGATACGGCCGCGACGAAGTAGGCCTGGTACTCGCGAATCGTGCCGGCGTCGCTTTCGCTGCGACGCCGGTCACGTCACGCAAATTGTGATCCTTACCTTATATCCGCCGAACGCTATTGGGTATGATGCCTCCTCTTGCCTGATTCAGGAGAATAGTTTTGGCGAAGCCAGTCCGTACTGCCGTGTTTCCCGTCGCTGGCCGCGGCACGCGATTTCTGCCGGCGACGAAGTCCAGCCCGAAGGAAATGCTGCCGATTGTCGACAAGCCGCTGATTCAGTATGCAGTGGAAGAGGCTGTGGCCGCCGGTGCGACCCGCCTCGTTTTCGTGACGGGCAGTTCAAAGCGAGCAATAGAAGATCACTTCGATGTTGATGCCGGACTTGAGCAGGCGTTGTCAGAGAGCGGCAAGGAACAGATGCTGGCAGAGGTTCGCAGCATCGTGCCGCCGGGTGTCTCCTGTATCTACATCAGGCAGGGCGAACCGCTGGGGCTGGGTCATGCCGTGCTCTGCGCGCGCCCGGCGGTCGGTAACGAACCGTTTTTCGTGCATCTCGCCGACGACCTGATCCGCGGCGAGCCGGGATGTCTGACGC
>JBATFU010000411.1:0-2542 GCA_049665065.1 Woeseia sp. | reverse complement strand
GCACAGCGTACAGGGTCAGTACCTGCGATCTGAAACCGAATATCCGGCCGCAGTTGCAGCGGACTACGAGCAACCGCTTGGCAGGTTTGACGGCGATGCGCTTGGACTGACCTACGACTACAATTCCCGCGACTGGTTTGCCTATGCGCGGCATTCGGAGTTCGATCCGAACTATCGCAGTGATGCAGGCTTCGTCACGCGCGTCGATTACGAGCAGCAGGTGCTCGGGCTCGGCCATATCTGGCATGGCGATGAAGACAATTGGTGGACGCGAATTCGCCTGAACGGCGACTGGGACATCACGCACGATGCCGACGGTCGCCTGATTGAAAAAGAGCTAGAGGCCTACGGAGCAATCAATTTACCGTTGCAGACCTACATTGAGTTTGGTGGCCTTACGCGCAAGGTTCTGTTCGACAACATCCTGTTCCAGGAAGACAAGCTCAGCCTGTACATGGAAACGTCGCCGCGCAGCGGCTTGCAGCTGGGTGCCTGGACGCGAATTGGAGACCAGATAGATTTTGCCAATTCTCGCCTCGGAAACGAGATCCGCTTCGAGCCCTGGTTGAACTGGAACATCAATCGCAACCTCATGCTGCGTTTCCGCGGGACCTTCGTGCAGCTGGATAGCAAGGAAGGACCGGCAATTTTCGATGCCAGCGTTATTGATTCGCGACTGACCTGGCAGTTCAGCGTACGCAGTTTTCTGCGGGTGACGCTGCAGAATCGTGACATCGAACGTAATCAGGACCAGTACATCGAAACTGTGGTGGCAAAGCGCCGAGGTCTCGGCCGCCAGCTGCTCTATTCCTACAAGCTGAATCCGCAAACGGTGTTCTTCCTCGGCTATTCAGACAATCTGCTGGAAGACGACGACCTTACCGACATGATCACTACGGATCGCACCGTGTTCATGAAGGTCGGCTACGCCTGGTTGCCGTAGTCCGTACTGGTCGTTTCAACGCGACTGGGCTACACTTCGCAGCCTTTTTCGCCCCGTCCGACCCATGTCAACGATAGCCACCCAGGCCAGCAAGCGCCGCACATTCGCGATCATTTCGCACCCTGACGCCGGTAAAACGACGCTCACCGAAAAGCTGTTGCTGTTCGGCGGCGCAATTACGCTTGCCGGAACGGTCAAGGGTCGCAAGGCAAATCGGCATGCGACGTCCGACTGGATGGCGCTGGAACAACAGCGCGGTATTTCCATTACCTCATCGGTCATGCAGTTTCCTTACCGTGACCGCATCGTGAATCTGCTCGACACGCCGGGCCACGAAGACTTCTCGGAAGACACGTATCGGACTCTGACCGCCGTCGATTCAGCGCTGATGGTGATTGACTGCGCGAAAGGCGTTGAACAACGCACCGTGAAGCTGATGGAAGTTTGCAGATTGCGCGACACGCCGATCATGACGTTCATCAACAAACTCGATCGCGAAGGTCGCGAGCCTATTGAGCTGCTCGATGAGATCGAATCCGTACTCGGTATCGAGTGCTCGCCCGTTACCTGGCCAATCGGGATGGGGCGGTCACTGAAAGGCGTCTATCACCTGCTGCAGGATCGCATCTACCTGTACAAAACGGCCGGCAAGCAGAAGGCATCGAATATCACGGCGATAGACGGGCTTCAGTCAAAGCTGGCCGATGACATCCTCGGCAGCGATGCCGACGCGTTTCGGGAAGAGATCGAGCTGGTGAAAGGTGCCTGTCCGGAGCTCGACATTGACGCCTACCTGGCCGCCAAACAGACCCCGGTATTTTTCGGCTCGGCAATTTCCAACTTCGGTGTGCGCGAACTGCTGGATGAGTTCGTCGAGCACGCGCCGCCACCGCGCGATCGCGAATCGGAACAGCGCGTCATTAAAGCGTCTGACGAAGCACTGACGGGTTTCGTGTTCAAGATCCAGGCGAACATGGACCCCGGACACCGCGACCGCATTGCCTTCATGCGCATTTGCTCGGGCGAATTCCAGAAAGGCATGAAATTGCTGCACGTACGCAGCGGCAAGGAAATGAAAATTCCCGATGCCATTACGTTTATGGCGGCAGACCGGCAACACACGGAAACCGCCTATCCGGGCGACATCATCGGGCTGCACAATCACGGCACGATCAACATTGGTGACAGCTTTTCACAGGGCGAGTCGATCAAGTTTGCCGGCATCCCCAGTTTCGCACCCGAAATTTTCCGGCGTGCGGTCCTGAAAGATCCGCTGCGCCTGAAGGCACTGCAAAAAGGCCTGGCCCAGTTGTGCGAAGAGGGCGCCACCCAGTTGTACAAGCCGATGCGCAACAACGACCTGATCCTGGGTGCCGTTGGCCAGTTGCAGTTCGACGTGGTCGCACATCGGCTCGCGGACGAATACAAGGTGACCTGCCAGTTCGAGGCAATCAATGTTGCAACCGCGCGTTGGGTGGAATGCGATGACGAAAAGATGCTCGAAGAGTTTCGTCGCAAGGCGCATGACAACCTGGCGCTCGATCATAGCGACAGCCTGGTCTACATCGCGCCAAGCCGCGTGAACCTGAGCCTTACCGA
>JBATFU010000410.1:0-2528 GCA_049665065.1 Woeseia sp. | reverse complement strand
GCACTGAAGACCGCGAACTCGGGTTACCTGACGCGCCGTCTCGTTGACGTCGCCCAGGATCTCGTGGTCACGGAAGTCGACTGCGGCACGAAGAACGGCGTGGCCATGGCGCCGCTCGTGGAAGGCGGCGATGTCGTCGAACCACTGCGCGAGCGCGTGCTCGGTCGCGTCGTTGCAGAGCCGATCCTGATTCCGGGCAGCGACAAGGTTGCTTACGACGCAGGCTCGATGCTCGACGAAGCGGCAGTGAAGCGCCTCGAAGAGCTGTCAATTGACCACGTGCTCGTGCGTTCGCCAATCACCTGCGAAATTCGCTACGGCGTTTGCGCCCAGTGCTACGGTCGCGACCTCGCACGCGGACACCGCATTGCGATCGGTGAGGCCGTCGGCGTTATCGCAGCGCAGTCGATCGGTGAGCCGGGCACGCAGCTGACCATGCGCACCTTCCACATTGGTGGTGCCGCATCGCGTTCTGCTGCTGTTAACAGCATCGAGATCAAGAACACCGGTGTCGTCAAGCTCAACAACATCAAGACGGTCGAGAACAAGGAAGGCAACCTCGTTGCTGTTTCGCGTTCCGGTGAAATTTCGATCATGAACGAGCACGGTCGCGAGCGCGAACGTTACAAATTGCCGTACGGCGCGATCATCACCGTGCAGGACGGCGACGACGTCAAGCAAGGCCAGGTCGTTGCCAACTGGGATCCGCATACTCACCCGGTTGTCACCGAAGTCGCAGGTAATTTGCACTTTGAAGACTTCGAAGAGGGCATCTCGGTAACGGAGCAGATCGACGAATTCACCGGCCTGACCAGCATTGTCGTGCTCGATGCGAAAATGCGCGGTGGTTCCGGCAAGGATCTGCGCCCGGTGGCCAAGCTCGTTGACAGCGACGGCAAGGAAGTTTGCTTCGCCAATACTGACATCCCGGCGGTATACGCACTGCCAGCAGGCGCTATCGTCTCGATGTCGGACGGCTCAAAGGTACAGGTTGGTGACGTTATCGCCCGTATCCCGCAGGAGTCGTCGAAAACGCGTGACATCACCGGTGGTCTGCCGCGTGTTGCCGATCTCTTCGAGGCCCGCAAGCCGAAAGAGCCGGCGATCATGGCCGAGTACTCCGGTACGGTCAGCTTCGGCAAGGAAACCAAGGGCAAGCGTCGCCTCGTCATTACTGACGAAGCGGGCGAGAGCCATGAGGAGCTCATTCCGAAGTGGCGCCATCTGAACGTGTTTGAGGGTGAGCAGGTCGTGGCCGGCGAAGTGATTGCCGACGGCGAGCCGAATCCGCATGACATTCTCAGGCTGCGCGGCGTTCCGGAACTGTCCGACTACCTCGTCTGCGAAATCCAGGACGTCTATCGTCTGCAGGGTGTGAAGATCAACGACAAGCACATCGAGGTGATCATTCGCCAGATGCTGCGCAAGGTGTTGGTCGTCGATCCGGGCGAGTCCAACTACCTGCGCGGCGAACAGCTCGACAAGGCCCGTGCGCTGGAGGTTCAGGAAGAGATGGCCGCCCAGAACAAGGACACGCTGACCTACGAGCCGATGTTGCTCGGTATCACCAAGGCATCGCTGGCGACCGAATCCTTCATTTCGGCGGCTTCTTTCCAGGAAACCACCCGCGTCCTCACGGAAGCGGCTGTGCGCGGCCTGAAGGACGACCTCCGCGGTCTGAAGGAAAACGTCATCGTCGGACGCCTGATTCCGGCCGGTACCGGCTTTGCGCATCACGCCGAGCGTCGGCGCACGCGCGAGCAGGATTTTGCCGACCAGCTGCGGGAACTGGAGCAGTCGAACGAAGCCGCTGCAGCGGCCGCAGCGGCCAGTGAAGAGCCGGAGGCCGAAGAAGCTCCCGCGACTGAGGAAGAATAGCGTTGTAGCGGGTGCCCGTAGCCCGGGCGCCCGCTTGACACTGCCTCGGCCGCGTCAATACAATGCCCGCCCTTATTCAAATGGGCTCGCCGTCGGCGGGCCCTATGTATTCGGGTCGGGTGACTGCAAGGCGCTGAAGGAAAAGGCGTTTTTGCAGGACTGGACCCGCCATGCAGGTCGCGACGAAAGGAGCGGCCTGCCGGCGTTTGCGCGTGTATGCGCAGAGATCGGTTTCTTTTAAAAATGACAGAGAAGAGATAAAGGCCCATGGCCACAACAAATCAGTTAGTTCGTAACGCGCGCACGGTGAAGCCCGTGAAGAGCACGGTACCGGCACTTGAAGGCTGCCCGCAGAAACGCGGCGTCTGCACCCGCGTCTACACAACGACGCCGAAAAAGCCGAACTCTGCCATGCGCAAAGTCGCACGTGTGCGCCTGACCAATGGTTTTGAGGTCACCTCTTATATTGGTGGTGAGGGTCATAACCTGCAGGAGCACTCGGTCGTGCTGATTCGCGGCGGTCGTGTCAAAGATTTGCCGGGTGTTCGCTACCACACGGTACGCGGCACGCTGGATTGCGCTGGCGTCGGTGACCGTCGTCAGGGCCGCTCGAAATACGGTGCGAAGCGCCCGAAGTCACGACCTTGCAG
>JBATFU010000409.1:0-7155 GCA_049665065.1 Woeseia sp. | reverse complement strand
TGATCACGTCGTCCACGAGATCAGTCGGCAGTATCAGGCCTATGCCGTCGGCCAGCTTGAGTAGCCGCAGTACGGCGATGACACGTCCCTGCGGCGTGCACCAGGCCGCCAGCGGGCTGTGCGACTCACTGACTTTCTGCAGGTCCTGGGTGAGCTGCCCCTGCAGAAACGAAATCGCATCCGGGCCGCTGACTGATATTTGCGCGTACATGAATCTCCTGCCGCAAGGACGGTGCTGCGGGATACAAAATGTTACCCCGCGCGGCGCGCGTCATGCAGTGGGGTATGGCATACTTCGCGCATGAGCGAGATACAAGAATCCAACCCCGACGCGTCCGACACCAAAACGCCGCGCAGGCATGATACCCCGACCGTTGATGACAACAAGTCGAAGCGTCCGCGCGAAGTTGGCGGTCGCAAGGGTCCGGAACCGACGCGATTCGGTGACTGGGAGAAAGCAGGGCGCTGCATTGATTTCTGATCCCGCTCGTCGAGCCGCTTTATCTCACTACAAGGAAACTGCCTGGCTATGACTAGTTCCGGGCGGCCGTTGTCGCCGCATTTATCCATCTACCGCTGGCCGATCACGATGACGCTGTCGATCCTGCACAGGATCAGCGGTCTCGCGCTGGCTGCGGGCCTCATTGCATTTGCCTGGTGGTTGCTGGCTGCATCCAGCGGCGCCAGCGAGTATCAGCAATTCACAGAGTTCGCGACGTCGCTGATTGGGCAAATCATGCTGATCGGCTGGTCGGCGGCCTTCTTTTACCATTTGGCGAATGGCGTGCGGCATCTCGTCTGGGATCTCGGCTACGGATTTGAGCTCGGCACTGCGAACGCCTCGGCGTGGTTCGTGCTGGTATTGACGCTGCTGCTGACCGGCGGCCTGTGGTTATCGCTATGAGCCTGCGTTCACCACTGGGAAGAGTGCTGGGTTCAGGATCGGCGAAAGACGGTACAGAACATTTCTGGGTGCAGCGCCTGACGGCGATCGCGCTCGCGCTGCTCGGCTGCTGGTTCGTCGTGTCCCTGCTGCAGCTTGACGATTTTTCCCGCGGCGTATTGCTTACCTGGATCGCCGCACCCATTAACAGCATTTTACTGGCACTGCTCGCCATCACGCTGGCCTGGCATTCGCTGCTCGGTGTGCAGGTCGTGATTGAAGACTACGTGCACGGTCCGTTCATCAAGGTGTTTGCATTGATCATGTCGAAGTTTGGCCACCTGCTGGCGGCGGCGGTCGCCGTATACGCCGTTCTGAAAATTTCATTTGGCGGTGCGGTATGAGCGAATACGAATTCACCGATCACCGCTACGACGTCGTGGTTGTCGGTGCCGGCGGGGCCGGCCTGCGCGCCACCTTCGGACTCGCGGAAGCGGGTTTCAAGACGGCCTGTGTCACGAAAGTTTTCCCAACCCGCAGCCATACGGTGGCGGCGCAGGGCGGCATCAGCGCGGCACTCGGCAACATGGGGGAAGACGACTGGCGCTGGCATATGTACGACACGATCAAGGGCGCCGACTGGCTCGGTGACCAGGACGCCATCGAGTACATGTGCAAGGAAGCGCCGGATGCCGTGATTGAACTCGAACACTACGGCGTACCGTTTTCACGCACCGAAGACGGCAAGATTTATCAGCGTCCGTTTGGCGGCATGACCACGCATTACGGCGAAGGCACGGCACAGCGTACCTGCGCAGCGGCGGACCGCACCGGCCATGCGATGCTGCACACGCTCTACCAGCAGTCGCTGAAGCATGAGGCAGAGTTCTTCATAGAGTATTTTGCCATCGACCTGATCATGGACGATGGCGCCTGTCGCGGCGTGGTGGCCCTCGATCTGGCTACCGGCAAGCTGCATCGCTTCCTTGGCCATCAGGTGATCCTGGCCACGGGTGGCTATGGTCGTGCATATTTTTCCTGTACTTCTGCACACACCTGCACCGGTGACGGTAACGCGATGGTGCTGCGGGCAGGCCTGCCGCTGCAGGACATGGAGTTCGTGCAATTTCACCCTACCGGCATATACGGTGCGGGTTGCCTGATTACCGAGGGCGTGCGCGGCGAAGGCGGCTACCTTACCAACTCCGACAATGAGCGCTTCATGGAGCGCTACGCACCGAATGCAAAAGATCTCGCTTCACGCGATGTCGTCAGCCGCTCGATGACGATCGAGATTCGTGAAGGCCGCGGCGTTGGCGCTGACAAGGATCACATCCATCTGCACCTCGAGCATCTTGGTCCGGAAGTGATTGACGAACGCCTGCCCGGCATTGCCGAGACTGCGCGAATTTTTGCCGGTGTCGACGTCACGAAAGAACCAATCCCGGTGTTGCCGACAGTGCACTACAACATGGGCGGCATTCCGGCGAACTACAAAGGCGAGGTTGTGACGCGTCGTGGCGACGACTACGAAGCCGTTGTGCCGGGGCTGATGGCCGTCGGCGAAGCCGCCTGCGTCTCGGTGCACGGCGCCAACCGGCTCGGCTCCAATTCGCTGCTCGACCTCGTCGTATTCGGACGCGCAGCGGCGAAGCATTGCGCGGATACGATGACGCCCGATGCGCGGCACAAGCCCTTGCCGAAAGATGCCGGGCAGGACAGCGTCGCGCGCATCGACAGGCTGCGGCATTCACAGGGTTCGCGGCCGACCGCCGAGATTCGCCTCGAGATGCAAAAGGTCATGCAAAATCACGCTGCCGTATTCCGCACGACGGAAACGCTCGGCGAGGGCGTGAATCTCATGCACAAGACCTTCGGCACTTTCGCTGACGTGGACGTCAAGGATCGCTCGCTGATCTGGAACACGGACCTGATTGAGACGATGGAACTTGAAAACCTGCTGTTCAACGCGATGGCAACGATTGAGTCCGCGGCGAATCGTAAGGAAAGCCGCGGCGCGCACGCGCACGAAGATTTTCCCGATCGCAATGACGAAACCTGGATGAAGCACACGCTTGCGTGGGTCGATGACAAAGGCAAAGTGTCGATCGACTATCGCCCGGTGCACCAGCAGACGCTGACCGATGAAGTTGAGGCCGTGCCGCCCAAGGCGCGCGTTTACTGAGCTAGAGTGACGGTTTAAGGACGAGGAGCACAACGTGGCGGAATTTCGTTTACCAGCCAATTCAAGGATAAAGAAGGGCCAGCATTTTCCGGCCGGCAGCGGCGCGAGCAACGTGCAGACGTTTGTCGTCTATCGCTATGATCCGGATAGCGGCAACAATCCGCGCATGGATACCTACGAGATCGATATGGACAGCTGCGGTCCGATGGTGCTCGATGCGCTGATCAAAATTAAAAACGAGATTGACCCGACCCTGACGTTCCGTCGTTCCTGCCGCGAGGGTATCTGCGGATCCTGCGCCATGAACATCGATGGCAGTAACACGCTGGCCTGCACAATGCCGATCAGCAACGTGCGCGGCGCAATCAAGATTTATCCATTGCCCCACATGCCGGTCGTTAAGGATCTCGTGCCGGATCTGACCAATTTTTACGCACAGTACGCTTCGATCAAGCCATGGCTGCAGACGCGTACCCCGGCACCGCCCGACAGTGAGCGTTTGCAAAGCAAAGAAGATCAGGAAAAGATCGATGAGCCGTCTGCCTGCATCCTGTGTGCCTGCTGCTCGACGAGTTGCCCCAGCTACTGGTGGAACAGCGATCGCTACCTCGGCCCGGCGGCATTGCTTGCCGCCTACCGCTGGCTGGTCGACAGCCGCGACGAGGCCACCGGCGAACGCCTCGATGATCTTGAAGATCCGTTCCGCCTGTACCGTTGTCACACGATCATGAACTGTTCGCAGGCCTGCCCGAAGGGCCTGAATCCTGCGCGCGCCATCGCCGAGACGAAGAAAATGCTGGTAGAGCGTCGCCACTGAGCGCGCAGGGTGCGCCGCCTGTGATTTCGTCCGATAAGTCGCGACTCCGCTGGCAGTGCCGGCGCGGCATGCGGGAACTGGACGTATTGATGAGCGGCTGGCTCGAACGGCACTTCGATACGGCCTCGGAATCGCAAAAAGCCGCCTTCCGGACACTTCTGGAGCTGCCGGACCCGGAGCTCGCCAGTTACCTTGTGCGGGGTGAGCCCGCCCGCCAGCCAGACCTGCAGCCGCTTATCCGGCAAATTCGAGGTGACGCTGTCACCTGATCGTGATTTGCAGCAACGCCTGCTGCTGCTACCTGCTGCCGCGCTTGCCATCGGTCTCGTCATTGCGCTGCATCTGCCGCTCGCACCCGGCTGGCGCGTGGTTGCGGCCTCTGCGTGGCTGTTCCTGCAGGGCTGCGAGCTGTACCGTTTTGTCCGGCGCAGCCGCGGCTTCAGGCGTTTGCAGTTCTCCGGCACCGCGGGCATTCGTGCTTTGCAGCACGGTGCAGCGGCTGTTGAGCTAAGCCTGCGCCCCGGTACATTGATCACGCGGCGCTATGCGTGGCTGCGCCTCTGCACAGCGGACGGCAGGCGCTTCGATACGCTGCTGCTGGCCAGCCGGGTCAAGCCAGCGGACTGGCGCCGCCTGCAGGTGATCCTTGCCTTCTGCGCGTAACGGCGCTTTGGCCGCTGTACGGCAATACTGCTACCATGCGCCGCTGCATCGTAAGACGGCAAGCCCGCGATGACCGTCACAAATCTTCCAAAGTCCTTATGAAAAACATGGCACCTGCCGAACTTTCAGTTTCAGGGTCGGTCTACCCCGACAGCAACAGAGCTCCTGTCACTGACACTGGGGTTAGTCGGCATGACTGACACGCCGGACGCGCAGCTCGTCAAGCGGGTCCAGCAGGGCGACAAGGGGGCTTTTGACCTGCTGGTGCTGAAGTACCAGCACAAGATCATCAACCTGGTAATGCGCTATGTGCGGGACCCGGATCAGGCACTGGATATCACGCAGGACGCCTTTCTCAAGGCGTACCGGGCGTTGCCGCGGTTTCGCGGCGACAGCGCGTTTTATACCTGGCTTTACAGGATTGCTGTGAATACGGCCAAGAATTACCTGGCGGCGCAGCGGCGCAGACCGCAGGACGTGGAGCTCGACTTTCAGGATCCGGAGCAGTACGACCTGCACGCGAAGCTGAAGGAAACCGATACCCCCGAGGGGGTAACCTTGAGTCGCGAACTCAATGAAACGGTTGAGCGCGCGATTGCTGCGTTGCCGGAAGACCTGCGAACAGCGATAGTCCTGCGGGAACTGGAAGGCATGAGCTACGAGGAAATTGCGCAGACGATGGAATGCCCGGTGGGCACGGTTCGTTCACGAATTTTTCGCGCGCGCGATGCGATAGGCAAGAAAATAGCAAACCTGATCGACTGACGGGCAGGCCCGCTTCGATCTTCAGAGATTCAGGGCGTAACGCCCGGACGGTGAACAATGAATGACGCACTGAAATTGCAAGTATCCGCTTTCATCGATGGCGAGCTGGAAGCAGCAGAGGCCGAGATGCTGGTTAGACGCCTGGGCCAGGATGCCGGGCTGCGGCAACAGGCTGCCGCGTATTTGCAGATCGGCCGCCTGTTGCGTGGCGAGCAGACCGTGCCAGCGGCACGTGATCTGGCGGCGCGCATCGCCGCCGCCGTAGCGGATGAAGCTCCGCTCGCTGCCGCGGAGTCCGCTGAGTTGCCGAACCGCTGGCTGCGGCCCGCAGCCGGATTCGCGATTGCAGCGTCCGTGGCCCTGCTGGCACTGGCCGGCTTGCGCCAGCTGGAAGCACCCGAGTTGAGTGCGCCGGCAAATTCCCAATCGGCGCAATTGACAGAAGCGGGTTCCTACACCGAACCCCTGGCTATTGACGTCATGGCAGATCGGCCGGGTGACATGCTGATGCAGTACTATCTCAGTCACGGTGAAACCTCCGGCGAACTCGGCGCAAACGGCATCCTTTCGCGACTTGTGACCCTTGAACTTCGCGGTGGCGAACTGGTGGAAGTGCCGGCGACGAATGACACGGCACTTGAGACCGCTCTGCCAAGCGACGAGAATCAGGCAGCAGAAAGCAGCCAGCTGCAATAACAATAGTGATACGGGACAACGCATGAGCCACGCGAACCGCCTGCCGACATACGCCCTGCTAACAACGTTGCTCCTGTCCGTCTTTGCCACGGCCAGCGCGCGCGACCGGCCTACACCGAACGAATGGCTTGATCGTATGGCTACCGTCGTCGCAACGATCGACTACGAAGGCACGGTCATGCGCCGCAAGAACGGCCGTGCCGAAGCGCTCAAGGTTATCCATCGCGTCGTTGATGGCGTCGTCAATGAAAAAGTCATTACGCAGGAAGGCAGCGGGCTCGAGATTATTCGCCACGGCAATGAAGTGCATTGCATCCTGCCCGACAAAAAATCCGTCCTGATCGAACAATGGAATGACCGCAGTACGCTGTTCTCAACGTTGCCTAGCAGTGAACTGCGTTTCGGCAGCGAATACGATCTGTCAATCGTGCGCGAAGAGCGTGTCGCGGGGCGTGCGGCGGTGTTGCTGGCGATCCGTCCGCATGACGCGTATCGCTTCGGTCACCGGCTATGGCTTGATCAGGACACCGCCTTTCCGCTGCGGACAGAACTCGTTGGCGGCGACGGCGAGGTGCTGGAGCAGCTCAAGTTTGCCGACATCACCTTCAATTCTGTAATTACCGATGCGGCACTCGAGCCGTCCCTGAGTCTCGATAATTTCACCTGGTACTCCGAGCCGGCACGCCCGGACACGGTCGAAGCCGAGTCAGACTGGCATTGCGACGATCTGCCGGGCGGCTTCCAGGTGGTCTCGACGCGCATGGAGCAGATGCCGGGCTTCGCAGAGCCGGTAACGCATATCCTCTATAGCGATGGTCTCGCCACCGTGTCCGTATTCATTACCCAGCAGCAGGATCGCGACATCGCTGAACGCCATCGGGTCGGTGCGGCAAACTCATACAGCACGCTCATTAATGATTTCCAGGTAACGGCTGTCGGCGAAGTGCCGGCGATCACTGTGCAGCGCATTGCGCGCGCCATGCAGCAGCAATAAGTTTGCGCTGACACGACGGTCGTCATCTTGACCGGGGTCGATGTAGCCATGGATACACCCACCGCAGAAATACTGTCGATTGACGGGCACAGTGCCGTGCTGCGCGTCGCCGGGGTGCCGGCCTGCGCGCGCTGTGCGGCCGGCAAAGGCTG
>JBATFU010000408.1:0-5186 GCA_049665065.1 Woeseia sp. | reverse complement strand
GGCGATATGCAAGGCCCGCACGTAGGACTCGAGCTGGGTGACCAGGCGGCTGACTTCATCTTGATTGTGGTCGATTGCGGCGGTTTCCAGCAGCTTCCCGAGTTCAGAGATCCAGTCGAGGCCATAGGCGCTGCCCGAGCCATGCATATTGTGCCCGGCCAGTCGAACGGCTTCGAAATCATCCGCGGCGATGAATTCGCGCAGGTTGCGGATGTCTTCCTGCCGGTGACTCAGGTAACGCGCCATCAGCTTCCTTGCGAAGGGGTCGGCTATCTCCACCGTAATCATTTGCCTGCGAGTTCCTGTGCCTTGTGCCTTTTAGTAGAGCTGCGCCACAGTCAGCAGGGATGGGAAGGTCGCCTCGCTCATCCTTGTGCGCGGTGTAGCTGTAATGACCGGTCGCGCCTGTCTCCCGACAGGCGCTCCGGGCAGCGGTTCACGAAACGTGAACCTAGTAGTTCATTTTTTCCTTGGCAGCTGCTTCCATTTCTGCCGCTTTTGCTTTCGCTTCTTCCGATAATTGCTCGGCTTTGGCTTTGGCTTCGTCGCTCATATCAGCGGCGGTGTCCATCGCGTCACCGGCCATTTCCGAGGCCTTATCGCGCGCGTTCATCGCGGCTTCTTCGGCTGCTGCAGCGGCGTCTTTCGCTGCCTCGGCGGCATCGCCACTGAGCTCTTCAGCAGCTGCACCCATGTCGCTGGCTGCTTCCTGCATGGAATCTGCAGCTTTATCCATCATCTTGCTGGCGCTGGCGTCATCGCCTTTGCCGCTGTCCGAACAGGCTGCAACCGACAGGAACGCCAGCGGCAGCAGGAACAGCATAATTAACTTTTTCATTTGATTCTCCGTAACTCGGGCCCTGCCACTGCAAAGGCAGCGCAAAGCGCGACTTGATTTACTTAAGGGTCTGAAAACCTAGTACGTGACAACGCCAGGCAGCGTCTTGGCCTGATCTATCCAGGCGGCGATTACTTTGACGGAAGGTACCTTACGTACCAGTTTCTTGGCCGCATTGGCTTCTTCCATTTTCGCAGCGAGGTTTTCGGCGTTGCGATTCTTCAGTTCCTTAACAGTGTCAACGCCTGCTGCTTCCAGCAGTTCGGCGTACTGACTCGCGACACCTTTGACGCGAAACAGGTCTGCCATGTTGACGCACTTCAGGACACGTGATTCGTTCAGGCCCGTCTTCGCAGCAAGGTCTGCACGGCCTTTCTTGGTCGCACCGGCCTGCAACAGGTCGTCAACGCTTCGAATGCCGTTCGCGCGCAGGGTTTCGCCGGTTTTCGGGCCGATGCCCTCAATGTCTTCAATCCGCTTTGCCATCTTTCGCTCCAGTTCTACATGTTGGACTTAAAAATAACGTTTCTTGTGCGCTTGCTGTGCGTTGCGCTTGAGCCTATACCGCAGTGTAGTTTCAAGCCTGTTCCGACGGGCCAGCATTGACAAAGTTTTACAATGCGGAATTCACCGGGCGCCGTGTCGCATTTTTTCAAGGCCTGCGAGCCATGGCGCAACGCCGGGCAGCGCTTACTTCAATACGAATGTCACTTTCATCTGAACCCGGTACTCATCGACCTTGCCGTCCTTGCAGGTGACTTTCATGTCCTGCACCCAGGCGCCTTCGACATTATCAAGCGTTTCATTCGCGCGCTTGATGCCCTTCTCGATCGCGTCTTCGAAGCTCTTCGATGAGGCCGCTGATAGTTCTGTAATTCGTGCAATAGACATTCCTGTTACTCCTGATCTGAATAGTGAATTTGTCGGGCGAGCCCAACGCGATGCGCTTGCTCCCGTGCCCGCTACGAGCGACAGCATAGCAGCCCGACCTTAAAAGGTTGGCGCGCAATTGTGAACAATCATCATTGTGGCTGCCAGTCACGCCGGTCCGACGCAGCGTGCGGCAGCGTACAATCCCAACATTGTCCAGGCTGCTCAAAAGGATAAGCTGGCGGAGTGACAGAAGGCCGCAATGCGCGGCGCCATGGGGCATATTTCACACAATGAATGACAATGAAGACCGGCCGCCGCCAGAGAAACCCAGCGGTGCCAGGGGTCGCGATTCAGCGCAGCACGATGCCGACGCCTGGCGACTGGCGCAACGGGCGGTGCTGCGGCAACGGCGTGCTGCGCTTGCCGCCGCCACCCGGCGGCGTGCCGATGCTGCAATAGCCGGGCACCTCAATGCTGCTCTGAAAAACGTAGCAGATGCCTGCATGGCGGTTTTCTGGCCGCTCGCTGGCGAGCCCGACCTGCGGGCCTGGTACGCGAAGCGGGCGGATGCCGGGCAGCGGCTTGCCTTACCCGTCGTGCTTGCCGCTGGCGAGCCACTGATATTCCGGGCCTGGTCCATTGACGGGGTTCTGGCGCGGGATGCGCTGAACATTCCGTGTCCGCCCGACAGTGACGCGGTGCAGCCCGATGTTATTGTTGCGCCCTGCGTCGGGTTCGACGCCGCCGGATTCCGGCTGGGCGGCGGCGGCGGATACTACGATCGCACGCTGCAGGACACGGCCTCAAGCCGCATGCTGATCGGCGTCGCCTACGATTGCCTCAGGCTGCCGAGCATCCGGCCACAGCCGCACGATGTGCCGTTTGACATGATTATCAGTGAGGAGCAGGTCTATTATGGCGCGGAGCGAGGCGCCTGATTGGCACCGCCGTTAACAATCTGTGACTGTTACCGCAAGCAAAACGGTATACAGTTCGCAACGATAAATACACCAACCGACAGGGGATACCACCATGGGATTATTCGATTTTGCACGTGACGTTGGCCGTCAGCTGTTTGATACGGACGCCGAGGCTGCGGATAACATCAAGCAGCACCTCGAGATCAAAATGACCGGCCTGAAAGACCTGACCGTCGAATTTGACGATGGCGTTGCGACGCTCTGCGGCAGCTGCAACAACCAGCAGACTCGCGAGCAGGCAATCCTGATTGCCGGCAATGTGAAGGGTGTTGAGAAAGTCGTTGCCGATAAATTGGTGGCACCCGCTGCACCGGCACCCAAGGCAGGCGCAAAGGCCGCTTCCGCGGGCGCCGCTGAGCCAGCAACGCAGGACGAATTCTACGAGATCAAGAGCGGCGATACGCTCGGCAAGATTGCCAAGCAGTTTTACGGCAGCGCCTCGAAGTACATGAAAATTTTTGAAGCGAATCGGGACATTATCGACAATCCGGACCGCATTTACCCTGGCCAGAAAATTCGTATACCGAAGTAATCTGCCGGACCAAGAGAGGAGTCTGTAATGGACCTGATGAAAATGTTGGCAGCCGCCGGTGGTGGCAACAGTATCGCCAAGCTGGCGTCGCAGCTCGGCGTAAACGCGACGGATGCGGGCAAGTTGATCGCGGCAGTCGCACCTGCGCTGCAGGGTGGTTTGCAGAAGCAGATTGCGACACCCGGTGGCTTACAGGGCTTGCAGAATGCATTGCAGACCGGCCATCACGACCGCTACCTGAAAAACCCGGAGCTGCTCGAACAGCCGGAGACGCGTGAGGATGGCAACCGAATTCTCGGTCACCTGCTAGGCAGCAAAGAAGTCAGTCGCTCCGTTGCCAGCGATGCTGCAGCGAAGACCGGCATCGATCCGAGCCTGATCAAGAAAGCTCTGCCATTGCTGGCGGGCCTCGCGATGGGTGCGATGGCCAAAGGCACGGAATCCGCTCGCAGCAGTGGCGGCGACAATGGCCTCTCTGCCATTACCGCCATGTTGGGCGGTGGCAAGAGTGGCGGCCTCGGCGGCCTGATGGGCATGGCGAGGAAGTTCTTCTGAAGTTTCGCCGTGGCGGGGCGACCGCCCTGCCACGGCATTCTCTTTCGATCGCACCATTTGCTACAGTTTCTGTCCTAATGACACCGCCTGGCGATCGCGCCGGCTGAAACTGACAGGTTAGCTGCAGATGTTCAGGAAACTATCCCTCATTGCCTTGGCCGCAACGCTGCTCAGTCTCAACGTCGGCAGCAAAGAGCTTGTGCGGCAATTCTCCGGCAGCGGCAACGCAACAACGGACTGGTTCGAAGTGCAGGCGCCGTGGATTCTCGACTGGCGCGTCAACAGCGAATTCCAGGGCTCAATGGCCATCGAGATTCATCTTGTCGACGGCAACACCGGCTTCCATGAGGGCCTGCTGGTGCAAACCAAGCGGCCGGGCGACGGCGTCAAGCTGTTCAACACAAGCGGACGCTACCGCTTTCGCGTCAGCACGTCGCTGGCAAACTGGAGCCTCAAAGTCGAGGAGCTGACGCGGGACGAGGCGAAGCTTTACACGCCACGTTAGCCACCAGCGCGCCTGATTTTTCCTGGCTGCGCGCTGAATTTCGCAACAGCCGGCTGACACCGATCAGCACACGGCGCTGCTCGCCCCGCCGTAAATACCAGCATCTGTCCTGTTAACCATTCCAGCGCTCCTCTGCGCGCAAAACCACAACGGGCGTTGAAAAACCCGTCATCCAGGGCCTGCAGTTACCATCTGTTACAAATCAGGCGGCATCGTTACCAAGCGATACATCTCACCCCTATCTATCCAATCAGTTCCGCGTAGCCTTTGCATCGAGGGAGAACAACACTTTTTTAAATTGGAGTTAACCATGAAAACCTTGAACCGCGGCTTGATGTTTGCGGCTATTGCGATCGCCTTACCGGTCATCGCCAGCGCATCCAGTCATCGAGAGGCGCCGTTTATCACGTCGCTGCCGAAAGTAGACGGCACCGATTTCTACATGTTCAACAGCTATGAAACGGGCCGGGAAGGCTTCGTGACGCTGGTTGCAAACTACATTCCGCTGCAGGACTCCTACGGCGGCCCCAATTACTTCCAGCTCGACGAAGACGCTATCTACGAGATTCACATTGACAACAATGGTGACGCGAACGAAGACATCACCTTTCAGTTTGAATTCGCAAGCGACACGAAGGGCATTACGCTGCCGATCGACGGCGTAGACGTTGCCATTCCGTTGAAGCAGGCGGGAGGCATTGGCCCGACGGCTGCCGACACCGGCGCGCTCAACGTAACTGAAAATTACGGCGTTAAAATCATCCGTGGCGATCGGCGCACCGGCATGGCCGAGTCGTTGTCACTGGTTGCGGACGGCTCAACGACATTTGCCAAGCCGGTCGACAACATCGGTAACAAGACGATTCCTGATTACGCCGCCTACGCCAATGACCATATCTACGA
>JBATFU010000407.1:0-2420 GCA_049665065.1 Woeseia sp. | reverse complement strand
GTGCATCTGCCGATGTCCGCGAAGCCGTAAACCGTGTGTCGCGCGAGTTGCCTGACCGCGTCGAGCAGATTGCCGTCGTCAAAGCCGATGACGACTCCGACCCGGTGCTGAATCTCGCGGTGATGAGCGACACGCTGACGACCGAGGCGCTTACCCGTGTCGTCGAGAAAGACGTCGTTCCGATGCTCATTTCCATCAGCGGTGTTGCGGATGTTGTCCTGGCAGGCGATCGGCAGCGTGTTTTGCGCGTTGCAACCGACCCCTTGCGACTGACGAGTTACGGTCTTTCCGTTAACGATGTCGCTGCCGCATTACGCCAGGCACCGTTCGACGTTCCGGCCGGCAGCTTCCGTTCGCGCGACCAGGAACTGATTGTTCGCGCCGACGCGTCGCTGGTCGAGGCCGGGCAAATAGCGGACATCATCATTCGCGATTCCATCCGGGTTGGCGATGTCGCGAACGTCTACTTCGGGCCTGCCGATTCAACCTCGATGACGCGGCTCGATGGCCGACCCAATCTCGGTATCGGCATCGTGCGCCAGGCGCGCGCGAACACCATCGAAATATCCCGGGGCGTTCATGAAGCAGTGAAGCAGATCAATGCTCGCTTCAGCGAACTCAACGTCGTCGTCACCGATGACCAGGCAGCCTTTATCCGCAGTTCCGTCAGCGAAGTGCTGATAACGCTCGCGTTGACCGTCATGATTGTTATTGCAACCATCTGGCTGTTTCTCGGCAGCTTCCGCGCAACGCTGGTGCCGAGTATTGCAATTCCCGTCGCGCTAATCGGCACCATCGCCGCTATCTGGCTGTTCGGTTTTTCCATCAATATCCTGACCCTGCTCGCACTCGTGCTGTCGACCGGGCTGGTCGTCGACGATGCGATCGTGGTGCTGGAGAATATTCAGCGTCGTCGCAGCCAGGGACTCGGCATCCGTGCCGCCGCGGTGCTCGGCACACGGCAGGTCTTCTTCGCCGTGGTTGCCACGACGGCCGTACTCGTTTCCGTGTTCGTACCGATCTCGTTCCTGCCCAGCACCGCCGGCCGCCTGTTCCGCGAATTCGGCATCGTGCTGGCCAGCGCCGTCATCATTTCGAGCTTCGTGGCCTTGTCGCTGGTGCCCGCCGCTGCCGCGCGATTGTTAAAAGCAGACAACAGCAGCAAGGAGCCGAACATCCTGCAGCGCTTCGGCAGCCGCTTCGCGGCCGGCTACCATCGCTCGCTCAGTTTCCTGCTGGATCGCTGGTGGCTGCCCATCGGCGCCGCGCTCGCGTTCGCCGTAATGGGCGTCTTCGCTTACCAGTCACTGGATAAGGAACTCGTGCCCGCGGAAGACCGCGGCGTTATCAATGTTTTCGCAAGCGGTCCTGACGGGGTCGGCATCAAGTACATGGACCGCCAGACCGTGCAGATCGAGGAGATCGTGCGGCCGCTGGTCGAGAGTGGCGAAGCCCAATCGATGTTCAGCGTTATTGGCGCCTGGGATCTGAATCGCAGCCGCATCATCGTGCCGCTGGCGGACTGGAGCGAACGCGAGCGCAGTCAGCAGGAAATCGAAAGTTCGCTGCGCCAGCAGTTCAATGATATCCCCGGTGCGCGTGTGAGCATCTGGGGCAGCAACAGCCTGAGCCTGCGCCGCAGTGACGGCGGCGGCGTGCGCATCGCGCTGCTCGGCAACGACTACGACGAAATTTATGACGCCGCCAAGCTGTTTGCGAACGGCGTAGAAGACAGACTGCCTAACCTGACGCGTGCACAGATTTCCTACGATCCCACGCAGCCACAGCTGTCGGTCGAAATTGACCGGCGCCGCGCTGCGGACCTTGGTATCGACCTGCCAAATCTTGCCAGCACCTTGCGGGCGATGATCAACGGCGATGAGCTCATCGACCTGAACGTTGCTGACGAAGCGGTGCCAATCATTCTCGAATCGGCGAATGGCGAAATCAATGACCCTTCTGATCTCGTCAACCTGTACGTGAGCGCTGGCAACGGCGAGCTGTTGCCGCTATCGAGTGTCGTGACGCTGAAAGAAGAGGGCGTCGCCGCCGAGCTGGGCCGACAGGCGCAGCGCCGCGCTATCGAAATCGACATAGAACTCGCGGATGGCTATCCGTTGCAGTCTGCGGTCAACGACGTCAGGCGGCTCGCGGAAGAAGTGCTGCCGAGCAACGTGTCGTTGCTGTTACTGGGCGAGGCCGCCACGCTGCAGGAAACGTCACGCGAAGTGGCGTTCACCTATCTGATCGCACTGGCGGTCGTATTCCTGGTGCTGGCTGCGCAGTTCGAAGGCTTTACCAGCGCCACGGTCGTTACGCTGATCGTGCCGTTCGGCATCGCTGCGGCCGTTATCGCATTGTTCCTGACCGGCACGTCGCTCAACATCTATTCGCAGATTGGCCTTGTGCTGCTGATAGGG